>DKCV01000010.1:64854-122870 GCA_002449265.1 Caryophanales bacterium UBA6865 | reverse complement strand
GTACTCCCCGGAGGACTTTTTTCATGACCGCCACGGCTTCCTATCGTCTCGCCCGCATAGCAGGCGGTTTTAGGCTGTCCCTATCGGTCCACATAATAAAAAACGTGGGTATTGCCCACGTCGAAGCTCGTCATTCAATATTAGAAATGTAAGAATGGTAGTAGCATTGCGATTGCCGTGCTTGTAGCGGATGAATCGGAACTAGAACTATCGCTACTAGAACTCTTTCCACCAAGAACGACAATAAGAAGAGCCATAAACAAAAAGAGAATGCCGAATCCGAAAGTAAGCCAGCTTACAATCTTTTCACTACCTCTTTCTTTTGTCTTTGCAAAAACATTTAAACCACCACCGGTAATGGCACCGGAAGCACCTTCACTTTTTCCACCTTGAAGCAAACTCAAAATGATGACGATAAGCGAAACGATGATAAATATAATGTCATACCACTTGAGCATCGAAATAATCTCCAGCGCTAATTGCGCCCAATAACTTTAATCTAATCGAAATCGATAAGCAACTTGAAGTTTATCCTCACCTATAGGTGAAAGTGAGGAAAATCTAGAATTTTGTCACTTCAATAGCTCTTCCAAAGTCGTGATTTTCCTACCTTGATACGTCACGTATTCTTTGTTTCGCTCGATAAGAATCCCATCAATACCTGCGTTTTTCGCACATTCGGGATCTTGCAAGGAATCCCCAACATAGACAATATCGCTAGGAGCAATCCTAGGATAAGATTTCATCGCATCCAATAAAGGATCTGGGAATGGCTTTGGGCGGCGGTCAATAGAAGCCCCAACAATGGTAGAGAAATATTTTTCCATCCCGAATTCTTTTAGCGTTAGTCGAATATGCTTTTCGGAATTCCCGCTTACAATCGCAAGATCTTTCCCTTTCGCGAAAAGAGTTTCAATAGCAGGTTTACTGTCTTGATAAATCTTGATTTCTTTCAAATGCTTTGGGAAATCGATCGCGCGATTTGTCGCCTCAACCACTTTTATCATGTCTTCATGGTTCAAGCCACGCTTTTTGCAAGTATCGAAAAGCGATTCGTGCATATAAATTGCCGCTTCTTCGGCAGTGCAAGTTTGACCGATACTAGCAAACCCGTCTTGGTAAACACCAATTAAAGAGAAATAACTATCAAAAAGAGTTCCATCAAAATCAAAAAGGTAAAGCTTGTAGTCTTTCATTTGCTTAATCCTGCCTTTGCTTCAAGAATAATGTCACGTAGATTCGCGGCACGTTCAAAATCATACTCCTTCGCGGCACGTTTCATTTCTTTTTCTAGTTCTTTGATTCGCTTTTCAATTTCAGAGTGAGAACTATGGGTGCTAAACGTCTTTAATAAAGACTCATCTTTTGTTTCGTCATTCGATAACGGAGGTCTAATTTCCTTGCAAATCGTAGTTGGAATGATTCCGTTTTCTTCGTTATACGCTTCTTGGATTTTGCGTCTACGGTTCGTTTCTTGAATCGCTTCGTTCATGGAATCCGTAACCTTATCGGCATACATAATTACTTTCCCGTGCGCGTTTCTTGCCGCACGGCCAATGATTTGAATTAAAGATGTCGTACTTCTTAAGAATCCTTCTTTATCCGCGTCTAAAATGCAAATCAAAGAAACCTCAGGAATATCTAAGCCTTCACGTAAAAGGTTAATTCCCACCAAAACATCGTATTTGCCCTTGCGAAGCTCATAGATGATTTCTGAACGTTCTAGCGTCTTGGTTTCATTATGGAGATAAGTGACTTTAATCCCTTCCCCTTTCAAAAACGCCGTGAGGTCTTCCGCCATTTTGATCGTAAGAGTGACCACCATAACGCGCTCATTTTTTGCAATGCGGTCCTTAATTTCAGAAAGAAGATCATCGACTTGGCCTAAGGTATGGCGAACTTCAATCACAGGGTCGAGTAACCCCGTTGGTCGAATGATTTGCTCCGCCACATCGTGTCCGCATTTATTTAATTCATATTCGCCAGGTGTCGCTGAAGTACACACTACCGCATTGGGCATTAGCGATTCAAATTCAGCAAAATTTAAAGGGCGGTTATCTAAAGCGCTCGGGAGACGGAATCCATAATCGACAAGTGTTTGTTTCCGTGAACGGTCACCATTAAACATCCCGCGAATTTGAGGGATCGTAACATGAGATTCATCAATGAGTAGAAGGAAATCTTTGGGGAAATAATCAATCAATGTCCAAGGCCTTTGGCCAGGGGCGCGTT
The DNA here is from genome assembly GCA_002449265.1 of Caryophanales bacterium UBA6865. Classification (GTDB taxonomy): domain Bacteria; phylum Bacillota_I; class Bacilli_A; order RFN20; family CAG-826; genus UBA4951. The sequence continues at coordinate 120,638 of DKCV01000010.1, read as the reverse complement.
TATCAATATGGCGAGAGTAGTTTTCAATGCCAGGGCAACGGCCAAATTCGAGCAAAGATTCAATATCTTGGCGCGTTCTCATTTCAAGGCGCTCTGCTTCAAGAAGTTTCCCATTATCGCGGAAGAATTTGAGACGATCTTCTAATTCTTCTTTGATGGTTTTACAAGCTTCTTCGATTCTCTTTTTTGTCGAAGCGTGATCATAAGCGGGATAAATCGGATAAGTGAGGAAGTTCTTTCGCACTTCTCCGTTTAAGCGGTCCACCATCGAGATTCGTTCCACTTCATCGCCAAAACAATCAATACGGATGTAATAATCGTTCGTACTCATTGGGGCAATATCGATGATATCCCCATGCACGCGGAAAGAACCAGGAGCAATATCAAGATTATCGCGTCTAAACTGCGCTTCAACTAAGCGCTGAAAAAGCCTTTTCCTATCTAATACTTCACCTTGATGGATATCAAAAACAAGTCCGCGGTATTCATCAGGGTCACTTAAGCCATAAATTGCCGCGACAGAAGCCACAACAATCGTGTCGTTCCTTTCGATTACCGAATTGACTGCGCTAGTGCGCATCATTTCGATTTCATCATTCATCATCGCATTCTTTTCGATGTAAGTATCACTTTTTGGAATATAAGCTTCAGGCTGATAAAAATCGAAATTAGAGACGAAATATTCAACGCGGTTATTTGGAAAAAGCTCTTTGAATTCTCCATATAACTGAGATGCCAAAGTCTTATTGTGAACCATGACTAATGTGGGGCGATTGAGTTTAGCGACAATATTCGCGTCTGTAAAAGTTTTGCCAGTACCAGTCGCGCCTAAAATAACTTGGAACTGCTTTCCGTTTTGAATTCCGTTTAAGACTTTGCTAATTGCAGCAGGCTGATCACCAGTCGGTTTGTAAGGGGAAACTAGCTCAAAAGGATGAGAATAATCCATTAGGAATTTTCTCCTTCATTATGCTGATTATTTGTCAAAGTGTCTTTATTTTGAAGGGATTTTACGTTCGAAATGGTTTTAGTCTTTTTCTGACGAGAAAAGGATTCTTTTCTTTTTTTGACGGATAAAGGGTCAAAACCTTCGCCGTTAATCGCAGTTGCTGTCGTGAAGGAAACGAACGCTTTTGGATCGACGCTTGCGATAAATTGTCGTAGTTCCGCTTGTTCCTCGTGATAAATGACAACACGAACCATCTTTCTTTTTTCTCCACTATACCCGCCTTGCATATCAATGATTGTTGAAGCGTGCTCTAGCGAATTATGAATGTAATCTTGAATCGCAGGAACTTGGTCAGAAATAATATCCACGATAACAAAAGAATTTAAAGAAATATAAGCATATTGCACCGATAAAGCGCAGGCAAACGCGGCTAATACGCCGACAAGCCCCGCACCAATATCTTTGAAAACCGCAATGCCAATCACAACCAATATTGCGTCCATAATGAAGCCTGAAACATCTTGTTTCATATCGGTATGTTTCGCAATGATCGCGGAAATAACGTCTAATCCGCCAGTTGAGCCATTCCCTAAGTAGCCAAGAGCAACACCAACCCCAACAAGCGCCCCACCAAAGATTGCAGCAAGAATCATATAGCCCATATCGCCACTAGCAACTTTTTCATAAAAGCCACTTAATCCAACGACTTTTCCAATATCTAGCCACATGAATAATGCGAACAAAGCAGGAAACATCAAAGAAGAGAATGCTGTTTTAACCGCAAATTCTTTTCCAACAAAGATTAATCCAACAATAAGCAGAACTACTTGGACAATAGAAACAATAAGGGAATTTGTGTCAAACCCCCACAAAGGTTCCAAATAGTGATTTAAAATAATTCCAATGGAAGCAACGCCGCCAGAAACAATCTTGCAAGGTGTAATGAAAGCGGCGTCCGCAAACGCTAAAACAATCGTGGCAAGAAGCACCAAGGAATAGTTACGAACCATCCTTAATATTTCTTGTTTACTATATTTTTTTCGAATCTTTTTTTCCGACACTTTTACGACTCTCCATCTCTAAATAAGCATATAAGAAGCGATCAATATCGCCATCCATAACGCCACTTACGTCCGCAGTTTCTTCCCCTGTGCGATGGTCTTTTACCATCGTATAAGGGCAAAAGACGTAGCTACGAATTTGTGATCCCCATTCGATATTTTTCTGTTCACCGACAATGGACTTCATTTGAGCGTCACGCTCTTCGAGTTTCTTTTGCATGAGCTTATCACGGAGCATTTCCATGCAGGTTGCTTTGTTCATAAGCTGGCTTCGCTCAATTTCGCATTGTACAACGATTCCCGTTGGAAGGTGGGTGATACGAACTGCGCTAGATACTTTATTAACATTTTGTCCACCCGCGCCACCACTACGAAACGTATCAACTTTTAAATCCTCAGGGCGAATTACGACGTCGCTGACTTCGCCAAATTCAGGAACAACGTTCACGGAAGCAAACGAAGTGTGGCGTCTAGCGTTAGCGTCAAAGGGAGAAATGCGAACTAAACGATGAACGCCTTTTTCTCCTTTAAGTAAGCCATACGCATTATGCCCAGAAATTTTAACGGTTGCGCTTTTTAAGCCAGCTTCATCGCCATCTTCATAGGCAAGGACTTGCCACTTCATATTATGACGTTCACACCATCTGCCATACATTCTAAAAAGCATGTCCGCCCAATCTTGGGCTTCTGTTCCTCCTGCGCCAGGATGAATATCAAGGGTGCAATTTAAAGAATCAAATTCGCCAGAAAAAAGGAGCAAGTTACGTAAATCGTGAATATTCTTCTCCAAATCTTTCTCCATCGATTTGATTAGCTCAATCATCTCTGGATCAGAAGAAGATTCATTAATCAAATCTTGCAAATCCTTGAAATCTGCTTGGATTTTTGTATAAGAATCAACTTTTTTTCTTGCGTCAGATAGTTCATTTACAACGCTTAAAGCGGCTCTTTGATCGTTCCAAAACCCATCTTGATTTTGTTTTTCATCAAGTTCGGCGATCTTGCTCTTTAACGCGTCGAGGTCAAAGAGAATCACCGAGCTGCGAAACAAGGGAAGAAAGTTCTTCCGCCTTTTGTTTTAACTCGACTAGCTCTTCCATATATTCCTTATCAATTCCTTTGTTGTCTAAATAATTTACCTAATTTATTTTATTTTGTAGGTTCCTCTTTTGGGGCAGGTTCTTTTGCTGGGGCTGCTTTTTGTTCGATTGGCTCATTAGTAGCTTCTGGAGCTTTCTTCACGAGTTGAACGTTAAGAAGATTGAAAGCAGTATCCACCGCGACTTTCTCATTCATTTCGCGGAAGAGCTCATAACCTTCATTCACGTAATCCTGAAGAGGATTGGTTTGTGCGTAGCTTCTTAGGTTGATTCCCTCACGAAGGTGAGACATCGTATCAATGTGTTTTTGCCAGTTGCGGTCAATCACGCTGAGAGAAATTTGACGTTCGATTTGATCAGCGACTTCATTTGGCCACTCTTTGCGTTTATTCACATATCGCTTATAAAGCAGTTCGCCTAAGTCATAGCCGCATTCTTCCGCTGCCGCTCCATCATAAGCACCAGCGTTTAAAGAGCCTTCTGGCATGAATTTAGGTTCCACTAAGCGTTTCAAAATAGGACCAGAAATTTCACCAACAGAAGATTCCGGATCAATAGCTTTATTGCAAAGGTACGCTCCTGTTGTTTGGAAGAATCCATGGACCATATCGACAATGTCATTCGCGAAAAGAATAGAATCACGCTTGTTGTAGATGATTTGTCTTTGCTTAGCAAGAACATCGTCGTAGTCTTTCAAATTCTTACGAATATCGAAGTTCTTCCCCTCGATTTGCTTTTGTGCATTCGTAACCGCGTTAGTAAGCATCCGGTTCTCGTAAGAATCGTCTTTTAAATTTTCCGTAAAGATTTTGCGGAGATTTTCAGGCGCAAACCTTCTCATAAGGTCGTCATCGAATGAGATAAAGAAACGGCTATACCCAGGGTCGCCCTGACGGCCAGCACGCCCACGCAACTGGTTATCAATACGTCTTGATTCATGGCGTTCTGTGCCAAAGACACATAAGCCACCAAGTTCTCTTACGCCAGGCCCTAATTTAATATCGGTACCACGACCTGCCATGTTCGTGGCCAAAGTCACTGCGCCTTTTTCGCCAGCGTGAGAAATGATTTCCGCTTCTCTAGCTTGGTTCTTCGCGTTAAGTACTTCATGAGGGATACCCGCTTCAGTTAGCAATTTAGAAATCTCTTCGTTACTTTCAACAGAAACCGTACCAATCAAAATTGGTTGTCCTTTTTCATGGCGCTCTTTGACTGCTTGAACAAGAGCCTTGAGCTTTGCAGCGTGCGTTCCAAAAATTAAATCGGTATCGTCTTTGCGCTGAACTGGGCGATTTGGAGGAATGATAACGCACTTCATGTTATAGATGGTGTTAAATTCCTCTTCTTCCGTTTTCGCTGTACCGGTCATACCGGAAAGTTTGTGGTAAAGTCGGAAGAAATTCTGATAAGTAATCGTCGCCATGACGGTTGTTTCTTGTTTGATTTCAACGCCCTCTTTGGCTTGGATTGCTTGTTGAAGGCCGTCGTTATATTCACGGCCCGGCATAATGCGTCCAGTGAATTGGTCGATTAATTGAATTTGATGGTTTTTATCAACCATGTATTCAACGTCTCTAGCCATGATGTAGTTAGCTTTAAGAGCTTGGTGAATACGGTGAACTAAATCCTGGTTTTCTGGATCATAAAGATTACGAATGCCAAACATTCTTTCGGCTTTTTCGTTACCAGAGTCTGTTAAAGAGCAGGTCTTGTCTTTGATATCGATTTCATAATCGACACCTTTTTTGAGGTATTTAACAAAACGGTCTGCTACTTGATATTGGCTCGCTGGAGCGCGACTTCCACCAGAAATAATGAGTGGGGTCCTCGATTCGTCAATTAAAATCGAGTCGGCTTCATCGACGATTGCATATTCTAGTCCGCGTAAAACGCGCCCTTCAAGATTTGGCGCCATGTTATCACGAAGGTAATCGAAACCGAGTTCGGAGTTTGTAGTATAAGTGATGTCGCAAGCATAAGCGGCACGTTTATCGTTTGGGCTCTTCCTTGCAAGGTTAACGCCGACCGTTAAGCCAAGCCAACGATAAATCTGCCCCATCCATTCCGCATCACGTTCCGCAAGATATTCGTTAACGGTGACAACGTGAACGCCTTTCCCAGTCAAAGCATTCAGATAGACAGCCATCGTCGCGGTAAGGGTTTTACCTTCACCGGTTCTCATTTCAGCAATGTCGCCATTGTTCAAAACAAGAGCGCCCATCACCTGGACTTTGAATGGTTTTTGCTTTAAAACGCGCCAAGCAGCTTCGCGGCAAACCGCAAAAGCTTCGTATTTAATCGAGTCAAGCGTAGCGCCGTTTTTAAGCTTTTCCTGGAATTCTTTTGTTTTCCCGATAAGCTCCTCGTCGCTTAATTTGCTCATCGTCTCGTCATACGCTAAAACGTGCTCCGCTTCTCTAGCGTATTTGTTTACTTCTCTTTCCTCGAGTCGGAAGAGTTTTTCAATAAAATTTCCCATTTCGAATACCTCAAACGAAAATCTTTAGAATTCTACCATCAAGCGTAATTGTAAGCAATTACGATAAAAGAGTGTGGGCCATGGAAAGTACCTTCACTTCTTTTGCTCCTCGACTCTTCAAAAGGGTTATTGCGGCTAAGGCAGTCGCCCCACTTGTGACTACATCGTCAACAAAAAGGATTTTTTTGTTCCGTAGGTCAATGGAAGGTTCGATGGAAAGAAATTTCTTTATCTCTTGTCTTTTTTCATAGCTTAAATCCGCTTGCTTCACGTCCTTGGTTTTCTTTAAGCAATCAATCCAAGGCAAATTCAAAACGCTAAACATTTCTTTTACATGAGAAAATCCACGCTTATTCTCTCTTTCACTAAAACTAGGGGCTGGAATTAAATAAAATCCATGGTAGTACCAATGCAAAATCGGGGCTTGGAAGGAAAGGAAAATAGGGGCTAGTTCAATATCGCCGCAAGCTTTAAATAGGAAAAGCAAATTCCGTATTTCTTCGTGATACCGGTAAACGCTCATGAAGGAATAGTTTTGAATTTTGTATCGCGTAATATGAGGTTTCATTTTACTTAGGCAGCGCCCACAAAGTGGTCTATCTTTTAAGAAAAAATCAGAAAGAGATATATCGCGTATTTCAGAAAAGCACACTTTACAAAAATGTGTTGCAGAATTCGATTTCATTCTTTGCATCCTCCATTGGTTTATTTTTTCGTCTAGCCAAAAAGATAACTTCACCCGTAGGGGCATCCATTTTCCGTCCTGCTCTACCAGCGATTTGTATCAAAGTGCTTGAGGAATAAACGCTCGCTTCATCACTCCCAAATACAATGACTTGCAGATTTTTAATGGTCACGCCCCGCTCCAAAACCGAAGTGGTAACCAAATAATCATATTTGCCTTTTTTAAAGCGATTTATGATGCCTTCTCGATCTTTTCTAGCACTACTAACATAATTTCCATTTGGCTGGAAAATGCGGAGAAATTGAAAAATTGACTGGCTTTTTGCGATGGAACTTACAAAAACAAAGCATGGTTTTCTTTCTTTTTTATATTGCCGCAATTTCTTGGCTAAATATAGTTTTTGAAAGAAGGGCGATAAGCAAATAAAACGAGGGACAGGGATTGGTTTTTTATGAAATCTCGTCCTCAATTCAACGATGTCGTGCTTTTCTTTTTTAAATTCACGGATGATTTCTTTAGAAGGAGTTGCGCTCATCATCACGCAAGGACCTTTTAAAGAAGCTTTATACATTGCGATTAACGTTTCATTTCCTTTAAAGGGGAAAGCGTCAATCTCATCCATAATCAATAAGTCAAAATAATGAGGATAACGATATAGCTGATGCGTCGTTAAGATGATGATGTCACCGGTAAGATCATAGGTATGTTCTCCATAAACCGCGACAACTTTGTTTTCGGGGAATGCTTCTTTGATCCGCCAATAAAGCTCAATGACTACATCACGTCTAGGCAAAGCAAAACCAACCTGAAGCCCTTTCCGAAGTGCTAAAGCAATCACCCCATAACTCAATTCGGTTTTTCCAGCCCCACAAACCGCATAGACTAAAGTATCTATACCCATTAAATAATTAGCTTGTATTTTCTCGCTAATTCTTCTTTGATCTTCACTTAACGGATAATGAAGAATAAGAGGTGCTTTGGACGGATGAACATTAGAAGGAGGTGCTTTCTCCCCTAAAAAAGAAACGCACCTCCTACAATATATTTTCCCGTTTTTGATTCCTAGGTATCTAGGGTCGTGATTCCCGCAGCGAGGACAAACAAAATTTTCTTCCATCACTATTAAATAGGGTGATTTTTATCTTTTTTACCAAATTTTTTCTTTTTTAATACGAAAAACCACCTTCGCAAAGAAGATGGCAATCCCCATATGCTTTGAATGAGATGTTATTTCTCGAGTTCGTTGATCTTTTCGACTCTTGCGGCATGACGGCCGCCTTCAAACGGAGTTGTTAGAAAAGCGTCAACGCTTCTAAGAACTTCGTCCACTTTCATAAAACGGGCACCAAAAGCAATCATGTTCGCGTTATTGTGTTGGCGGGTAAGGGCAGAAACTTCGGGGTCATAGCCAATCCCACAGCGAATCCCTTTAATCTTGTTAGCAGAAATAGAAATTCCTTCTCCCGTGCCGCAGCAAAGAATGCCAAAGCTCGCCTTTCCTTCAATGACGTCAATAGCGGCCTTTTTGGCAAAATCAGGATAGTCGCAACGTCCTTCATCGAACGTTCCTTCATCAAGCACTTCATATCCTTTGCTTAATAAATGAGCTTTGATTTCTTCTTTTAATTTAAAACCAGCATGGTCAGCGCCTAGTGAAACTCTCATTTTATACTCCTCCAGAATGATTCTATTGTATCAAAAGAAATTGGGCCTTCTCTCACTAGAGAAATAGAATCGTCGTGCGTTAAGTTAATAATTGTTGTAGGGGTTAAAGAATGACATTCCCCTTTAACTATCGCCGCGCATTCTCCATCAAATACTTTTAAGGTTTCTTCATAATATTTGCTTGTTGGCTCACCGCTTCGGTTCGCGGAAGTCACTAAGCAAGGTTTCCCCACAAGATGAAATAAATCATGGATGTATTTATCATCAGGAACACGAATCCCAATAACGTTAGTCCCCAAAGTAACCCAAGAAGGAAGATTCTTTTTTGCGTTAACAAGGACCGTCAATTCCCCAGGAAGAAATCGCTCCATTACTTTCTTTGACTTTTCGCTAACGTCGACATAATGAAGCGCTTCCTCAAGAGAAGTGCACATTAGAGCAAAAGGTTTATTCGGCGGTCTTTTCTTTAGATTCACAAGCTTTTTGAAGGCGGATTCATTGTCGTAAACTACCCCAACGCCATAAACAGTTTCCGTGGGAAATGCGAGGATTTCACCATTCCGAAGGACTTCTGCAGCCTTTTCGATATCGCTTTGATTTAATTTAATCGTTTTCATCTTCATCTCTCAAAAACACAAACAAAAAGCGTTTCATTCCATTCAAATCGTTCACAAATTCATACGTATAATCATGCAAATATTTCTTCATGAGACTTATTAGCCATTCTTCAAGGTCTGGTGAAATCTCTAGGGCAATAAATAGAGCATGTTTTTTCACTTTATACGCGTTTGCGAATATTTTTTCGTAAACACTATTGGACTTAGTGAGCCATAAAGCGTTGGCGGGTTCATAATCTCGAACCGAAGCTTGCGCGTCTTCTTGGTTCAAGATATAAGGAGGATTGGAGACGATAATATCAAGCTTTTGATTGGTTTTAATCAAAGGGGAAAGCGCATCGCCAACTAGCGTTTCAATTGGAAGGTTATATTTTTCAAAATTAAGTTTCGCTACCTTTAAAGCATCGCTAGAAATGTCAGTTGCAGTAATCATCCAATTGGGGAAATATTGTTTTAAGGCAATTGATATTGCGCCACTCCCAGTACCAATATCGGCGACAACAAGATAATTTCGCGGATCAAAATAATCGCGAATCCGTTCTGTGATATTCGCGACAAGTTCTTCTGTTTCTCCACGCGGAATTAAAACGTGCTCATCCACATAAAGCTTGCTTTGTAAAAAAGAAGCTTCATGCATGATGTATTCGACTGGTTTCCCAGATTTTAATTCTTCTAGTTGCACGTAGAAAAGATTTTCGCTTTTCATTTCTTTATCGCGATTGAAAATCACGTCAATTTGCTCATGAAATCCTTCATCATGGGCGATAAGGCGACGAATATCAGCTCCAGAGAGATCAAATTCTTTGGCGATTTTTAAGGCAGCGTTATAAACCTCTCCAACACTAGCCATTGTTTTGTTCCTCTTCGAGTAATTTTTGTTCTTGATCAAAGTGAATCAAGGCCGCGATGATATCATCGAGTTCGCCTTCCATAACGCGGTCTAGGGTGTTAGTGGTAAAGCCAATGCGGTGATCGGTGACGCGGTTTTGTGGGTAATTGTACGTTCTAATTTTTTCAGAGCGTTCCCCGGTTCCAACTTTAAGTTTTCTTTCGCTAGCGCGTGCGCTATCTTCGATTTCTTGATAATGCGCTTTTACTTTCGCACGAATCATACGCATACAGATTTCTTTATTTTGAAGTTGAGCCTTTTCCGTTTGGCAAGAAACAACAATTCCCGTTGGAATATGAGTAATACGAACGGCGGATTCGGTTTTATTCACGTTTTGTCCACCTGCTCCTTGGCTACGATAAGTGTCAATTTTTAAATCAGCAGGATTGATGTGAACATCCACTTCTTCCGCTTCAGGCATGACTAAAACCGTCGCGGTGGACGTATGGATTCTACCGCTTGCTTCTGTCTTAGGAACACGTTGAACGCGGTGCGCACCGCTTTCGAATTTGAGTTTGGAATAAACATTTTCGCCCTTTACCATAAAAGAAACATAAGAATAGCCACCCGCTGCGCCCTCTTCCCCATCAAGATATTGAATCTTCCAGCCTTGGTTTTCAGCATAGCGAGTGTACATTCTTAATAAATCGCCGGCGAAAATGTTTGCTTCGTCTCCTCCGACTGCCCCACGAATTTCCACAATAATATTCTTCGAGTCATTTGGGTCTTTTGGTAAAAGTAGTTCATGCAGTGATGATTCAATTTTAATCATCTCTTCTTCGCAATTTTTCTTTTCTTCTTTTCCAAGCTCAGCAAATTCAGGATCAGAGCTATTCGCCATCTCGTTAGCCTCATTCGCGTTACTTTCTAATTTTAAATAACGGTTATAGGCTTCATAAGCATCGCGTAAAGACGCTTGCTCTTTTGATAAAGCAGTTAATTTAGGAACGTTATTCGAAAAATCTTCCGTACCGAGTTCTTGTTCAATTTCCTCGTAGCGTTTTTTTGTCGTTTCTAAGCGTTTGCGCATGCTTTCTTCCATAACTTATCCTCTTGCGGAGCGATTATAGCACTTGAGGTATGTTCTAACTAGTTAGAAAGGCAACACAAGGCTATAATCTATACCATATGGCATATCGTTCCCTTTATTTAAAATATCGTCCTCAAACATTCGAGGAAGTCGCTGGCCAAAAAGCCATCATTCAAACCCTCCGTAATTCATTAAACGCAAACAAAATAGGTCATGCCTATCTTTTCGCGGGCCCGCGCGGAACAGGAAAGACTACGATGGCTAGGCTTTTTGCAAAAGCGCTAGATTGCGAAGAAGGATTAGGACATCAGTGCTGTCACTGCGCAAACTGCATCGCAATCGCAGAAGGTTCTCATCCTGATATCATCGAGATTGACGCTGCAAGCAATAACGGCGTTGATCAAGTTCGTGAACTCATTGATAAAGTCAAATATGCCCCAATCAAGGGAAAATACAAAGTCTACATTATCGATGAAGTCCATATGATGACTCCAGGCGCCTTTAACGCCTTATTAAAGACGCTAGAAGAACCACCAGAAAACGTCATCTTCATCCTTTGCACCACAGAACCACATAAAGTGTTACCTACGATTCTTAGCCGCTGCCAAAGATTCGATTTCGGAAAAATCTCCGAAGTTGATATGAAAAATAAGCTCAAAGATGTACTCAAAAGCGAAAAAGCGGATTTTGATGAAAAAGGTGTAGACGCGATCGTCTCTTTAGCAGATGGAGGAATGCGTGATTCCTTATCCATCATGGATCAAGTTTTAGCATATAGTGGAAATCATCTATATGAAAAAGATGTCCTTGATTTATACGGCCTAGCTTCCTTAGAGGAAAAAATCGCTTTACTAAAAGAAGTTGTTTCTCACGAGGTCGGCTCGGTGATGAAGCGCGTCGCTAGCTATAGCACAAGTGGCATTGATATTCGTAGATTAACAAGCGATATCATTGCAGTTCTCAAGGATTTCATCGTTTATTCGAAAACAAATGATGAAACTTTGTTAACGAAATTATCGCTAAAAGGCGCCAAAGAACTCGCTGAAAATATGTCGTCAGCTGATGCACTCACGATGGTGCTTGAATTCGTACAAGCACAAAATAATTACAAAAACGTAGGCGACGTTCGTTCGTTGTTTGAGCTTTCTTTAGTGAAACTTGCGACTTCTTTATATCAAGAGCAAGCCATAGAGCCAAAGGCTACAATCATTAAAAAAGAACCTGCCGTAGAATCAAAAGTTTCTATGTCTCCAAAGAAGCTCGAACCAAAGAAGCCAGAAGAATTTAAAAAAGAAGAAAATATAGCTACCCCTCTTCCATTGCTTAACGAAGAAAGACCGGTTGTTGCAAATGACGACTATGGCCAAGCCCTAGAAGAGCCCCCGGCTTTCTTGTTCGAAGAAGATAAAGTAGAAGAAAAGAAAGAGAAAAAAGCTCCTATAAAAGAAAAGCCAAAAGCACCAGCGATTTCCGTCGACAACATAAAGAAACTTCCTATCGCAATTGAAGGAGACATGTACACCATGAGCGATGATGATATCGTCAAAATCATGGTGCTTGGTGATAAACAAGAAAGAAAAGAGCTCCTTGCTAAATGGAAGGAATTCGATTCTCTTCGCGAAGATCCTGATTTAGGGCCGTTTGCGACCTTACTATCTAGTTCCCACCTCCTTTGCTTATCAAAAGAAGCCCTTATCTTAGCGACTGATTTTACAAAGCTAAGGAAAAAAGCAAATATCAAGGCCAATCAGCAAACCCTAGAAGAAATGATTGCGGAGCTACTTGGAAGAAAAGTATTCGTCTACGCGCTTGACCCAGAAGAAAAGAGCCGCGTCCTTAACTATTTCTATAATTTGCAGCAATTAAATCGTCTTCCTGAAAAATCGTCGATTCAAATTAGCTTACCAAAATAAAAAAGGAGAATATCATGAATCAAATGCAACAAATGCTCATGCAGGCTCAAAAAATGCAGCGTGAGCTCGCAAAAGCGCAAGAAGAACTTGCAGCCAAAGAGTTCAAAGTCGCCAAAGCGGGAATGGTAGAAGTCGTCGTAAAAGGTGACAAAACCATTTCGTCCATCTCTATCGATAAGGACGCGCTCGATCCAAGTAACGTTGACTTGCTTCAAGACACAATCGTTATGGCAATCAATGAAGCACTAGAAGAAGTTCAAAAAGCCTCTGAGGAAATTGAACAAAAAATCACCGGTAGAACCGGCCTACCTTTTTAATTATTCATGAAAGAGCTCCCTTCTATTGTTTCCTTAGTTGATAGCTTTTCGAAGCTCCCTGGTGTCGGCACAAAGTCGGCTGAGCGTATGGCTTACGCCGTTTTAAGCATGAAAAACGAATCAAGAGAGCAATTCGCAAAAGCGTTGATTGATGTAGGAAACAAAATTCATAAATGCCCAACATGTGGGCTTTATGTTGAAGGAGAAGAATGTCCGATTTGCGATGATGAAACTCGTGACCATTCTACCATCGTCGTGGTAAGTGACTATAAAGACCTCTTAGCCATCGAAAAGATGAATTCCTACCATGGCTTATACCATGTTTTAGGAGGGTTGATCAGCGCCTCAAAAGGTATTGGGAGCGATGATATCGCAATTGCATCTTTGCTCCACCGCGTCGATAACGAGCATCCAAAAGAAATCATCATCGCCATTAGCCCAACTCTAGACGGACAAACAACAGGTTTATATATCGCTAAGCTCCTTGAAAACAAAGGCGTGCTTGTGACGCGATTAGGATATGGGCTCCCTATGGGTGCGAATCTTGATTACACAGATTCTTTAACACTATCAAAAGCCTTTGAAGGCAGGAGGAAATTATAATGTTCATCACGCTAGAAGGCGGAGAAGGTTCTGGAAAAAGCACCGCAATCAAAACAATTGTTCCAAGATTAAAAGAATTAGGATATGACGTTATTTTGACGCGTGAACCAGGCGGAACGCCGATTGCGGAAGAAATTCGAAACGTTATCTTGGATAAAAAGAATGTGGCGATGGATCCAATGACAGAAGCGCTTCTTTACGCTGCAAGCCGTCGTCAACATATTATCGAAAAAATCATTCCAGCCTTAAAGTCGGGAAAAATCGTCGTATGCGATCGATTCCTCGATTCTTCTTTAGCCTACCAAGGTGGGGGTAGAGGGCTTGGAATCGACAAAGTGTATGAATTAAACCAATACGCAACAAACGGTTTACTGCCTGACCTCACGATTTTCTTTGAACTAAAGCCAGAAGATGGCTTAAAAAGAATTGAGGCAAACTCGTCAAGAGAAGTAAATCGCCTTGATGTCGAAAAAATGTCTTTCCATAAAAAAGTCTATGATTCTTTTGAAACGTTAGCGAGTCGCTTTCCGAATCGCATTGTTAGAATTGATGCGAGTTTAGATCCAAAAACCGTCGCGGAAGAAGCGTATGAAGAAATCATGAAGAGGATGAAAAAATAATGCTTTTCTCGACTTTTTTAGAAAAACATCAGCCCTTAATTTATAAATCTCTTTTTGAGGCTTTTTCTCATAAAAAGGTCTCGCACGCCTACTTGCTTACTGGCGAAAGCGGAGCCCCATTAAAAGAAACGGCATATTTTATCGCAAAGTCACTTTTATGCGATCACCCCACCCCTTTAGCGGACGAAACTTGCTCGACCTGCGAACGCGTTGAGCATAATCTTTATACAGACCTCCTTTTCTTAGACGGGAGCCAAAGCTCTATTAAAAAAGACGATGTCGCTTCCATCGTAAACGACTTTTCTAAGACCCCAAACGAAGTAAAAGGCGTCATGGTCTATATCATTCACCAAGTGGAAAATATGACACAAGAAGCCGTCAACGCGCTTTTGAAGTTCCTAGAGGAACCCACCGATAATTGCTATGCGATTTTAACAAGCCAAAACCCCTCTCGAATTCTTCCAACGATCATTAGCCGCTGCGAAACCATGCATTTGCTTTTGCTACCGACTGAGGAAGTCATTAAAGAAGCAATAGATAGCGGAGTAGAAAAAGGCGACGCCGAACTTCTTGCTCACTTTTGCAATTCTAGTGATATCATCGCCGCCGAAAAAGAAACCGAAAGCTATAAACGCGCAAAAAGTGCTTATATCATTGCTTTACAAGCGTTAAGCAGCTCGAAAGAAGAATGCGTCTATCATTTTGAAAAAGAAATCGTAGAACTAGCTGGCACTAAAGAAGGATGCCGCTATTTCCTTGACATGCTTTCTTTAGCCTATCACGATTTAATCGCGCTCTCATACGAGCAACAAGGCGATTTGACTAGTTATCGTAATTTGATTGATCCTTTGCTTTCCATCATTCATCATCCAGAAAACGGGCTCCGTTCCATTCTAAATGTGCGAGGAGAGTTAGAATTAAATCTATCACCAGCATTATTACTTGATCACTTAGCCAATGAATTAACGAAGGAGAGATAATCCTATGGAAGAAAACGAATTTGAATACTATGTTGGAATCAAACTAGCCAACGCAAGCAAAGCGTATTATTTCGGAACGAATTATAGCGATTTAAAAATTGGCGACTATGTAGTTGTAGAAACTATATCCGGTTTAGAGTTAGGAACGGTGGCGAATGCTGAAATGCCAATTCACTTGTATTCTTCCTCTTTAGCGCTTAAGCCAATCCTAAGAAAAGCAACGCCCACTGATGTAGAAGAATATCATTATTACGAAAAGCAGGCCAAGATTGCGCTGGATATTACCGAAACAGAAATTCGTCGCCTTGGTTTAGCAATGAATCTACTAAGCGCAAATTACACACTAGATGGCACAAAAATCACCATCACCTATACCTCTGATTCCCGTGTCGATTTCCGTGAGCTGCTTCGATTATTAGCCCCGCAGCTCCACTGCCGAATCGAACTTCATCAAATCGCAAATCGTGATAAAGCGAAGATGGTAGGTGGAATCGCAATATGCGGATTGCCATTATGTTGTTCCACTTTCATTAACGAATTTGACGGCATTTCCATTTCGCGAGCCAAAAACCAAATGCTCACGTTAAACATCCCAAAGCTTTCTGGGCCGTGTGGAAAGCTCATTTGCTGCCTTCTTTATGAAGATGACCTTTATACCGAAGCGAAAAAAGATTATCCCTATGTTGGAACCATGATCCATCTTCCCGAAGGAGATTATTCCGTCAGTGGTTTCAATATCCTTTCTAGAACCGTAAAGCTAGAAAACCCTCTTGATATCAAAATCATGCCGCTCGATGATTTTAATGAGCTTACCAAAAAGAATCTCAAAAAAGGGAAGCCATTAAACGCACCTCAAGGAGCGAATTAATGTACCGCGAAGGGAATTATGAAGGGAAACGCCCCCTTTTATATTTGGTTGCTACCCCAATCGGAAACCTTAAAGAATTCTCTTCTCGAGCGACCGATACCCTTTTACAGATGGATTATATCGCCTGCGAAGACACCCGGAATTCGGGCTTATTATTTGCAAAATTCGGAATAAAGAAGCCCTTGATTTCTTGTCACGAACATAATGAAGAGGAAGGAGCCGCAAAAATCATCTCTTTATTAAAAGAAGGCAAAAAAGTAGCCTACGTTAGTGATGCCGGATATCCCACAGTGAGTGACCCAGGCGCTAGACTCGTAAAACGCGCGATAGAGAACGACATTAAAGTCGCAGTCATTAATGGCCCAAGTGCTTCTTTATGCGCTTTAGCCGCGAGTGGCTTAGATACAACACATTATTATTTCGAAGGGTTTTTGCCTGCTAAAGAAAGCGAACGGGATAAAGAGCTAATCGAATTATCAAAACGGAAAGAAACAATCATTTTTTATGAATCGCCTCACCGCATTTCTCGCACTTTGCTCGCTTTAGAGAAATACCTAGGCAAAGATAGAAAAGCTTGCTTAGGAAGAGAACTTACGAAACTCCACGAAGAATATATTCACGCCTCGTTAGGGGAATTAGCCTCTATTGATCCTAAAACCCTCATCGGAGAAATGGTAATTGTCGTTGAAGGAAATAACAAAGAATTAAGTAGAGAAATAAGCGATGAAGAAATCAAAACGCTTCTTTTAGAGAGCGTTAAAACCATGAAAGGAAAAGAAGCCGTTACAAAAATCGCCAAAGAAAATTCGTTGCCTAAAAATCGCGTTTACGATATTTATTTATCGATCAAGAAAGATTGAACCAATTATTCTTTTCTAGTAGTGATTGACGAAGAAAATCCTTTTAGTTTTCTTTTGCTAAGCAAGCAAAAGAGAGTGATTTCATAGCCAAAATATATGAAAATTCCTAGATACGTAAAAATAACACCTATTTTTAAGTTTGGAGTGAAATACGTTAAAGAATACGTCGCTTCTCCTTCTGGCGCTAGAAAGCCGAGTAAGCCTCCATCTAACTTATAAGTTAGGCAATCTTCTTGGATTAAAGACCCGCTTTCGCCTTTTTTCGTCACTTTCACGCTCCACCCTGAATCATACCCTAAGTTTGTCACGCAGAGTCGGCTCTTAGAGTAATTCGTCTTAAACGAAAAATGATCAGGAGAATACGTAACGTCCTTAAAAGCGTCTTTTTCTAGCGACTCGTATTTCGTAACAAAATCAGAATATTCTTGTTTAAAAAGCGTTGGGTAACGGACGGTCTCTTGCTTGTCTTTATTCCCTTCTTTCTTTCGAGAGTAGACAATCGCTTTGACTTTTCCCGGTGCGTAAAAGCCATATAGCCCGTTATAGGAAGGAGAGCCACTTTTACACAAATTCTTAATCGCGTAATATTCGTACGTTAATAGAGTGTTTTCTTTTAATAAATTTCCTTCTTCATCAAAGGTATCACCAATCATATAAATACGTGTCCAAACATCAGAATTGTATCCAAGGAGGAAATAAGCGCCTCTAGGATCAGTGTTGAGATAGTCGTTATTGCGTTTCCTAAAGACAATCTTATCCGTGACTCGTTCATAAGTGATGGGCTTAGAACGGTCAAGAGTGACTAGCAAGGAGGAGTCATTTAAAAAGCTCCCTGGATCAGTAGGATTAAAATCATAATCGCTAGATGTCACGTATTTATCTAAATATAAAGAGGAAGAAATATCTTGATATGTTGAGAACGTAGTCGGCGCATCATACTCTGAAAACCCCTGCGGAACCCCTGTATTTTCTTCAAAAACGGCACTTTTTAAGAACGTTTCTTCATTCCTAGCGATTTCGCGATAATTGCCTGAAGCACTTCCGATTCCATTATAGAAATTTGAGGCATTATTCGCATCGCCTTCTTGATCCGATTTAATTTGATAGGTATCATCGTTTAACGCTCTGCCTAAGGAAATGAAATAAGGGTTTTCATAGACTAAGAAGCGCTCGTTATGATAGATGAGTTTTGCAGAAAAAGGAACATTATACCGATAAAGATAATTCTTGGATTCGTCAAACTTTTCCTCATTGCGGATGATGTAATATTTGTATCCCATCATCATGTCAAAATCGGCGCGTTTATTGCCATAATACCCACTCCAGCTTTTGCTCGTGATGGTCTTCTCGTATACTGGCCCATAGCTCCACTCGTTATGAATGATATGGGTAAAGCGCCCAAATTCCGAAACGTCATAATTGAATAAGGAATGGAATGTGCTTGCCCCATTATAGCGGAACGCCATGGCAGCGTTTTTCTCTTCCGTTCCTTCTTGGTAAACGCGGAAGAAGGATTTGTCTTTCGCGTTAATATAATTCGTCGCATCTAAAAGTAGCTGCGCATTCTTTTCGCCACCATTGAAGTAGTTTTCATAGCTATAAGAACTACCATAAGCAAAACTTAAGTTGCCGCACACAATCGTTTCTAGCGAAATAAAGCCAATCAAAATGCGAGGCAAGTAATCTTTGTGACGCAAAAAATAGATGACAAGCGATTCAATAACGACAAGACAAATTTGATAAATGATGAGCCATAAAAGACTATGGCCAGCGCTTGTAGCAGGAACTTGATAAGTGTAAGCGTAATACGTTCCATAGCCATAAGGATTGATTTGCTTATTCGCAAGAACGTTTTTGGTAATAACAAAAGTAAGGACGGTAAGTAAAACCGCAAGTAAACTTGCAAAAGGAAGTTGCCACTTAGGGCTTTCTTTGATTTCATCAATTCCTTTCGCGGCTTCGCGGATAATGAGTGGCACTAAAACGATGAACCATCTGCCATACCCATCACCAGAAAAAGCGAAAAAGAAGAAATAAGCGAAATTGGTAAAGACGAAATAAGAGCAAAACAAAAAGCCGAAGATGTTCTCGAAATCTTTTTTTCGAATATTGCTAATGAGATGATAAATGAAAAAGATCACCATCGGGGTATAGCAAAATAAAGAAGAAGTCCAGGCGTCATAAGAAGCTTCAACGCCCTTCATTAAAGGCAACCACAAATAATTGCAGGTCGGATAAAAGAAGCTTACTAGCCCCATGAGTTCGCGGGCGTTATTACTTCCGACCAATTCAAACATCATTTTAAAGATAGTTTGAATATCAAATCCCTTAAACGCGTTCATTAAGGCGCTTAGATACGCCGCCCCAACAGAAGAATTTCTTCCAGACAAAGAGGTTTCGCGTAAAGAGGGAAGAAGCGTCCAAGCACATAACAATAAGCCAACCGCAAAAGAAGCTACGCCCATAATTATCGTGAGCCAATTCTCTTTTGCGTTCCTACTTTTGATGCTCCAGAAATAACGCCATAAAGCATACAAAACGCCAAAAATACATAAAACAACAAGGAAGAAGAAAGATATCATTCCTAGCAACGCCAAACTAAGCACTAAGGTAGATGGCTTTCTTTCTTGAATGACTTTTTCTATCCCAAGTAAAATCAGCGGAACTGTGAAACAAGTGCTTACAAAGTTTGGGAAGCCAACCATGAAATTCAAAAAGCCGCAATATGCGAAAGCCGTCCCGCCAACACGTGCGCTTCTCTCACTGATTTTCATGTAACGGAGATAAGCTCTCATCGCTAAAGCGCCCGCGACGCCTTTTAAGCAAGTCACGAATGCGTACGTTTCCGGAATCAGTTCTCTGGGAAAAAGAATCGTAATAAACACAAACGGGTCAAATAAACCATAGTAACTATTCGAGCCAATGTTATCTGCCCCTAAAAACGTTGAGGGATCGTATAAGGTGAATTTGCCGGTTTTGAAGAAATAATGCCATACGTCATAATAACGGTACGTAAATTGAATAAACTGGCTTGAATAATCCCAGCCATACATTTGAGTCCCACTATTGGTGAGCAAAGAATACCCCATCCAAAGCATCCCTAAGAAAAAAATAAACGCGGAAAACCAAAACAAGCTCCGCCAATTGGTTAGCCAGGGCGTGTATTTATTTAGCCATTCAAAAATTCGCTGCCCCTTCTTTTTCTCTACTGCTTTTAATGAGACCGATTCACTCATGCCCTTATCGTACTCTCATTTTAAATTATTTGGCTTCTTCTATCTCTTCTTCAGTTTCTTTTTCTTCGCTCATTAAGCCAACCACGCCATCAACAGGCAAAGAGAAAGCAATTCCTTGGCCTTTGGAATGGATATTCGCTTCCAAGGTGATTTGCTCTAATACCGCGTCACGAATATCCTTCGGCACCAAAATCATAACGATTTGCTTTTCGGGAGAAATAATAACCCCATAGAATTTCTCGATTTCTTTATTGCCCGTTCCACGCGCATTAATGATTGTTCCGCCTCTAGCCCCAGCGCGTTTAGCAGCATTCATGACTAAATCGGTGTAGCCATTGTTCACGATGGCGAAAATCACTTCATAATTCATAGAATTTTCCATTTTTGAAATTCCTCTTTCTGCCTCTTTAGGCTCAACTCTTCGGTCGGTAAGAAATTTATAGGTGCTGACGCCTGCTACCGCGTCAATATCGAGCATATAAGAAATGCCTTTGGCCATTCTAGAAGCAGAAAAGCGTTCTTCGATTAATTCAGCTAAAGTGACCCAGTCGCGGCGTTTAATCGTAGAGAAAATAATTTGTTTCTTTTGCTCACCTACACCTAAAACATCATAAAGGTCATTTTTGGCCGTCCCTTCGCCATGCGTAATAAAGCTCACCGCGCTATTAACGCTAGAAAGCAGGTTTACAATCGCGCTAGCTTGGCCATCATTAACGACCGTGATAACGATGCCGAGCTTTTCCAGTTGATGTTCTTTTTCGTAAGGGGCCGCATTTTTCTCTTCCTCGCTTTTATTATCGCGAAAGAAAAGCTTCTCTTGCCCGAAAGAGGGTTTCCAAACGCCGAAAATCGAATTTTTGTTCTCGCTCATAAACTCTCCTCAAAATGAATGACTTGCACATCGTTTGGCTCAATGAAGCGTTGACGGGCGCGGTGATAAATAAACGCGCGTTTCACTAAAGCCCACAAACCGACAAGTTGGATAACAATAAGCGGCATAAGTGCGATCATTGCCACGCACCCAAACGCATCTTGATAGACGTAATCGCTACCATGTTGAGAAATTGTGAAGCCAATGCAAAATGGCATAACGAAAGTCGAGGCCATTGGTCCACTAGCGACACCGCCCGAGTCAAAAGCCATCGAGGTGTAAATTTTAGGGACAACAAAGGAAAGCGCTAAGGCAAGGATATAGCCTGGAACCATGTAATATAAAATGCTAAAGCCATAATGCGCTCTAACGATTGCTAGGCCTACGCCGCCAGCAATCGCGATAGCTAAAGCCGACAAAACCGTTTTGGATTTGATCGTTCCTTCGCTGACATTTTCAATTTGATGAACCAAAACATGAACGGCAGGTTCAGCAATAACGCCGAATAAGCCGAACAAAGCACCGACGACAATCGCAACGGGATAAAGCCCTTCTTTCCCGCCCAAATATTTGCCGATTTGGTTTGCGATAGGCAAGAACCCCGTATTGACGGCTCCAAGGAAAATAACCAGACCGACATAAGCGTAAACTAGACCAACGAGAATTCGCAAAATCTGCTTGAAGGAAATTCTAACGAAAATGAAGTTATAGATGATGAAGAAAAAGAAGACGGGGGCAATCGCAATTGCCACGTTTTTCACTTCTTCGAAAAAGTGCATCAAGAGATTATTCCCAAACGTTGGCCAGAATGTTTGCCAGGAGGAGAAATCAATCGAAGTAACCACTTCGTTATACACCAAGGAGTCACCATTCTCGAACAAAGAAAGAATCATCACGGTGAGAATTGGGCCAACGGAAGCCAAAGCCGTTAAACCGAAGGAGTCGCCAACACTACCATCATCGCTTTTCTTACTTGCCGCTAAGCCAGCGCCAAACGCAAGGATAAAAGGAACGGTGACCGGCCCAGTGGTAACCCCGCCCGAATCAAAGCAAATCGGCAAGAACTTTGGATTCACGATTCCAGCTAGCGCAAACACAATGCCGTAGAAGCAAATGAACATGATGTTGAGGTTCTTTTTGAACAAAATTCGCAAAACCCCGAAAACAACAAATAGTCCAACGCCAACCCCTACTGAAATAATAAGGAGCTGCTCGTCCCAGCCAATTTGTCCTGCCATAACCTTAAGATCGGGTTCAGCAACCGTCACGAGAACACCAATGATAAAAGTCATCAGAATGACGAGAAATAGCTTCTTTTGTTTAAAAAGCGTTTCACCGACAATCGTACCGACTCTTGACATGTATTGCTCAGCGCCGTTATTGAAGAAAGTTAAGCCAAGCGCAATAAAGAAAGCGCAAATCAAAAAGCAAACGAGTTCTGACCATTCCATCATCGCTTCGTTTGTGATTAAAGGAATAATTAAAACTAAAGTGCAAACGACAACGATAATCGGAAGGACACAAATAAAAGATTCCCAAAATTTCTTTAACCAAAAAATGAAGGCATTATCTTTGTCTTTGTTTTTTGGTTTTTTTGGCTTTTGTTCTGGGCTTTTCTTGTTTTTGGGAGTGGGTTTCTCTTCGCTTTTTCTCGAAAGATCCTTGAGAACTTCCTCGCTCACCGGGACAATGTAATGCTGTTCCATCTTTTGTTACCTCCTTTTTCTCTTTATCGCTTTTCCAAAATAGTCGTTTAAATGAATCTGGCATCGGCGTTTTGATGTCGTACTCTTTCCCGTTAAGTGGATTAACAAAAGATAATTCATAGGCGTGTAACCCTAAACGGTGAAGAGGGTCAGCCGGCTCTCCATATTTATCATCCCCAATAACGTAATAGCCGATATTGCCTAATTGGACACGAATCTGGTTTTTTCTTCCGCTAGAAATATGAACATCAAGCAAAGAATAACCATTTTTTGCAGCGATTTTCGTGAAATCCGTAATCGCAAGTTTCCCTTTCGCTTTATTTTTTGTGACGTACATTAATTGAAAATTATCTTGGGCTAAATAATTCTCTAAATGCATAGAATTAGGGATATCTTCCCCTTCAACAATCGCATAATACCCACGCTTACGAACGATTTTTTGCCAATTGTTTTGTAAAGCTTCCCGCACTTCGTATTTTTTAGCGAAAACCAAAACGCCAGACGTATCCTCATCAAGACGATGCACAACGAAAATGCGCGCATTATGGTCTTTTGCGGTGATGTAATCACTCACAAGACGATAGGCGGTTCTTCCTTTTTCTCGCTCGGTTGCCGTAGATAAAAGCCCGGAAGGTTTATCGATGCAAATGATGTCATCGTCTTCATAAAGAACAGGTAAATCGTGTCGAGAATGAAAAGCGATGCGGTCATAGCTCACCACGACTTCATCTTCGGGATAAAGCTTATAGGTAAAAAGTCTAGTAGGCGCTCCCCCAACGGAAACTTGCTGATTCGCGATGATGTGACGAATCTGCGAACGGTTAAGCCCTGGCATTTTTAATTCCAAGAAAGGGAGAAGCTCACATTCTTTATAAACGGAAAAAGTCTTAATTCGGTTTGGATTAACTAATCCTTTTTTTCCTCGATGTGCTTTGCGGTCATTTTTGTTCATCGAATGAATTATAAGACAAATGTCTTAAAATTCAGCGAATAGATTTCTTAATTTTGTCTAAAAGTTTAAAGCAATCACTTTTTCCTAGTTCATAAAGCGGCATGATTTTCTTTTTCCGAAATTCAAAGAAGGAAATATTTAATGGTTCGGAAGGCCAAACGACAATCACGCGCCCTTCATCCTCTAAGTGTTCTAATTCTTCCATATGTCGATTGTATATCGCGTAATTATCTCTTTCCGTTTTAAGGAGGTTAGGATAGTTTTTGTAGCGTTTTTGCAAGGATTTCGTATCGCTTTCGGTTTCATCATAACGGAATCCTCGCGGACGAGTGGTTACAACGACGATGTTCTCTACATCGTCTAGTAGCATTTGGTGAAATGGTATCCGTTCGCAGACTCCGCCATCAAGGCAAGGGATATTGTGGACAAGGATCGGTTTATTCGTGTAGATGGGCAAGGAACAACTCGCGGCTAAGCCATGATAGAATTCTTCATCGTTCTTATTCCAATAAACGGGTTTCCCAGTTTCGCAATTAATCGCGACAGCAAAAAAGTCAGTACTTGATTCATGGAACGTTTTCTCATCGAAAGGGAAATGCTCCGTCGCTCGGTAAAAAAGCCAATCAAAATCAAACACGTTCCCTTTTAGCCACAAATTCAAGGGAGAAGCAAAACGCGGATTGTGCATCGCTTTTAGCATCAATGCAATGGTTCTTCCTACTTCGCGTGCCGCATAATTTGAACCCACTAGCGCACCAGCGCTTGTTCCATAACACACATCCGCGAAAAGATTGTTCTCTAATAATGTGTCAATTACGCCCGCTGCATAAGCACCTCTAATTCCGCCCCCTTCAATCGCAAGACCCCATCTTTTTGGCATATGTGCTTCCCTCCTACTATTAACGTCAAAAACAATCTTGTTTGACAATAAGTCAAAGAAGAAGCGAAATAAGCTTAAAGATAACGCTATTAGAAAACGCTTCTTGCTTCTATAAGCCTAATTATAGGTTTACCAAGCAATAATGTTCAAACCCTCTAATAAAAGAATTACGCCTAAAATAACCAAAACCGCACCGCCGATGATTTCGCTGATTTCGTAACGGCCTTTTAATAATTTGTTGATTTGTTTGCCTGCGAATAAGCCGATAAGAGAAATTGCAAAAGAGCAAAAAGCAATGACGGCGAACGCGACATAAACTTGATAATTAGCAGTCGCATGGATGTTCGTACGAATGGTAATGCCAACCGCTAAAGCGTCAATAGAATCGGCAATGCCTTGCACAAGCACTTCGCTATAGGAGAACATCTTCGGCTCTTTACTCTCTGGTTTCACCGAGCCCTTAATTCCTTCATAAAGCATTTTTCCACCGATTATCAAAAGCAAAACAAAGGCAATCCAGTGATCGTATTTGTCGATTTGTTCGGCGATGACTTCGCCAAGCAAAAACCCAATGAGAGGGAATAGTCCTTGCGCAATGCCAAAAATTCCAGCGATAAAAAACGGCTTTTTCTTATCTAGATTTTGATAAACAAGCCCATCGGAAATCGATAAGGCTAAGCAGTCCATCGCAAGAGCGATACCGAAAATAAAAGAAAGGCCAAGCCATTCCATTTTTAATCCTCCAAGCTCTTTTTTAGAATACCTTCGTATAAATCGGTCCGTCTATCACGGAAAACGCCCCAATCAACACGGGCTTTATTCGAAACGTCTAAATCTAAAGAGACGACTCTAACGCCTTCTTCTACGCGGTCCATTTCTACTAATAAGTCGCCATGTTCATCCGAAATAAAAGAAGAACCGAAGAAAGTCATCGAGGAAGAAGAGGCTTTTTCTACTCCAACGCGGTTACTTGCCATAACCGGAATTAAATTCGCAGCAGCGTGACCTTTCATGACGTTTTGCCAATGGCTCTTTGAATCTTTTGGAAGCACAGGTTCACTACCAATCGCGGTAGGATAAACGATAAGCTCCGCGCCTTTTAACGCCAAAATGCGAGCGAGTTCTGGGAACCATTGATCCCAGCAAATTCCAACCCCGATTTTGCCGAACGCGGTTTGGAAAACCTCAAAGCCCGTATCCCCTTCTGCGAAATAGAATTTTTCTTCGTAGCATTCGCCAGTTGGAATATGACTTTTTCGGTAACACCCTAATATTTTTCCATCCGCATCAATCATCACTAGAGAATTGAAATAGGTAGGACCAGCTTTTTCGAAAAAAGAAAGGGGAAGAACAACGTGATATCGTTTTGCAATTTCAACAAAATGCGCGATGGTTCTGCTACTTTTAAATTCTTCAGCAAGCGAGAAATTATCATAATTCTCAACTTGGCAAAAATAAGGTCCTTCAAATAATTCAGGAAGAAGAACAAGATTTGCCCCGCTTTTTGCGGCTTTTTCAATAAAATAATCGGCTTTTGCAATGTTTTCTTCATAATGATTCGACATCGAGAACTGCGTAATTGCGACCTTAATTTTCATAGTTTTTCTCCTATAACGGGAATCTGCATCGTGATGCAATGAATATTGCCCCCTCCAAGCAAAATCTCCCTTGTATTAATTTGATGAATCGTCTTATTTGGGAATAAAGAAACCATCGTTTGATACGCTTCCAGATCTTCTTTCACCCCAAAGGCAGGCATAATCACAAAATCTTTCCCTTGGTAAAAATTGATGTAACTTGCGGATAAGCGATCACCCGCCACTCTTTTCTTCAAGGTATCGCTATGATTGATTAATCCTTTCGATTCTTTCTTAGTAGCAAATAAAGCAGGCGAAGGAACGTTAATCTTATGGATGATGAGTTTTCGCCCCATCGCATCAGTCGCTTTGCTTAAAACATCGTAAGTGGCTTTCGAGAATTGATATTGAGGATCGTTTTTATCTTCCGTAGAAGCCATAACGACCTCGCCCGGTTTAACAAAAGCGACCATGTTATCAATGTGTTCATCCGTTTCATCCTCATAGATTCCATGTGGAACCCAGATGACCTTATCGATGCCTAAATATTCACGAAGCGTTTCTTCAATTTCCGCCTTGGAGCAATTCGGATTTCTGCCCGGGCTTAGTAGACACGCTTCAGTCGTAATTAGAGTCCCTTCCCCATCCGTTGCGATACTTCCTCCTTCCAAAACAAAAGAAGGCAAATAGTAAGAAAGGAGTTTCATTCTCTTACTAAAAATGGAACCTAGACGGTCATCGTCTTTGTAATTACGGTATAAGCCATCGTAGTTTCCACCCCACGCGTTAAACCGGAAATCGACCGTACGAATACCTTTCGTTTTGGGGTTAGTAAGGAATAAAGGCATATTGTCACGCGCCCAAGCATCGTTATAACGGATGGAAATCGGTTTGACGTTTTCCATTTTTTCTAAGGTAGGCAATAGTTTTTTATAAAGTCGAGGATGAACGCCGACAATAACGGGTTCGTGTTCTGCAATCGAGGAAATAACATCAAGGTATTCTTTCCTTGCTGGAACGCCTTTTTCTCGCCACGTATCCGCGCGGAATGGCAATAGGACAACAGTCGCTTGATGCGCTAAACCTTCAAAAGGAAGACGATATCCATCCGCGGAAGGCGTTGTCTTTTTGTTTTTATAATAGTCATTCAAACGTTTTTCATAGATAAAGAAGCGTCTCCATTTATTTTGGTCAATCACTTCAAAACCATCTTTGTGGTTGCTTAAAAGCGTTAATCCCTTCTCTTCAATGTCTTTGACTCTAGAAATCAGTTCTTTGTTCCAGACTTCTCCTGGCACGATAAGAGGAATTCCAGGAGGATACATCATCACTTGCTCTTTGCTGATCTCGCCATCGCAATCTTCAAGTTTAGCGATTTTTCCAGGTGCAGCATAGGCAACACGCGGTCTAAGTAATTGATATGGGAATTTCTTATCAAAATGATGATCTTCATAAGTAATCCCATGGTTATAGTAGTCTTTAGAGATGCTCTTCAAAGCCGCGATAAGACGATCAATATGTTCTTTTTTCGTGCCAATCGCAAGAATCCCTAAAACAGCGTATGGCTCTCCAAGTTCCATCTGGATATCGTATTTGCTCTTGAGCAAGCGATATAACTCGTACCCATCAATCGACAAATGATCAAGTCCGATGACGAGTTTTGTCTCATCATAATCAAACGAACCAAAAGACAAGAAGTGGGTTCTTCCTTCATCGATAAAGCCTGGGATTTTAGCGATTTCCTTACGAGCGTATTTTGATAAAGCGTAAGTCTCTTCCATCGCTTTTGTTCCTTCTTTAGATGCCATAAAGGAACGTGCAGCATCTAAAGAGCAAAGCAAAATCGGGGAAGGGGAGGTCGTGTTAATGATGTTGATATTTTTTTGTACATCCTCGCGAGAGAAAGAATACGTATGCATTAATAGCACAGAGCTTTGAGTTAAAGAGCCTACTGTTTTGTGGAAACTAGCAGCGCTCATATCCGCACCCGCTGCCATCGCGGAAATCGGATGGTGTTTGTCTTTAAAATAATAATGAGCGCCATGCGCTTCATCACACAAAACAACCATTTTATGGGCGTGAGCGAAAGCGACAATCTCTTTCAAATCAGAAACAGAACCAAAATAAGTCGGATGGATGACAAAGACCGCTTTTGCGCTAGGATGACGCAAGATGGCTTTCTTCCAATCATCCAAGGATGGTTGGTTTGCTATTTCTAGGTCTGTATCAATCTCTGGCATGATATAAACTGGCACTGCACCAGATAAAATCAAAGCGTTGATGACGGATTTGTGGACATTTCTAGGTAAAATGATTTTTTCGCCAGCCTTGCAAGCGGTCATAATCATCGCAATGATCCCACTGCTCGTTCCATCGATTAAAAAGAATCCTTCATCTGCGCCAGTAGCATCAGCGAGGAGTTTTTCCGCTTCTAAAATGACGCCATGAGGTTTAGCGAGATTATCCAAACCGATCGGAGCGTTGATGTCGGCTCGATAAGTTTGGTGACCTAATAATTCGGTCGCTTGGTTATTGACGTTACCCATATGATGGCCAGGAACGTCGAAAGGAACCACGTCTTCAGAAATATATTCCTTAACTCGGTCTACGAACGGAGTTTTATTTTGATTCATTTTTGCCATATCGCAAGCAATATCATACTCATAACGCGATGGAAAAAAAGTATATTTCTCTTTTCTATCTAGAAAAGCGAAACCTAACGTTTTTCCTCATCGATTAGCCCATAATGTTTTAATCCGTAATAGACTCCGTCATCCCACACATCAGGGCACACAAAAGAGGCAACCTTTTTCACTTCGTCTTTACCGTTATTCATCGCAACAAATGCCCCAACGTGTTCCGCCATGGTGATATCTTGATAGTCATCGCCAAAGGCAATCGCTTCTTCTTTCGTTAACCCATAATGTTTTAAAACGACTTCAATCGCATCGCCTTTATGATGAGGCTCGCCCGATACGTCATTAGCCATCGTGGCGTAACGGTAAAACACAAAATCAGGGAAAGCGGAAATGAAAATGGGATCAGTGTCTTCATGAGAAAAAAGATTGATCCCCGTCACCTCTTCTCCTTCGTAGGATAGAACTGGGGGAACATATTCTTTAAACCGCTCATAATATTCTTTTGAAATATCCGTTTGAGGGAAAGCAAGCTTTCTTGTTAACGGTTCAACGATTTCGCAGGTTAAATTTTCTTTTTTGACCAAAGCAAGGAAATCTCTCACGCGATTCGGGGCAATCAATGTTTTTCTCAGGAATTTCCCATCTGCATAAGCGCACGCGCCAGCGCTAGAAATATATCCATCCCAACGAATTCCAAGACGAAAAACGCCAAAAACGTCCATCGAATGAAATGGGCGGGCACTACAAAGAATCACTTTGATGCCTTTTTTCTTTAAAACTTTAATCGCTTCAATCGATTGATATGACCACCGCTCATTTTTATGGTCAAAAAGAGTCCAATCGATATCGAAGAAAGCAATGCGAATGGGTTGATTCATAATTGAATTATAGTGAAAGGAAAAATAAATAAAGCGAGAAAGTGCTTCCCAGAAAAATATTTACAATGCCCTTATTTTTTCTCTTCCCAAGTTTCTCCAAAAGCACGTGCGATTATCTCGTTAATTTTTCTTAATTCACTTGAAGGGATTTTATAAACTTCGCGGTCATAAGTGACGAGTCCATTCGTTTCTTCTTCCACATCGCTAAGCTGCGTGTAAGTAGCTCCGCATAACCCTCTTTTGCGGATTAATGGAACTAGCCATTTTAGATAACTCTTTTTTAGCCAATACAAAAGTTCATCGGAATTCGTTAAAGCCTTATAGCCATATGTTTCTTTGGCGAAAATGTGATTAGAGACAGGATAAGTGTACCCTCCAAATTCGCTCAAAAACATTACTCTCTTTTTGTGATTATGAATCCAAGGACGATGGAAATAGACGTGTCTACTATCGACATCCCCCACCCCTTCATCAAACCAGCCTGAAGTGGAATCGATTACACGAGTCATGTCTAAAGAATGGAGCTTCTCCGTTAATCTAGTCGCGTCAAATTGCCCCCATCCTTCATTGAACAAGCACCATAAGCAAATAGAGGTGTAGTTCTTAAAATGATGGACAAAAAGCGGCATCTCGTTTTCAAAATAACGTTG
This sequence comes from Caryophanales bacterium UBA6865, assembly GCA_002449265.1. GTDB lineage: Bacteria > Bacillota_I > Bacilli_A > RFN20 > CAG-826 > UBA4951. The sequence continues at coordinate 90,613 of DKCV01000010.1, read as the reverse complement.
GGAAATCTCGCTCTTTCGGTTTGAGTTGTAATTCTTGTGTTTTGCTTTAATAAAGCCAATTGTCGGCAAAACAGCTAAATGAAATTTATCGTATGGGTCACCCGTTGAAACAAAATCTTGCATCACGATGATTCCTAATTTGTCGCATAGGTAATAGTAACGGGGGCTTTCCACTTTGATGTGCTTTCTTAAGAAATTGAAGCCGGAATCTTTAACGTAATTTAAGTCCTTCAATAAGAGAGATTCGCTTTTTATCGTTAGACCGCTCTCGGGGGAGTGATAGCCTTGATCAAGGAGCCCATTTAAGAAAATTGGCTTATTATTGAGGTAAAAAAGCTTAAATTTCTTATTCTTTTTCACTTCGAATTTTCGTAAACCAAAAGAGCAAGAAACAACATCATCACGATAATGAAGTTCTAAACGATATAGATTAGGTTCACTAGGCGACCAGGGATGAAAATGATTTAGCAAAGAAAAATGAAGTTCTTCTCCTTCGCTTTCTGCGACTATTTTGTCTTGATAAAGGATATCCCCTTTCACTATTCCGCCATTGGAAGTCATAATCTTTTTGACATTCACGACTTGATTATCAAAGTCTTGCTCAATCAAAAAATCATCAATATAACCGGTTTTTGGGAGGATTTCCAAAATAACATCACCCCAAATTCCACTTGTAGAACGATAGAACATCTCTTTTGGGCGACGGGTTTGTTTTCCTTTTGGATAAATCACCGTATCCGTGTCATCGGTAACAATAAGTTCAATCGTATCCCCTTTTTTAGCTTCTAATACATCAAAATAAAATGGAAGATAACCACCTTCATGATGTTTTACGAAAGCATCATTAAAATAGACATCCGTGATTTGATCCACCGCGTAAAAATGGATGCGGATTCTTTCTCCGATAACTTCTTCTGGGTAATCGAGTCTCAAACGGTAATGGAGCACATCAGTAGGCTTAACATCTTCATGAATCCCACTCAGAGGGGTTTCCACCGCGAAAGGCACAAGGATTTTTTGATGATATTCTTTAGTAAGCTCATGGGATTCATTTTTCAAAAAATCCCATTCCCCATTTAAAGAATACGTCTTTTCTCTAGCGAAGAAAGGATTGGGGGCTAAATGTTTATCAATTAATTTCATACAATCATTTTAGTGGAAAGAGAATAAAAAGGTGAAAAAATATCCATGAGGAATTTTATGATTCAAATTAAAGACATTCAAAACGATATCCGGAATTCAAAAGTAGACGCTTGGATAATTGTCGATTACGAAAATAGAAACCAAGCTTTGGTGCAACTATTAGGAAACAAAATGCTTACAAGAAAGATTTTTCTTGTCATTCCTTCAAAAGGAAAACCTTATTTAATTTGCCATTCTATCGATACTGTTTTTCTGAAAGATGAGGTAACAAAATCGAATTTCGATCTTCATGTTTATAAAACTTGGGAAGAGATGCTTTCTTTAGAGAAAAAATTGTTCTCGCCCTATAAAAAAGTTTATATGGATGTTTCTAACGATGGTCTCCTTCCCCGCGTCTCTTTAGCGGATTATGGCTCGGTATCTTTTATCGAAAAGCTCGGCATTAAAATCGAATCAAGCGGGGACCTATTACAAAAGATGAGGGCGGTTTATTCTTCTAGAGCGCACGAACTTCAACTGAAAGCGGACAAACTCGCCCTTCAAATCAAAGACGAAGCATTCAAGAAAATCCAAGAACTCGTCAAAATGAACGATGAGACTGACGAATACACGATTCAGCAATATATTTGCTCAAGGTTCCATGAAGAAGGGATGGTATATGATGACGCCCCGATTGTTGCGATTGGATCAAACGCGAATAATCCTCATTATGGACCAACAAAAGAAATTCATTCATCAATCAAAAAAGGCGATTTAGTGCTCATTGATATGTGGGCAAAAATGGATGATCCAGAAGGAGTTTACGCTGATATTACTTGGATGGGATATGTTGGAGAAATCGTTCCTAGCGTATACGAAGATCGCTTTGCAATTTTAAAGAAAGACATCGATCTATGTATTGAATTCCTAGAAAAGACATTACCCCTTCGCTCCGTAAAAGGGTACGAAGTCGATGATGTATCTCGCGCCTACATCAACGAATTAGGATATGGCGAATATTATGTTCATCGTGTGGGCCACAATATCGCGGTTGACGTTTCACCGCATGGTCCTGGTGTGAATATGGACAATTATGAATCCCATGATGATAGAACCATTCTTGATGGAGTTTGTTTCTCATTGGAGCCAGGAATATACGCGCCTGATTTTGGGATGAGAAGCGAGACTAACGTTTACGTTTCAAATCGAAAGCCAATCGTTGTTGCGGGCAGACAAGAAAAAATCATCCCGATCATGTCGCTATAAGCGAAAAAACGTAATTTGGTTAAGCGGGCTACATTCGAAAAGGCATAACGCTTATTATTGAAACCATCAAATTTACAAGCCAATCATATAAAGTGTTATCGCAGCATCTTCTTTTTAATTTTATTTATCAATTTTTCAACGGTCTTGTATATTCCGTTTTTATATCCTCGATAAGATAATCCAATAGTTTTTCGACGGAAAGAGCATACCTATGCTGTTTTAGTCGAAGCAAGACAAAGAACATTCCTCGCCTTTTTGCTTTTTACGAAAACGAATTTGAAAAATCGACAGCATCCCACCGTTTATTGCGCTTTGGTATTAACAAAATGGTTTCACGATTAAAAAGAAAAGCGGGCAAACCGATTTTCAGTCAACCCGCGTTTTCTTGTTATTTTGTTATGAATGCTTGATTTAATTTTCGGCTACAAAGTCAACTTTGAGAGAGCTAGTGTATGAAAGCAATATATTCCCATCTTTAGATGTTATTTTGCGTTCTGCATCACTATATGTAGCATCTGAAGGATAATAAACTTTGGCATGTTCGTTATTATCCCAATGAGCTATTGCAGACGAACCGCCAGAAGCCGTTACTCTACTTGTATTTGAAAGATGAATTGCTGAATTCTCGCTATGCAAATTAATACCAGTTTTTCCGTCCGCCGATATTACTTCGACATTACCAAACAAAGATAGTTTCCCGTCTTCAAAAACGTTAATGGCATCTCCAGTCGTGCCTGTGACTTTAAGCGCGCTTTGCGATTCGACTGCTAGAGATTTGCTTCCATATACAGCAATTTCACCTGCTATTGAAAGCGAGCCTTCACCAGCAATAGTAATAGAACCAAGGTTTGAGGTGTTTAAAACACCAGAAATATTAATTTCTTTGCCTTTATCGATCGTAAACTTATAGCCAGCTTCTTCAGTGCAGTCAATTGTAAGTCCATCAACTTTTAAGTTATTGGCATTCTCTAAAGGCAATTCAATTTTAAGATGAGTGCCGCTATGCCGGAAAACTAGTTTCTTGCCACTGATGCTCCCTGCGTAATCACTGAAATTGAGAGCGGGGAGTTCAATTTCAGTTCCGTCAGGACGACGAACAGTTCCAGTCTGTGTAGCGTCAGGGGCTTTTACTACTTCATACTCAGAGAATTCGCTAGCTTTGATATTGCAGAATCCTTTTTGTGAGCACTCGCTGAGATCAATAATACAATTCTCGCCAACGTAAATGTTACCGTCTTTACGCTTAAATCCTTCTGGAAGAAGTAAGTATCCTTCCTTTAGTCCGTCTTTGTTTGCGGAGAATGTCCCTATAGACCAATCGCAATTTTTGACAATAATTCTGCTATCGGGCCCTAGCACAAGTTTTGCGCCGCCCTTTAATTCGATTGCAGTACCACTGTTTGAACCATTGAATGTGACTTTGCCATTTAGTTCAGCGTAGCCGTTTTCTCCAACATTAATGCAATTGCCCGTCCATCCCGCTATTAGTTCGCTATCTTTTTCGGAACGCATATCATCGACATAAACCCTACCGTTAAGATTAATTTTTGCAGAGGATTTAACGAGAAGCCTTTGAACTTTAATCGTGCCTTTCAAAGAGAATTCACCATCCTTGAATTCCACTGCCGTCTTCTCGCCTTCAATGGAACCAAGATTTATGGCTTTCTCCCCTTTCGCCACAATAGCAAATTTTTCATCTACAAAGGAAATTGCTAAATTCTCGATATCCTGAGCAAAATGGCAATTAATATTGTTATAGTCGAACCTTTGATTATCTTCGCTAAATAGGCTTAAAGAATCGGTTATTGCTACTTTAATAACGATTCCGGATTCTTTATGAGTAAAAACGCCGAATCCGCTACTAATCTTTTCTACATAATCGTAATGGGTTTCATCTAGAGGTTCGAGATCTATACGGGCCCCTTTGATGTTTTCGGCATATCCGGCTTCGGTAAATGTAGGTTTTTTCACTACTTTGAATACGGTTTCATCTGGGGTAACAAGCGATAAGGTAAGTTCCGTAGTTTTCGTAATCGATTCAGGATTCGGCTCATCGTCGCTATTTTTTTCTGGAATATAGGTGTAACTAAAAACAATCGTTCCACCATTTTTTGCAAAATCAGAAGGCACAGTCATCTCGAATTCTTTTGGAGAAAGTTTCTTGGAGAAGTCTTTGCCTTTCTCAGTAAAATTGGCCCTTACGATAAAATCGCTGTTTTGTGGTTCAGCAGTGTCATTATCCCAATATTTAACATCTTCATCTAATTCAGCAGAGATACCAAGGAATTCAAGCGGTAATTTGCTTAAACGTTCTTTTTCCGCCTTATCCGCCATAGCGGTGTCGTAATAGTTTTTATATTCCAAATAAGATGGAATCATAACGGAAAGCGTTGTGACAATAGCGGCTGTGCCAAGAGTCACACCGCTAATGAGTTTAACCCAGAACGATTTAGAATGCTTTTTCATTATGCGTTTTCCTCCTTTTCGAGTTTAACGAAACTAAGCGTCGCGCAAATCATCCAGTAAGCAAGCGCGCAACCCGCGACTACATCAAGCGAGATAAGGAATGGTTTCCACCAGACCCAGGAATTGATCGAAGTTGAAGCAATATAAGTTCCGCTTGTTTTGCCACTAGCTTCGTAAGCTCTTTCGTTATAATCAGCACGAAGCCAGGTATAAAGAATCTGGTGAACGGCTTCTCTCATTCTATTTTGCATTCTTCCAGTCGTTTCGCTTTCCGAATACTTGAGTTTATCCTTCATTGTTGGGGCTACACCAAGGGCTACATTCATGCCGAAGTTGCCACCACAGCGAGCAAGCCCCTCGAACTGATAATCGCTCCCAGGGATTGCGTCAGTAGTCACCGCGCCTTTAAACTGCCATTCCTTACGAAGAACACCGGTGATTAAAGCTTCCGAATAATTGGAATTTTCCGCGCCTACAGATTGATAACTTGTCATCGCGCCAAGCGATCCTCCGTCGACAAAAGCCTTCCGGAATGCCTTCAAATGTGTTTCGCGAAGTGTTTGTTCACTCATATAAGTCCGCTCGGAATAGGCGTTATAAACCGCGAAGTGTTTCAAGAAAGTATATCTACCGCGAGTATTTACACCATTCACTACTTTGGCAATAACTGTTCCTGCGAGGAATGGATCTTCGGAAGGAGATTCATTATTTCTCCCGAAAAAAGCATCGACATGTAAATCGCAGGCGAAGCCCCATAATCCAATTACACCAACGGACTTCATATCGTTGCCGAAAGATTGTCCGTATTCATATGCGAGTTCTTGGTTCCAAGTTTGCGCCGTAACCACCATTGATGGATAACCAGTGCCGCGTGGAGCAGTGCTATAACCTCTAACTTGAGTAGGCCCATCAAGATCACTAAGCGCAGGCTTACCAACCGAGTCAATGGCCTTCGAGCCGTAATAACGATTCATAACATCCAGAGCTTCTTGGAATTTGACTTGATTCAAAACTTCTTCCCATTCCGGAGCGTTATAATCTTCGCCTAATTTTTTACCAAGCTCTGTAATAATGCCTTTTTCGGCTAGTTTTTTATCACCGCTAGCACCCCAAGTTGGTTTCGTTTGATCAATTGGATCACCGAATTTATCCGTTGTCGCATTATCCCACTCCATCCATCTTTCGTAAGATAATTTGTCGTATTCGTCGAGAATCGGATTCTCAGAACGCACTTTTTTTCTTAATTCCGTGAGTTTGTTAGGAGTAGAGAAGTCAGCGCGAGTCAGCCATGGCGTATCTGGCGTAAATGTTGAAGTCGTATTATCAATAGGAACAATATCAATCGCGTCTTCGCCAGTGAAAAGGTTCTTCACGGTTTGCCCTGTTACAGGGTCATTATCAATATGCTCAGTTGAAGCTAGATTGAAATCGAACTTTCCTTCGATTTGGCTCCCGTTATAGTTGACGGTATTGATTTCATGGCTATTTTTCATGAGCTTGAACGCATAGTTACCAGCATCAAGTTCGTAGCCTTTATGACCGTCGTTATTCTTGTCATAGCAGTCATATGACGCTATGTCATACATATCGACAGTAATCTTGATGGTTTCGCTTGCGTTTGGTTCGATCACATTTGTCTTACCATAATTAACAAGTTCAACCGCACTCTTTTCGATTCCGCTCATGATGTAAGGAGCTGTGCCGAAGATTTCGACTACCTCTCTTCCAGCGACATCGCCCGTGTTTTTCACGCTGATGGTGAATTCAATTTTAGAGTCCTTCTTGATCGCTGCGTTTGCCGCGTAAGTTTGCCCATCCACTTTAATATCGTCCACCGTCCAATCGAAGGTTGTATAAGAAAGTCCGTATCCAAATGGATATTGCACGACTCCTTCATAGCCTTTCTCATAACCATTTGTAGAGCTCCAAAGCCCCATCGCATCGGCGGTTTCATACCATTTGTAACCGATATAAATACCTGCGACTTTGTCCATATAGCTCGCTTTGCCAACTCCCCAAACAGGCGTGTTCCAAATAACGGATGGATTCGTGTATAAATCGTAAGCAAAAGTATCGACAAGCTTTCCAGAAGGAGAAACGTCTCCGTACAAAAGCTTAGGAATGGAAACCGCGCCACGCGTTCCGGTGTACCCAACATACAAGCAAGCATCAATTCCGGGAATTGTTTCAAGGAATCCAAGTTCCATTTGATTGCAGTTATTGATCAAAACAACAACCTTTTCATAGGTTTGTCCTAAATACGTTAAAAGCGCTTCTTCTTCCGTTGAAATTTCAAGGTAGTGACGGTCATTATCTTGTGTCTCACCTTTTGGTCCGTTTTTAGGCTGATAAACATGATTCGTTTCGCCTTCGCCACTAAGCCGAGAAATGACCATAATGGCGGTGTCGGAATAATTCTTCGCATTCTCAAGAAGAGCGTCCGAATAGTAGTTCTTATCGTTGATATCCGGCTCTACAAGTTTTTGGGCATCCTTGAGATATCCGTTTTTCAAGCTGCGTCCTAAATTGAATGGCTTGAAATAGCGATAATACATGTCATATAAGTCTTTGTTATATTCGATGTTGTAATTATCAAGTGCACGATAAAAATCAATGTTCTTCTCGAAATCGTCATCTTCAGGAAGTACGCCGCCAGAACCTACCTGGTCACCTCCAGTACCGTAAATCCAGTCAATTGAATGCCAGCCAAAAACATTAACTTTTGGTGTTTCTTCAATGTTCAATGGCAAAACATTATCTTTATTTTGTAAAAGGACGCTGCCCTCTTCCATGATACGGGCAGACATTTTTTGCCCTTCCGCAGTTGTTTGGGTTAATGCCGTTTTATCAACGATAGGCGGAGCCAAAACGGTATTAATCTCTGGTTCGTAATAATAAGCAATGCTCGTTCCAACAATGAGTGCGGTAAATAAAAGTGTTGCAATTCCGCACTGAAAAATTAAGGACAAAAGTCCTTTCGTAGCAGATTTCATCTTCTTAAAGCCCATGATAATCCTCCATACGTTTTGAGCCGTTTTTGCGGCGTTATTGCCGCTAGTGAATTTCGTTGTATACTTTTCAAATCCAATTACACGAACGTGCCACTACTTTGTTTTGCTTTTTTCTTACGCGTCCGCTAAGTTCTTTTTTAATAGAACAAACGGCGATTGCTAACAAAATAGATAACGCGATTCCTTTAATCCATATATCACCCCTTTCGCCCATTTGGATATTTGGTATGCCTTATTCGTCTAACGAATAAAGGGAAAGGGCTTACAATCATTATTTTGCTAAAGTCTTTTTCCTCTACCAAATCCATATTTTTCCTTTTGGGTTGTTATACAACGCAGCCTAAAGTGTTGTAAATGTTTATGCCGAAGACGGCTAGCTCCACGCCGAATTTGGTCGAGTATATGAAAAAACCTGCAAGCGAATTCGAGAGGTTTTTGGCATAAAAAGAGATTTTGATTATTTAAAAAACACGATGCTCAATCGAAATACGCCACCCATGATGTCTACATTAAGCATCCCGTCATAACGGGTTACGATTTCACGAATCGATTTCATGCCGAAACCATGATAGGCTTTGTCGGATTTACGGGTATCGATAAGCCCTTCATCGTTTTTAGTGATTTTGCCAACGTAGTAATTATCTTGTCGAATCACTATCGCGCCTTTTTCTTTTTCCACGACAAGATTGATGCATCTTTTTGATGGGTCAGAGATTTTATCCACTGCTTCAACGGCGTTATCAAGAATGTTTCCGAATAGCGCGTATAAGTCCCCTTCTTTCAAAAAAGAGAGCAATTTCCCATCCACAATACAAGTGAAATCAATCTTTTTCTCATGACAAATAAGGCTCTTTTCCGTCAAAATCGTATCAATGGTCTTATTACCTGTTGAGATATCCAAATCATAGAAAGAAATGAGATTTTGCATCTCTTGAATCGTTCCATCGTCCACGGAGCGATTCGCGCCGAGCATGTGGATTTTATGACGGAAGTCATGGCACTTGATATTAATTAAATCGATGGTTTCTTTTCGGATTTTGTAATGTTTTTGTTGTTCTTCGTAAAGCGTGGACATCATTTCCATTTCTTCCTCGATGTCTTTTCTTTTGATCATATTCATTTGTAGGCACAGAAGCGCTACACAAAGTAGTAGGCTTAATGAGTAATAGAGGATTTCAATCGGTTTGGAGACGTTTTCGGTGTAACGGAAAACATCGGAGATAACGATATCGGCGACGAGTGCGAATGCGATGAAGGCGATGACAGTCAAACTTTTAAACTTCAAATTGCCGTTTTTGCCAACGTACTTTTTTAAAATCGCTTGTGCGGATATGTATATGAAAAAATAGATGGTCACGTAGATGACAAAGCTCAAGGCCATCATGCCGCCGAAGCCGTTTAAGGATATCGTCTCTTCGTTATTATAGGCGGAAGAAATGAAAGCTTGCCCGTTTAGAAGTGTGAGGTCAACGAGCGAAAAAACTAAATAAGAAATGTGCTGAACCGTATACGCGGAAACCGCGCAAAAAAGCACATTGACGAAATTGACCTTAAAACAGATCTTTAGCCCCACTATCGTCACGCAGAAAAAGGATAAAAACATGAAAGAGGAAGAAAGCCAACTATTCACGTATTGCTGTGGGTAAAAAGCAGCGACCGCATAACAAAATATGAGTGATAACGGAAATAGGTATATAAAGCCTTTTCGCTTAGGATAAGGAAAAGCGAGCATTGTTTCTGCGATGAGTAATTCACTCATGAATACGAATTTGTATAAGGCAATCCAAGTCAATTTTATTGTCCTCGTTTAGTAATCATCGTTATTTATAATCCGCAAACGAAAGATGCCTAGCAACCACGGCTAAGAACTCTTGCCTTCTACGGCGAGAAATCTTAATGACGTCATTCCCAATATGAACTTCTTCCTTATCTACAGAAGTAATGTATTTAATGTTCACAAGAAACGACTGGTCGCACATCGCAAATCCATATCCGGATAGCCTTGCTTGAATCGTTTTCATGGTTTCCCCACGAACTCCATTAATGTTCTCATCGACCATGTGCCAAATGATATTATGATCACAAACTTCAACGTAACGGATGGAAGATATCGGCACGATTTTCTCCATAACGCGATCATCGTTTTTGTAAGTTAATAGGAGCTTATTGTCCTTATCAGAAACTACGCGTCTGATCGCGCGCCCCATCTTCATGGAGAAATCGCCATACTTAATGGGTTTAACCATAAAGTTAAATGCTTGAACTTCATAACTTTCTAAGGCGTATTGCGAAAGGTTAGTAACAAAAAACAAAATGACTTCGCTGTCCTTTTTCCGGAGTATTTTAGCTGCCTCCATCCCGTTTGTGCCTGGCATTTCGATGTCCATAAAAATGATATCGAATTCGCCGACTTTATAATGAGCAAGGAACTGATCCGCCGTCGTAAAAATCGTAGTTTGGAAGGAAAAATTGTTTTCAAGCATATAACGTTTAAAAAACGAACTAAGTTCTTCTGCACAGCTAGTTTCATCTTCTACAATTGCCGCTTTTACCATTTCTTGCCCTCCCGCATTCTTACGATTTTATTGCGATAGGAATTTTAGATTCTGCGGTTTTTTCAAAATGATCATCACCGCGAACACGCCCCTAAAAATTTAATAGTGCGATTTACTTACAAAAGAAGAATAATGAAAAGCAAGTCACACCTATATTTTAATTCTTATCACATTTTGGACGGATTACCAACATTAGATTCGTAAGATTAAAACGCCAAATAAAGCTAAATTCATAGGCGCAAAATGGTTAATTTGGCTCTGTTTTTTGCTTCTTTTACTTGAGACATATAAAAAATGCCCAAGCGATTAACCTAGGCATTATTCGTAATTTTAGACGGGTTTTGCGCTTATTTTGTAGTAGCAGCCACTAAAGCGTCATACTCATTTTTCTTTTCTTCCGCTTTATGCTTTGCATCTAAAGCAAGGGTGTATTTCTTCTCTAAAAGCTCTTTTTCTTTTGCAATATCCACGCCTTTTGGATTGTCTTTTTCTAGAAGAGCAATCTTGTCTTTGAGGGAAAGATAATCAATCGCTTTAGCGTTATAGGTGGAAGCGGCGCTGATGGAACCTAAGCGAGCATTTTCGAGATTCGCTTTCTTTCTAAGCTCGACTGCTTTAGCGTGGATGGCTTCTTTTTTCTCATTCGAGATATCGCTAGCTTGCGCTTTTTCATCACGCTTTTCAGCGTTTTGAGCGGACTTCTCAAGATTTGGGAAAATGAGAAGGAAGATGAAGAAGAAAATAACCATCGAAACGCCGCCGGTTAATACCGTCTTGAGTAATCCGATAACGACATCGTTGACGTTCCAAGAAAGGAGCAATGGGTTAGCAATGCCCCAGATTGCGTTCGTAAGGATAGAAACACCAACCCAACCAACAAAATACATAAGAGCTTGGAAATAAGGATTTCCTTTGGACTTATAAGTGATATTTCTTTGAAGTGGGAAGTTAATGCATTGAGCGGTGAAGACAGCAATTTCAAACGCGATGAAGTTGCCTAATCCACCTGGACGGAGGGTATACCCAGCATTTATTTTCGCAGTAACTTCTGCAGCAGTATAAGCTTGGAAAATCGTGCCATCTTTTGCAAGAAGCTGGACCGGTTCATTGAAGATACCGAAATATAAGGCGTTCCCAGCGGCATCTTTGAATGGAAGTTCCACTCTCGGCCACGCAAACGGAATGTTATTAAGAGAAGTGAACGCATAAGGTAGGAAGGTCATGATGATGAATTGCCATACCGTGACCGCCATCGAGAAGATGAAGAAGAACGCGACCTTATAAAGTAAGGACGAGAACTTTGGGTGGGCGTCGCTAAAGGAGTACCAAACTCCTAGCCACCAACGCCAAATGTGTTGGAAAAACGAAACAAATTGATTTGTCGAATAAGGTTTAGCTTGAATTTCTTCCATGGTAATTATTCCCCTTTCTTTGCTTCAGCCTTTTTGGCAGCTTTAGCTCTCTTTTTATTCTTACGCCCTTCTTTGAAGAAGTGATGCAAGCCTTTGAAGAAGTGCCCGTTGAACATCTCAATGAGCCCATCGAGTTGACCCCAGCTGATGGAGCCACCCGTCATACGTGAGATTCCTCTCATTGGCTGATGGAGCATACCCATGATTAAGGTATTGGATGTCTTCACATCGCCAAACGCTCTAAGTAGCCAAATCGCGAAGCGGATGGCTCTAGAGAAGAATCTTCCTGCCCAGCCTTTCGCATATTTAAGTTCCCAAACCGTCGTATTGTAATGAACAAGCATGCGGTTCTTCTTAAGGAAGGTATAACTCGATTTTGGAACAGCGTGCCCAAGGACTTTGGCAAATTCTTCGTCTTTGATGTCATCGATTTTGCCAAAGAAGTAATCTGGAACATCTTTTTGAGCACGTCCAGCAGTATTTAATTCAGTGCCATCGAGATCGATTTCAGCAGAAAGGCGAACATCTTCACTATTGGAAGCGATCATGATGCTATAGCGGCCTTTTTCAACGCGCCAAGCATTCGCGCCCATGTCATAGACACGGAAGGTATATTCATCGAATGGGATGAAGACTTCTTTTTCTTCCCCTGCTTTTAGATCAATTTTAATGAATCCCTTAAGTTCTTTGTCTGGGCGATAGACGCTAGAATATGGCTTTCTAACATAAAGCTGAGCGATTTCTTTTCCTTCAACTTTAGAAGTGTTCTTAATCTTGAAATAGACGCCCTTCCCCGCTTCAATTCGTAAATCGTGGTATTCAAATTCGCTATACGAGAGACCGAATCCGAATGGGAATCTGACTTTCTTTTCAATTTTTTGATAATAGCGGTACCCAACAAAGATAGAATCACGATATTCCGTTGTGACAGCTTTCCCTGGGAAATATTTGTGGGTTGGGGTGTCACTATATTCAAATGGATAAGTTTCGGCGAGTTTTCCGCTTGGATTCACTTTACCCGTTAGGATATTGAATTCGGCTTCTGCGCCAGCTTGTCCAGGGAGGAAAGCATTAAGAAGCGCATCGCAATCATCTGCCCAAGGCATCGTAACGGCACTTCCAGCGTGAAGAATGCCAACTACTTTGCAGTTCGCTTCTTTTAAAGCTTTAAGAAGCATGACTTGGTTTTGATTGATTTCCATGTTTTTGCGGTCAAGGCCTTCTGCTTCAATCGCTTCGTCTAATCCTAAATAGACTAAAGTAACATCGGCAGTTTTCGCGAGTTTCACCGCTTTTCTAAGAAGTTTCTTGGAATGGCGTCCAAAACGATGGAACCCTTTTTCGTAACCAATGAAGTTAATATCATAATTTCCAACTACATCGAGCGCAGAAACAAGTTTCGTGCAGTTAACGATAGAACTACCCGCGCCTTGATATCTTGGTTTTCTAGCAAAGTCACCAACAATCGCGACTCTTGCGCCTTTTTCTAATGGGAGTATCTTGCCTTCATTTTTAAGAAGGACCATGGAACCTTCCGCGCATTCTCTAGCGAGTTCATTATGTGTTTCAACGTGCTGCTCGTGCTTTTTGCCATCCGCGAATGGTTCAGATGTTTTGACGGCTAGATTCACAAAGCGGTCAACGCATTCATCTAAAACGGTGACATTAAGCGTTTTGTCTTCAACCGCGCTCATGACGCGATGGATCGTATCTAATCCCGAGCCAGGCATTTCGATTTCGTTACCCGCTTTTAAGCCAGCAACGCGGTCGTTTTCTCCGCCCCAGTCGGTGACAACAACGCCATCATATCCCCACTCTTTGCGAAGAATCGACATTAAGTGCGGGTTTTCGTTCGTATAAACACCATTAAGACGGTTATAGGAAGACATAATCGTCATTGGTTTGCCTTCCTTAACGGCGATTTCAAAACCAGTAAGATAAATTTCTCTTAATGCGCGTTCATCGACAACCGTGTCGATGGTCATACGTCTTTCTTCTTGGTTATTGCAGGCAAAGTGTTTTAAGCATGCTGAAATCCCATTGGATTGGATACCTCTAACGTAAGAAGCCGCCATCTTACCAGCTAAATAAGGGTCTTCTGAGAAATATTCAAAATTTCTACCGCATAATGGGTTTCTTTTGATGTTCATCCCTGGGCCAAGAAGCACGTTAACTTTTTGAGCAAGGGCCTCTTCCCCTAAGGCAACGCCCATTCTTTCGCCTAAAGAGATATCCCAGCTAGAAGCCATCGTGACCGCGGTTGGGAAGCAAGTGGCCTTTAACGATTCATTTAAACCAAGGTGATCAGCGGCAAGGGCTTGCTTACGAATCCCGTGTGGGCCATCCGAGAAGAAAATCGAAGGAACGCCTTTGGAAGGAAATCCGGTCGATTCCCAGAAATTTTTACCGGTCGTAAGTTTCGCCTTCTCTTCTAGAGTCAGGCTTTCGACAATCTTTTCCTGTTTCATTTTATTAATTCCATCCTGTTCTTTTCATTACCAATTTGTAGAAATACCTCACAACGAACCTTTTCAGAAAGAACGGCAAGTTGAAGTAACAAGTCATCAAAGTTCGATACCGGACAAGTCGATAGAAGGAAGGGTTTTCCTCCTTGAACTTTTTGACGAGGCACTTGTATTCGGCGTATTTCTTTTTATAGTCACCAATCGTTGCATAATGCTGCGTTAAGCAAACGATGGTAATGAAAGCGTGAATCATCTGTTTGCGATGCTTTTTCGTTAACTTGTCCAAGTCTTCTTTGGTATAACGAAGCATCGTTTTTTCAAAAACGCGGAATTGATGCGAATAATTTTTGTCCGCGTTTTGAATCGAAACGGATTGATCGCTTCTCCCTACGGAATAACGATATAGCGAAATCGGGAGATAGCAAAGGGTATTGACGTAATAGAGAGGTTCATAGACGTAAACGTTATCAACATAGAAGGTATGCTCGGGAAGATGAAGCTTGCTCTTTTTAAGCACATCAAGACGGTAAACAAGCATATGCATCATAATATAATCCGTATACTTGAACGTTCTTAATTCGTCCCATGTGATTGTTTTCATAGGCTTTTTGAAATATTTGCCTAATGAGCCAACGTGCTGAATCCCCGCTTCAACGTTTTCATAAACAAAATCCGTCAAAAAGAGGTCAGGGGCCTCATTCGATTTATTTTTTTCTTTAATGGTCTTAAGCAAAGAATGAAGGGCATCCTCATCAAGCCAATCATCCGCATCCACACATTTAAAATACAAACCGGTCGCGACTTCTAACGCGGCGTTAATCGTAGAACCATGCCCGCCATTTTCTTTATCGATAACCCTTACGATGGAAGGGTTTTCTTTTTCATAGCGATGAGCAATTTCTAAGGTATGGTCTTTTGACCCATCGTTGACAATAATGATCTCAACGTCTTCTCCGCCTTTTAATAGAGAAGGTATGCTCCTATCTAAAAACTTTTCAGCATTATATGAAGGAACAACAAAAGATAAATACTTCATAAATTTTTGGAGAAAATCTCCGTATGTGATTAATATTAATCAAAAATTTCGTAATAGAGAACGAATTTTTGTAAATATTTTGGCCAATTACGAAAAAAAGCCTATTTTTCAACGAAAAATACCTGTTTTGAGTATTTTTTCTTCTTTGAAAGCGCTAAACAAGTTAGAAAAGTCCTTTTTCGCTCTATTGAAGCAAGAGGGATTTTAGTAAAATGCATTTTCCGTTTTCATCATCAAAATTACTTAATAATCAACGAAAAAAGAGCAGGTGAGAAAGGGGGTAACAACCTGCTCTTAAGGTATGTCGAATCAAGTATTAGGGGTTACTTGACTTCGATGCGATGGTTAGCTTCTTTCTTCTCTGGATTCTCTTTCGGGAAACTTACAGACAAGATTCCGTTTTCAAACGTTGCATTGATGGTCTTCATATCGACGTCGCCGATATAATAGCTTCTAGAAGCGACACCATAGAAACGTTCTCTATGAACGAATTTCTTATTATTGCCGTTCTCGTGATCATGATCCTTAAATTTGTTATTTACCGTCGCTTTAACGGTGAGATAGCCATCATTTAACGAAATATCGATATCTTTCTTATCGACCCCTGGGAGTTCAACTTCAAGGACATAGTTATGGTCGTCTTCTTTAATATCGGTTCTCATTTGGAGACTCTTATTGGTCTCTGGCATGAACCAATCATTGAAAAGTGCATTTTCTAAGGAATTATTTCTTGATTTAAGATCGTACATAATTTGAATCCTCCATGAATCTTTAGCACTCATATCTTTCAAGTGCTAACACTATAATACTCCCATTTTTGGCACTGTCAACTATTGAGTGCTAAGTTTTACAATATTCTATTTTTGTACCTTTTATCGGCATTTATTGCAAAAATAAAGCAGGTTGCTTTCAACTTCTTTTGAGTAGCATAACAAATTTGGCATATAAGCATACGCCGGCGCATTCTCTAAAAAGATAGCCTCTAAAAATTGGTTTGACTTAGAAAGAAGATAAACGGAAACTCCTTCTATTGAATTAAAGCGAGAATATTCATTATTCTCTTCGCTTTGAAGATGATGAGCAATCTCGTAGGAACGAATAAAAGCCTCTTTTGCTTCTTTCCCAATTTCGTTTATTTCGTAACATCCGCTTTTCTCATTTCGAAAGGAATCTAAGGACTCTAAAAGAAGCGATTCATACCACGCGACAAATTCATCTAGTAGAGAGTTAACTAATCTCATTCCTTATACCTCAAACTCATTTTATAAGGGCCTAGCCCCGGCCCTTGCCCAAGTGCTAAACTTGGACTATACTTTCGTTGTTAGATAACGCCAACGAAGCAACGCTAACGGTTGGCGTCTTTTTTTCTAACAATGAGATAAATCATTGCTAGAACAAGGAGCACGAAGAGTTTCTCGCTCATCTAGCTTCCCTCCTTTCTAGTATGACGAGCGCGGGGCTAAGCGATCTTATTAAGGAGAGCATAACGTCCTCCCACTATTTAATAGTCAGTTTTTGGTCTCTTTTTACAAAAAATTCGAAAAATTTTTTAAATCAAAAAAGGTGGCAGCACGTCCACCCTCTAATAGCTACTTAATATATAGAATAAAAAACTAGTCGGCTAAAGAAACGAATTCCCCTCCCGTGAATTTTTCTAAGTCCAACGGAGAAAGTTCCACTTGATAGCCTCTTCTTCCAGCCGAAATATAAATCGTATCAAATAACTGAGCGGTCTCATCAATAAATACTGGCATTGGTTTCTTTAAGCCAATGGGGCTACAACCGCCATGTACATAACCAGTTAACGGAAGAAGCTCTTTTTGCTTAATCATAGCAACGCTTTTAGAACCGCTTGCGATAGCGGCCTTTTTTAGATTCAATTCTTGATTGACTGGCACTTCAAAAATGAAGTGCATGTGTTTCTCATTCTCACAAACAAGGCTTTTGAAAACACACTCCGGATCTTCGTTTAGAGCTTCTGCAACCTCCATCCCATTTACGATGGATTCGTCATATTCGTGTGGAACATAATGGATTTGATGGACATCTAATAGACGCATAACATTTGTTTTTAGCATAGATGTTAAAAAGCCGTGGGCTCACCACGGCTTATTTTCCTAAAAATAAATTAGCTATTTTTCTTTGTAAGGGTGATTAAGAAAGCACCTAAAGAGCAAACCGCGCTTGCGGCACTAGCGGCACCACCAGCAATGAAACCATATCCTAAAGTTGCGACATAGCTTGCATTTGGGGTTGGGGTTAATTTCGTAGCGAGGAAGAAGAATAAAGCGACAACGATTAATGAAATCGCAGAGAGTAAATGCAAGAAGCCGGAGAATTTATGGCTCGCATCTGGATTAGGAAGAGTGAAAACCGTTCCTAAAATTTGGAAGAGGACCGCAATGATAAGTAGAACGAAAGCGCAGATGTGATAACCAGTCGCAAGATCTTTCATCATCGCACTATTTCCAAAAACAAAATCGTAGCCAGAAACTGCGGTAACATGAGCGCCAGCAGTCCAGTTCACGCCTGTTCCAATAGGTAAAAGGAAGGCAGCCGCGGTAAACAAGATGCCACTAAACCCAAGGATTGCAAATAAGTTAATTTTCTTTTCCATAAAACACGTCCTTTTCGTGAAACGAAATAATATTACCCATCTAATGGTTCTCTTTCAAGAGAATAGGCAAAGAGTAAGGGCTGAGAAACAATTAAGAAATGGTGATTGTCGCCGAATCGCTACTAATATTCGTCACCGTGATTGTCTTAGAAAAATTGTAGCCATTATTCATCGTGCTCTTTTCGCCTCCCGAATAGCGATACACTGGAAAACTATTGGCGTAACTATCATAAGAGAAAGAATCGCCCTTTTTAAAAAGTGAAGAATTGTCCGCGTAGGCTTTTTTGTAGGAAGCTTTACTAGTCGGGTCATTGTCCATGTCAAAATTCTTCTTTTCCTTCGCGTCCATTAATTGAATCAAGCGGAACTGAGGGTTCAAATGGTTATAGGCGCTGCTATTGCTATGCGCAATGATAGTCGCCGTCGAAGTGCTTTGACTCACTTTATCCACGTAGAAAGGCCCGCTATTAGACGTATAGGCCACCATTCTTGCATCAACATGGAAAATGCGGATACCATATTGAGAAAATCCTTGCAATTTAATCGCGCTTCCTGGGTAATAAGACTCGCTATCTTTCTTGTTTAACCCCGTTGGAGTATAAAATTCGACAAGAATGTATTCATCAAACGGCGACCCATTCCAGCCACGATCTGTAGGGATAATTAAGCAATCCCCATCTTCTTCATATGGTTTTAAGGTGTATTCGCCATTTTTTGTGGCGGCTTTTGGTTCTACCCAACCTAACGCCATCTTAGAAAAAGAGTCATGATCAATAATGTTATTATCCATCATGTCAACTCCGCCCATTGGAGCATAGTTATCAGCAATATTTTCGTCTTTAGCAGCGACATAATAATCGTCTAAACCAAGCAAATGACCAGTTTCGTGAATGTAAGTGTGGGCATCAATGCCAAGACTCCCATACCCCAGCATGAAATCAAAGCTAGCCCAGCAATAACGATATGGTTCAGGGTTACTTAAAGTCGTGGATTCTAATCCATAATTGGAATAAGTGTAAGCCCAAAATACGTTCTCAATCTTTTCGGAAGGAGACCTCATTTTGCTATAATCCAGGGCGCTATAAACAAGCCATACCCCATCAATAATTCCATCTTTATCGCTATCGAATTCGAGGCAATTTGTATTGTATGTTTTTTTATACCAACTAACTGCTTCTTCAAGTATGCGAACACTCGGTTCGAAATATTTGTTGGTTTTATCCTCAAAGGCAGCGATTTCTCTTGTTGAATAACCGCAGTCGTACCAGTCAGATACTACACCCGTAATTCTTAATTTGTTATAGGAAGATTTTTGATAAAAACTTGCAACTGATTCCCAAGAAGTATCACTGCTATCGCCAAAAAAGCAATTATTAATTTTTTCGCGATTTTCTTTCGTTGCGTAACTCGGGTAATCACGCACCTTCACCGGAATAACTAAGATGTTCACGTCGCCCAAAGAAGGCATATCAAAGTCGCCATTGCTCGCATTGATATCCATGATTTTTTGGGGAATAGAGCCATCACTAGAACCATAAGAAGTATCAAAAGAGACGTCAGGCGTCGACGAAGAGCGGTTCCCATTCACAAGCTCATATAATGAACAGCCGCTTAAAGCTAAAGCGGCAACTATTGTAATCACTAAATTTTTTAGTAAAGAAAAACGCTTCATGAATTAAGAGTAACACGAAAATAATTTTTCAAAACAAAAATGCGTGAAATCGATTAATTATTTTTTGAGTTCCCTTTTCTTTTTCAACAAATCTTCATGAGATAGTTTAAGTTTTTTTCTTTCTTCTTTGGAAAGTCCTTGAATCAGCTTGATTTGAGAATCAATGTCACGAACTTTATTTGCTAAAGGATAGGTTGGATTATTCATATTGGCGTTAAGACGAAGCTCAAAGCTCATTGCTTGTTTAAGTGATTTAGAATCGTCCACTACTTTTGTATTCTTTTTCGTCTTCTTTTGATGCACTGGCTTAGTCGACTTTTCTTTGTTCTTTTTCGCTAAATTATCCTTTTTGGTTTTTTCATGGACTTTTTTAGAGCCGTTTTCTTTCTTTAAAGAGCGCGTTGCTTTTTTGGAAAAATGATGCGTAGCAGGCTCGCCTACGATTAAATTAACGCCGCTAGGAAGTGCAGAAGTTCCGTCTTTAGAAACGATAAGTTCCGTTGGAGCGAATAGATCTATCTTAGCTTTATTTTCATCTTTTGTGGTTTCGTTGCTAGAGTTCTTTTTTGCTTTGATTTTTAGTATCTTTTCTTTCTTTTCCTTTTTTGGTTCCAATTTATTTGGATTTTGCGTAGATTTCTTTGCAGTTCCGCCTTTTGCTTTTTCGTTTTCTTCTTTTTTAACGGCTTTTTGATTGATTTTTTCTTGTTTCACTAAGGAAAATGAATTGCCGTGCTTTGTTATAACGAAAGTTAGGTTACCAAAAGATATTGTCTTTTTCTCGCCGTCTTTTAATGAAGAAAGAGGCTTTATAGTCTCATGTAATGAGCGTTCCGTAACATCGGCAGGGCCATGGGCTAAAGGCAAATAAGGAACGGAATCGTCACGAACCAAAACGCCTTCTTCATTCAAGGTAGAACGAATAAGTTGCTCTAAATTATCGTTTTTCATAACTTGTTCCCCTATTTTATCATTTTGCTCGTCATCTCTTATAACAATCGGGGTTTCTTTAATTTCCTTCTTTTCTTCTATTTTCGCTATGTTATTTTGAATAATTTTCGCTTTCTCCATTAATAAACGGTCCTCTGAACAAAGCAAAGGTAGTCTTGCTTTGACTTGAGCACTTTGAGCGGAAAGCAAAGCTAATTGAGCATTAATGTCCGCTAATTTTTTATCGAATGGATAATTTTGATTGCCTAAATTGGCGGCAAGTTTTTTATCAAACGACAAAAGAGTTTTTAAAGCAGGTTTTTCCTCTTTTTTCTTGATCTTTGGTTTCTCTTTTCTTTTGAAAATCGTTTTCAAAGAAAAGGAACGATGTTGTTTTTCTTTTCTCTCTATGGGGCGAGAGTATCCACTTTCGCCTAGATTCTTCGTTAGTTCACCGCTATCCATTATCTTATAAACTTCTAGATAATGCCCGCGTTGGGAATCGAGATTATTGAGTTTCAATAAATCATTTGTTAGGGTCTTATCTTGCGTAATAACAAGAATCTTGTATTTGATTCTTAATCCTACGACTTTTTGTGTGATTGCTTGATCACCGAAATTGCCATCGGTAATGTTTTTCTCTATTTCTATTGTTTTGCCATGCCACTGGTCGTGACGCAATATCTTTAGTGCGCGAATCGCTCCGATTCTAGCTTCGTTTTTTTCTTTGTTTCTTTTGTGCTTTCTTAATTCATCAACGCACTCTTCAGGAACAATCACATGAAGACCATCTTTCCAATATTCCTTTGATGCGACAAGCGTGTCCATAAAAGGCGGGAATCCATCTTCCATAAGAGAACAAGTATCCACGAATACATAGTCGTAATTTGATAAAAATTTGGCTAGATTCGAGGCTTTATTCTCCTCGCTATACATGTAGTTTGCTTTTACCTCCTTAATAACTCTTAAAGATTTCTTGCGCTTAAGGATTCTTGATTATTTGAATTTAGCGGCGTTAGCGACGGAAAATTCTTTTTTAAGTTGAATCATTTCCTTAAGGAGAGGGTCGAATTCATAATTATGATAGACATTATGAATTTTAGCGATTTCCCAAGGCTTCACATTAATGATGTGAGGGAATGGAAAATAAACCCTTTGTGGCGCAAAATGGCGAATCACAGTCGTTGAAGTGATATGGCGCTGCTCATTATAAACGCGTGGGAAAAACTCGATTTGTTTTGCCTTGCGGAATATTTTGTTCATCGCGTCTTGATCTGGATGCTTCATCTTTTTTGTCGCGATTAATTCTCTAGCTTTAGCCATTAATCCATCATGGCGGATTTTGTCCATGTCTAGAAGCATAACTCCAGCGTTGAAATATTTTCCAAAGTGCATCGCATCAGGAACGCATCCAATGTTATGGCCATGAAGGTCACTATGAAAAAATGGAGCAATATCGCGAAGAGCAATCGTGTCGCAGTCGAGATAAAGAACCCGGGAAGGAACGTTATCCAATAAATCCAAAAAGGAACGGAACAAGCAATAAGGCGTGTACTCGCAGTCGAGATTTGCCGTTTCAGCAAGTTCTTGGCAAATTAGATTCGTAACGTTTTGTAATTCTAATTTGCTTTCTTGGTTTTTCTTTTGAATAACGGAACGCAAGAAGCCAGCTTCGTATTCTTCTAAAGGCAAGTAAGCAGGATTTAATTTCTGAAAATCGCCAGTTAGAACAAGGACATTAATGGGTTCTTTGCTCACTTTGCTCACGCTGAGCAAAGAAAGGAGAATCCCATCCAACATGAATTTGTTTCCGCAATAAACTAGATTAATCATTTTGCCCAAAGTTATTCTAGTGATTAGAAAGCAAACTTGCAAAGGTCCCCTTCTTAAGAAATGGCAAAAGCGTTAAAATAATTGCAATGACACAGGAAGAAATTGCGGAAATCGTCGCGAATAACTTGGTCTCGCTACGAAAAAAACGAGGATTAACGCAAGGCGATATAGCGGAAAAATTTAATTATAGCGATAAAAGTATCTCAAAATGGGAACATGGCGAAGTCGTACCCGATTTGGCCACGTTACAAAATCTTGCTGATTTTTATGGCGTTACGATTGACTATTTGACGCATAAGCCAACCGAAGACACAAAATTGCTTTATGCCAAAAGTAGAGACGACATCGTTTTAAGGAATCGCATTATCGTATGCTGCTTATGGGTGCTTGGCGTTTGGACGGTCGCTTCGGTGGCGTGCGGAGGAATACTAATCCTTCATCAAGAGAACATTTATACCTTCTGGATGCCGTTTATTTGGGCAATCCCTTTCTCGTTTTTGGTTCTTATGGCGTATGCGCGCCGCTACAAACTCATGGCTCACCTTGTGGCTTATCGAATTTGCTTTTGCTGGGCGCTTCTAGTAGCGGCTTATCTAGAAATCGGTCTTCATGTCCAAGACAATCAAGGCTGGAGCCTAGCGTTCGTTTTCATTATCGGAATACCACTTACGTTCATTTCATTATTAATGGGGAGATTTAACAAATGAAAAAACAATATGACTATCTTATCGTCGGTAGCGGCTTAAGCGGAAGCACAATGGCTAGATTATTACTCGACGCGCATAAAAAAGTCCTTGTGATTGAGAAAAGGAACGAAGTTGGTGGTAATATCGCCACAAAGGAAATCGATGGTATCGATGTCCATATTTATGGTCCCCATATCTTTCACACGAGCGATGAATTTGCCTGGTCTTTTTTCAACAAATACGCGAGTGTGTATCCTTTCATCAACGAGCCTTTGGCAAACTTCCATGGCGAGATTTATCATATGCCCTTCAATATGTACACATTCCACGCGCTTTGGGGCGTAAATACGGCGGAAGAAGCAAAAGCCAAAATCGAAGAAGAAGTGAAAAAAGAAAATATCACTAATCCTAAAAATTTAGAGGAACAAGCCTTATCGATGGTTGGAAGAACCATCTATACAAAACTCATCAAAGAATATACCGAAAAGCAATGGGGAAGAGATTGCAAAGACCTCCCCGCTTCTATCATCAAAAGACTTCCATTACGTTATGAATGGAATAACAATTACTTTAATGACGTCTATCAAGGACAACCAAAAGGCGGCTACACCTCTTTCATTAATCGGCTACTTGAAGGAGTCGAAGTTAAAACGGGCATAGATTATCTTTCCGACAAATCTTACTTTGATTCTTTAGCGGACAAAATCATATACACAGGAAGACTAGACGAATATTTTGCCTTCTCATTAGGCCACTTAGAGTGGAGAAGCTTGCGTTTTGAAGTTGAAACGAAACAAGTTGACGATTATCAGCATAACGCCGTAGTGAATTACACTTCTCACGATGTCGCCTATACCCGTATCACCGAGCATAAACATTTTGATCCAAACTGCAAAAATCATCATTCCACGATTCTTTCTTATGAATATCCTGATACCTTCCTAGAAGGGAAAATCCCTTACTACACCGTCAATGATGAACGGAATTCGAATCTCGCAAAAGAATATAAAAACCTTGCAAAAACCTTCTCAAATGTTTATTTCTTAGGCAGATTAGCGAATTATGCCTACTTTGATATGGATGACACCATCATCGAAGCGAAGAAGCTATTTGATTCACTACAAAAATAGCCGCGATATCTATTGACTTAAAGGGCCCTTTCGGAACGAGTTTTTCTTTTGATTTTTTAGTCTACTATTAGTCTACTTTTTAGTCTACTTTTTAGTCTACTCGCGCGATGAATGACGATTGTGGCACCCGAAAGAAAGCGAGATAAGGGCCGATAAAACCTTTGCTTTTATAATATAAGGCACCTTAATTCGCCTGTCTTTCTATCGCTTAGTTATCAGCGAATCCACTTGCCACCTCTTTTATCGCCTTCGCGCTTAATAAATCCATCCTTTTTCAAAGAAGAAACAATCTTTTTAACGCCACCCAAACTCAAAGAGCAAGCATCAGCGGCTTCAGATAGAGTAGCCTCGGGATTATTCAACAAAAACGTGAGGACTTTTTGGTGAGACGCTAATAATTTGGAAGATTGTTCCTCCATTTGCTTTCTAAAAGCGACCGAATCAGGCGTAAAACTAAATGGAATCGTTACGACAATCATATTGGAATCAAAATTAAAGGCTTTTTCCGAATAGTTTTTAACAATCGTTGGAACACCATGGCCACTTTGTTCAGCAAAATCGGATAGAGAAAATATATTAAAAAGAGCTTCATTTATTGGTTTGCTTCTTCCACCAAAAAATTCTTCATACGTCATGCCAAAAGGTGGCTGACCATAAGAAGAAACTTCAATTCGGTCATCGTATATAAAAACTGACGGGGGCATCATGTGAAGCCAATCATTATGAACTGCGGCATTTATCCAAGCTTCGCGAAATGATTCAAAGTCAAATAAAGGGATTTCTTTTCTAGGGCCGTTTTTTAAGTCGACTCCCATCGGGTCTAGGCTTTTAAGATATTCTAGAACCATTTTGCAAGAGCTTAAGAGGCTCCTTTTGCCAAATTCCGTTCTTTCAGACATAACCGTTTTATCAACACCAGCAAAACGTACGACTTTAATAGATACGGTATTGTCGTCCGACAATAAATAAGCGACTAGATTGTATTGTCCTTTGGAATTCAATAAACCAAAATTTCCTAAAAATTGTTTGCCTTCACGATAATGGATGCCGTTAGTGATGAAATAGTCTTTTAGATAGGAAAAAGACAAATCTTGATTATTAGATTTGCTTTCTCTTAAAGCGTCGAACGACCCTGAGAGAATTGCTCTTCTGACACTTTCGTTGTCCATCAAATCATCAGATTTAACGTTTCTAATGTAGTATCTCCCATCACAGCTATATGGAATATCGTTGCCATTCGCCTCTACTTTTAAAAAACGATTGCCCTTTTCATCTTTTAATTCGATTACTTCGTAGGCGAATTTGGGTTGAACAAGTGCGGCAATTCTATCTCTTATATCATCTAAAGAATGCTTGCCAATTTGAACCCCCTTAACATCGCCATTGTCATATACGCCAAAATAAACAGTGCCAGTAAAATGCTTGTTTAGCATTGCGGTCAAAGACTTAATTCCTTTGTCTAATTGAGAAAGGCTTTCTTTATTTTCCGAAAATTCGCTTTCGTTTCCAACATTCATGGGCAATATCTCCTACTTTCTATTAGTCTACTTTTTAGTCT
>DKCV01000010.1:0-64782 GCA_002449265.1 Caryophanales bacterium UBA6865 | reverse complement strand
TTAGTCTACTTTTTAGTCTACTCGCGCGATAAACGACGATTATGGTACCCGAAAGAAAGCGAGATAAAGGGCAATAAAATCTTTGCTTTTATAGTATAAGGCATCTTAATTCGGCTATCTTTCTATTACTTAGTCATTAGTAGACTAATCTTTTGCCGTTTTTTATCGTCTCCACGCTTAAAAGTGTTTTTCACTAAAGAGAGAAACGCTACGAAAAAAGGAGGTGAACCTAGCACCCCCTCTTTTTGATGTTTTTCTTTAGATAATGGTCTTGAAACCAATCATGAAATTTTCAGAATCGAATCCATAGATACAAAGGTTAGAGATAGTGCCAACATGTTTCCCGTTTTCGTTGTATGTTGAAAGGCCTTCATCGTTTGTATCGTCTAAAATGAAATAGAGATTATTATCTTTGGTATATAAAGCGATCTTATACATTCCAAGGAATATATATTTGTAATTAAGACCGCTAATAACTTCTTCGGTGAAGATAGATGATAATTTTTCTTTTGCTTCTGTCTTGGTGAATAGGCCACAATTTTCACCTTTAATGGCTTCATCAAAAGCGCTGCCATTGGCGGAATGAACTAAGGTCATAGAAATGTCTCTACCATTAAACGCGGCACTTTTGTCTTTGTCAGCATAAAGCGTTTTGATATTAAAATTGAGGCAATAACGATTATTTTCGTTATAATCGTCTCCATCAATATAGAAGCCATTGCTATCGAATTTTACGGTCAAATTGCTTGAAGCAAGAGCGTTTTTGACTTTCGTAAAACCTTGCTTATTTGTTCCGAGAGTAATTTGATTATTGTAATAATCGTTCACGTCTTTTAAGAACAACTTCCCATCTAATCCAAGAACAGCGCGGCCAGTATTATCAAAGGCACCGATTTCGCCATTTAAAGTGACATTATCAAGCAAGAAATGTTTTTTGAAGTAGTCCTCATTTTTTGTATCAAGCGTATTCGTATACCCTTTACCATCTTCCGTCTTTTTATTCAAATACGTATCGATTCCGTAGCTATTACCAACGATTAAACCAGCTTGGCTCTTCGAACGAATCGTCCCAGTAAAACTAGAATTCTTAATGGAAACTAGATAAGCGTCATCGTCGCCTGCACTGAAGGTTCCTGGATAGATACCTCCGATAAAGGCACCCGTGCAGGTCGCGCTATTAGAAACATCTGCTTTGATATGGCAATCTTCAATTGCAAGGTTGAATTTTTTATAAGCAATATGACCGTTATATAGGAAAGCCACATTCGATTCATCGATTTGAATCGTCGCGTCATCTGGTCCAAAGCAATTAATCTTTTTTAGCGTTACAGTTCGATCGACGAGTTCAGATTCACTATCGACGTGATACCATTGGTCATCAGCGATAGAAAGCAAACAATTTTCACTAGACACGGTAACGAGGTTTTCAATCGTCGCGTCACCCGCTACAGTAAATAAAGACGCGGTGAACGCGTTAACGCCTTCCTCTTTAGTTAATGTGATTTTCTTCCCATTTCCGTTATAAATGCCTTTAAAGAGAACTGGCTCATAAGAATCATCAGTCAAATTGAATTGAATATCATTCTCTTGCTCGAAATAGAACGTTTGTTCCGCTTTATAAGTAAAGCCAAGTTTTCCGAAGTCCTCGAAGGTTAAAACTTTGAAAGGATTGGTTTCCGTGCCATTTCCATAAGCAAAAGTAGGTAACGCTTCAAGAGCAAACAGGCCTTTAATCGTATGGTTAGACGTTGCGTCCACATTAATCGTTAATTCTTTGCCTTTAATGTTTTTAGTAACGTAATCCGAACCCTTAGCCACGTTATCAATAATCACATCAACAAGTTTGTATCCTTTGTCTGGATTAACTTCTAAAGTGACTTTGCCATCCGCGTCGCTTTTCTTGATTAGCGATCCGTTTTCCGTTGACTCAACTGTTGTAAGGCAAGTGACATTCCCAGCCGTATCATTTGGTTGTGGTTCGCTCGTATTCGAATCGCATCCTGCTAAGCCGCCTAGCACTAATGTGGCCATTGCACAGGTCAACAAAACTTTTCTTTTCATTAATTTTTCCCTCCTAGATAAATCCAATTATAGCCTAACTTAGGTTCCTTTTAATATGGATTTATTTAATTAAACTTAAAAATAGTGTTCCTCTTTGTCAGAGGGGAGAAATTTTAATGTCAAATCGGAAAGAAGGATAGCAAAAACTAAAAATGAAGGCAGTTTCTTAAGCGAGCTTTTTATAAAAAGAGAAATAAATCAAAAACGGTTAATTTGCCGCCGTTAAAGCGAAAACAATCGCTTGGTCAACGATGGTTTTTGCGTAGCGGACGCTAGGATCGTTTGGAAGATGATAGACATCTTTCATATTTCGTTCAATAAAGCCGTGCCGCTCACTAGAAATGTAGTGACGCGTTTCCACTTTCGCGTCTTTTAATAAATTAGCGAAGCGAACTGCGTCATCTTTAATGCGGTCAATTTCGCAAGACACGATATAAGTCGAAGGGAATTCCTTCGCGATGCTTTTTGGCATATATAAAGGAGAAATAGAAGGGTCTTTGCGGTTAATGCGATTTGGCGCGTAGAAACGAACCCAATCGTCATAGAGTTCATTTGGCCAAAGTCCCTCGATTTGAGGTCTATCCTTTGCTGCAATGCTTAAATCTAAAATCGGGTAATTCAAAACAAGCGCGGTGACTTCACGGGTTTTGTTTTTGATCCATCTTTCTAATAAAGAAGCCGCTAGATTCGCGCCGCTGCTATGCCCTTGAAGGATGATTCTTCTCATCGGGTGCTCTAATAAGAAAGCATTGATTTGCCGATCGATTTCGATAAGTTGAACTGGATATCCCCATTTCACGCTGCTAGAGAAATCAACATTGAGGACAGAAACGCAATAGGTTTGCGAAATATATTTGCATAAAGCATCATCATCGAGTGGATGTTTATAGCAAAATCCACCGCCATGGATATTAATCAGTAGCGTATCGCCACCTGAGTAATACAATGAACATAAATCCGGGGCACTTGTCAATAAATGAAGTTTCTCTCCCCATGTTGGAATCGTAGAAATCGTTTTACGATATCCTTCGTCGTCTCTTTTCGCTTTCGCGTATGTTGATTCAAATTCAATAGCCATAACAAGATTATAAAGGCTAGGCTTGGCAAATAAACGAAAAATATGGCGTTGCGATTTAAAACAAGATACTTTTTAACGATTCTACCGACTTTTTTGTAAAAGACATAACAAAAGCGATAACAAGACAAAGCTAACACATCGTATGGAACGTTAAAAACCAAAGACATAACAAACTTCTTAACAAAGCCGTACCTACGAAACATGGTTTGCAAAAGTAACGTCAAAAAATTATATTTAAGCCAATGAAAGGGAAATAAGTATCTAAATAAATGCTTCAGTTAAACGATTGCTTAATAGGGATGAAAAAAGCAAACGCGTCAAAATGGGATTGTTTGCTTTATTTTGGCCTTCGCTAACCGCTTCAAAAATCTTATCGGTGGAGAGAATGATAAATGAGATTCGGAGATAGCTTATTAAAATCATCGATACGTGATTTATTTTCTCATAAGATTCTATTTCTTATCACCCTTTTGATATTGTCTATATCGTCATTCTATACCGGCCTTTACTTTTTAAATCAGCAAAACGATGAAGAGCAAATCGTATTAAAGTATTCCAAGGAATTAGGCGATAATTATGCCAAATTAGAATACGATGAAAGTCTAGAGAAGCCGATACAATCCTTTGCTAAAGAAAACGTTGGAGGAGTTTATAACATCTATAAGAATGAAATGGGGGAGTCTTTCAACTGGGCTTTTCAAGTAAGAGCCTATCGCGATGTTAAATATTCCTTTACTAAGATTTATCCAAACATTATCGGAATAGATTCAGAGGCTAGTTTTGTCAACAAGGATAATAGGTTTGCAAATCCTGAAATTTGTAATCTCCCTATAAGCGACAACGAGATAGCAATCTCTTCATTGCTTTATGATTGCTTAATTGAGAAGAAGCAATTCGGGGAATTAAACTCACCTGACGAAATTATTGGCAAAGATTTATATTCTTACAAAATCGTTGGTGTTTTTTCCACAAATGAACAAATCGATAAAATGATAGAAAATTACCAAAAATTCCACGGAAATAATTTGGGATTTTCTCCTTACGCTTACGGGTTCCATCTAGAAAATTCCATCTTCGTAAATAACAAAAGGCCAAGTCAATCAATGATGTTATTGGATATATCAAAAGATTTAAAGGAACTAAAGAATTTAAGCAATATTAGAATCGTAACTTCGACCTCTTCTCTTTATTCCCAAAAATACGAATCTTTCTTTACGAGTGGAGATAAGCCATTACTTCTCTTTATCTTTATGCGTGGTTTCGTTCCTTTTTTTGCAACCATAGGCGTAATAATTGGCCTTTCATTTATGATAGCTCTTTCCCTTTTTTTCGATATAAATGCAAAGGAAGAGGAAACAAATAAAAAGGAGCGTTATGAAAAAATAATCATCAAAAATGCCCTTGTCTTTCTTTCTACTACGGTGATTTCCCTAATTAGTCTAACTTGCTTCATTTCCATCTATAACGCAATGCATGCATTACCTACTTATTTGTTTAGGTTCAGCGCTTTTGGAATTCTAATAGGGATCATATTCTTAGCGTTCGTCGTAACCGTTCTATTATCGGCAGCGCTATCGTGGCTCATCCAACTTTTCACCAAAAAGAGGGCTAATTCAAAATTAACGAGTAATTGAAGAGCAAAAAGCGTTCTTAGTTCTATAAAAAGACATAGTTCGCTCGTAAAGAGAATAGTCTCATGACAAGTAATCAGCACAATAGTAAAACATCCGCGATTATTTTGTCATTTAACGTTCAACATTGGGCCCCGGGGAAAGAGGGCAACCATTATTGCAAAGCCTTACGGCTAAGCTATAATGGTAGTGGTTTTGTCTCTAACGCCCTTTTGGGCCGTTAGAGTTTTTTTGATCCACCAAGAGGAAGAGAAGAATCAAGATCATCACAATTGACGTGACGTCCATTCCCATTTCTCCTTTCTTTGCTTTTTCTCCCCGGGGAAATGTTTGAGTTAGCATAAAAAGCTACCACACTTATCTATAGACATATTTTTCTTCTTTTTTACAAAAAAAGTTTCATTTTTCGCATTCTAATTCTCGCGAAAGAAAATATAGGTTCCTTTAAAACTTCCAAAGTGATTTTCCTCTCTAACAAAAAAAGCGCACAGCAATTTTATAAGCCATGCGCTTCTTTTGAAGTAATGATAGAAGGGTTCTACGGATTACTTATCGATAGAGCCTTTTATTACTTTAAGGGATTAATCGTGATGGTGCCGTTATTGACACTGACAAGATATTTGTCTTGTACGTTAACTACACCCTTCACAATCGCGGTCGCGATAACCGTTTCCACGTTATCCTGGATAAAGCGTTTTAGTGGTCTAGCGCCAAAGGTTGGAGAATAGGCACTATCGAGAATGTAATGCTTGAGTTCATCGGAGAAAGAGAAACTATAGAATTGCTCTTTTAGACGATTATTAAGCTCATTGAGCATCTTTTCGACAATGCGATATTGCACATCTTTAGAAAGAGGATTGAAGTAAACGATCTCGTCAATTCGGTTCAAGAATTCTGGCTTAAACGTATGATTCAATAGTTCACGGACAGGCTCTTTCTTGCCTTCAAGAAGGTATTCGCTACCAAGGTTACTTGTCATGATGATAATCGTGTTCTTAAAGTCAACTAAGCGCCCTTGAGAATCGGTAAGTCTTCCATCATCAAGGACTTGAAGTAACAAGTTAAGCACTTCGGGGTTAGCCTTTTCGACTTCATCAAACAAAACAACGGAATATGGATTGCGTCTTACTTTCTCGGTAAGTTGCCCTCCTTCTTCATAGCCAACATATCCTGGCGGCGCGCCAATAAGACGAGAAACGCTATACTTTTCCATATATTCGCTCATATCGATACGAATAATGTTGTTCTCGTTATCAAAGAGTGCCTCCGCTAAGGCTCTAGCAACTTCCGTTTTTCCTACGCCAGTTGGCCCAAGGAAAAGGAAGCTTCCGATTGGGCGGTTTGGGTTTTTAATGCCCGCGCGCTGACGAAGAATCGCGTTGCTGACTAGACGAATTGCCTCGTCTTGCCCAATCACGCGTTTTTCAAGTGTCTTAGGAAGGTCAAGCACCTTCTCGCGGTCGCCTTTTTGAATACGAGAAACAGGAATCCCCGTAATCTTGCTTACGATGCGAGAAATAGACTCTTCATCGACAACTTCATCGACGAGTTTTTCGCCGTTTTTGCTCTTGGTCTCTAGCTCTTTTAAGCGTTGTTCGTACTCAGGAATCGTCTTATATTGAAGCAAGGAAGCTTTTTCGTATTCCCCATTTCCAAAATAAGTATTCAAATCGAATTTGGCTTTCTCGAGCTTGCCTTTTAGATCCTTAGCCTCTTTAATGTTAGATTTTTCAACCTCCCATTCTTTGGTCAAAACATCCTGTTTGGCATTATCGTCCGCGAGTTCTTTTTGAAGTTCATCAAGTCGACGTTTGCTCGAATCGTCTTTTTCTTTCATCAAAGCGACTTTCTCCACTTCCAGTGAACGGATCTTGCGAATAATCTCATCAAGTTCCGCCGGCATGGATTCAATCTCTACTTTGATGTTCGCGCACGCTTCATCTACCAAATCAATCGCCTTATCTGGTAAGAAACGATTGGTGATATAACGGTTCGACAAAGTAGCCGCAGCAATTAAAGCACCATCCGTGATTTTAACACCATGGTAGGATTCAAATCGCTCTTTTAAACCACGAAGAATCGTAATGGTATCTTCAACTGTTGGCTCCCCAACCATCACGGTTTGGAAACGACGTTCAAGTGCACGGTCTTTCTCAATGTATTCGCGATACTCATTCAACGTAGTCGCACCAATGCAATCGATTTCGCCTCTCGCGAGCATCGGTTTTAGCATATTGGAAGCGTCAAGCGCCCCATCGGTTCTACCCGCTCCAACAATAAGATGAATTTCATCAATGAAAAGAATAATCTTCCCATCGCTTTCCTTAATCTTGTTGAGAACGGCTTTTAGACGTTCCTCAAACTCACCACGATATTTCGCGCCCGCAACTAGAGCTCCCATATCGAGCTCGTATATTGTTTTGTCTTTTAAAGTATTCGGGACATCATTTTTTACGATGCGTTCCGCAAGACCTTCAATAATTGCTGTTTTACCAACGCCTGGTTCCCCAAGCAAGATGACGTTGTTCTTCGTTTTTCTAGCGAGAATCGTAACGACTTTACGAATTTCTTCATCTCTCCCGATAACGGGATCGATTTTGCCTTTTTTGACTTCTTCATTGATGTTGCGCCCGAATTTATCGAGAACGTGTTCATCAGTGCTATAGTCTTCCATTTGTTCCATCTGCATAATGATTCTCTCCTTTCTCTTCTTTCGCGAAGCAAGGACATTATAATGCAGTTTTTAGCACTCGCAAGTGTAGAGTGCTAATTAATGGAAATAATAACGAAAGCAATTAGGAATTACCGAATAAATTTTCAAATAGTAAAAATGACTTAATTTGAAAAAGCCCCCTTTCGAGGGCTAAATCATAATGAAAAGATCCTATTCGTTATCGAGACCAGTAATCCTTAACAAGAGAGAAAACGTAATCCGCTAGAGCGTCCATTCCTTCACCGGTTTTTGCGCTCACGGGGAAGAAAACGGCTTTTGGATTCAAAGCAAGGATTCTCTCTTCCGCTTTTTTGACGTCGAAATCGAAAACCACCTTTGCGTCCATCTTACTAAAGACAAAGCATTGCCCAACCGTGAACATTAAAGGATACTTTAACGGCTTATCATCGCCTTCAGGAATACTTAAAATCGTCATATTGAGTGTAGCGCCTGTATCAAACTCGGCTGGACAAACAAGGTTTCCGACGTTTTCTAAGATGAGAAGATCAAGACCATCTAATCCGATGGCGTCGCATCCTTCTTTCGTCATTTTCGCATCGAGATGACATTCTCCGCACGTATGAAGCTGAATGGTTCTTACGCCGGTTTCATTCTCGATGGTTTTCGCATCGACAACTGCGTCCATATCCGCTTCCATAACGCCAATACGGAGCTTTTCTTTAAGACGATTGATTAAGGAAACTAAAAGCGTTGTTTTCCCACTTCCCGGGCTTGACATCAAATTAATGAGAAATACGTTCTTCTCTTTTAATTCTTTTCTAAGAAGTTCGGCGCGAGCGTTATTGTTCGCGAAGACGCTTTGTTTGACTTCGATGACTCTAATTTTGTCCATGATGTTTCTTAATTACTCTTTCTTTTTTGTATTTCTTTTTGTGGAACGAGATTTTTTGGCTGCTTTTTTAGGGTCTTCATCCGAAGCGGTCTTCTTTTCCATTTCTTTTTTCAAAGCGACCATATCAATGACTGGGCTATCCGCGAGGAATGCGCGGACGCTACTAGCACTAGAAATAGCGGCTTCGCGAGTATTATAAGTTTCGCCAAGCAAAAGCACGAGACCATTATCACTTAAAAGCACATATTGGTAACGTCCTTGTTTATCACGACAAATATGGAAACCATTATTAGCGGCTTTCGTTTTAATAGAGGCCAATCCGTTTAAGGCAGCGGCTTTCGTACTATAGGCGGCACTCGTAAATAGGATTTCACCATTGTTCGCTAGAAGACGGCTTCTCCATTTTTTGTCGCTATCATCGATATAGAGTTCAACCTTGCCGATTTGATTCCTTTCAACATCCGGAAGCGTTATTTTTTCTTCACGAATTTCGCTTGCTGGGATTTCGTCAAGGTCAATGACTTTATCGCTCATACCAAAGCGTTGAGTGGAAGCAAGGGCGCTTTGGGCGCTATTAAGGCTACGGTAGATTTCTCCACAAGCGACTAAGCGCGCATCTTTGGCCGTAAAGATACGGAATTGGGAATAGCCATTTTTATCCGTGATGACTTTATGTGTTCCAGAAAAGAGATTCTTCTTTAAAGTTTCAATCCCCATCTTCGCCCCATCGCGCGTCTTATAGTTATTCGATACGATAAGGATTTCGCCATTATTTGCCTTAAGGCGATATTTATACATTCCAGCTTCTGGATAAACTTCGTATTTCCCAGCGGCTTTATTATTTTCGGCTACCGTTTCGCCTTCAGACACATTTTCTTTATTTTCGGAAATAGAATTTTCTTCCTCGCGATTTTCACTTGCTTCTTCGTTTCTAGAAGGAATGAAATCTTCGTTCTCGGATTTTTCGGATGTTACTTCTTCTTTTAAAGTGCTAGAAGCCTCTTCAACGTTATTTGAAGAAAGGGCTAGTGAAACGAACTCAGCAAAAAGCAAAAGGAAAATGCAGTAAGTAAGAGCTTCTAGTGTCCCATATCTTTTGACGTCTAGTAGTTGGAAAACGAAATAATTTGGAACGACATTCGCTACACCTTTCCCGTTTAATATTGAAGGATAAATGATGATTGACACAAAGAACACCGCGACAGGGATCACCGCGTAGTGGGCGTCCCTTCGCGCGACTCTTTTCACTGGGGCAAAGCCAACATAATCCAAGAAGACAAACATTGGAATCAGAATGGAGACGAGAATCCCACCTTGATAAGAAAGGAGGAAATTTCGTAAGGCTAAAGCTTCTTGAGCGCTATTTGCTAGAAGCATGACATCAACGAAAAAGTATTCAAAAATTGCCATAATGCCAACCACTGCGCCACTAAGTTTCGCAATGCTTAGCCATTTGGGAAGAGAGTAGTCCTCTTTCTTTTTAATCAAAGCAATAAGGAGGAATAGGGTCGTAACTAGAGCAATCGCTCCCACATAAATCGCGCTTAAAAAGCCGATGCTCTTTAAAAAATCTGTCCAATCAGGTGTAAAGCTTTGGTATGGATAATGGAACCAATCTCCCATTAAGCCACCGCAGCCAATAATCGAAGCGATTACGATGATGATGTTAATTCCTAAAGAGATGATGTTGCTTGTTTTTTTCATAAACTAAACCTCAATTTCTTTCTTCGTTCGCTGAACGAATTTGTGTTTCTTTTTTGAAACTAGATATATAAATTCTACACCGAAGAAAAGGAAAAAGAAGCGTTTTGATTTCCTATTTTCTTTTCTTTACAAATTGCTTTCTATTGACAATAACCCCTCTCAACTAAAATGAATTTTTAAGGCGAAAAATTTCATAAAATGCGGAATATTCGGTTTTAGATTGACGGCCCAACCCTTCAATCATTGAACTCGGATTTTATAACTCTTTAATGACTAATCCGCCTCAAAGAAGTAACCCATGTAATGAGTAAACGCGCTAGGCAACGAATAAGAATGTCTTAATTCGTCTTCATTCACAAATAAAGATCCATTCGGGTAACCATTGACCATAACCAAATATGCATTCATGTCCCACACCAAATGGGTGAAAACGTGCTTCTTTTGGGGAAGAGAAATTAGAGAAATCAATGCAAATCCCTTCTCGATTAAATATTTCTCTGCTTCGCTAGGAGAAAGACACCCCTCTACATTTGGGATTTCATATAATGAGGCAAGTAAACCTATGTCATTTCTTTTTTGAATCAAAATCGAATCTTTATAACGGACAATAAACAAAGTAAGCTCAACCTTTTTCTTTTTCGTTTTCTCTTCAAGCACAGGATAAGCAAGTTCATGCTTATTTTGATGAGCTTTGCAGATACTAGCAAAAGGGCAAAAAGAGCAACGAGGGGTGCCATGCGGCAAACATACGAGTTCCCCTAAGTCCATTAATGCCTGATTGAAAACACTTGGATCGATGGTCAATCGAGCTCGATAAAAGGTAGAAGCTTCCACTTTAATTTTTGGATCCTTCGCCTTTAAGGAGCATTCGCATAAACGCGCGAAAATTCGAATCAAGTTTCCGTCAAGTGCAACATAGGGTTTATGGTAAGCAATTGCCATAATCGCGTTAGATGTGTATTCGCCAACCCCAGGTAGCTCTAACAAATCGCTCTTTTGGCTCGGAACAACTCCACCATATTTTTCTTTGATAATAATCGCGGCTTTTAGTAAATTCCTTGCGCGCGAATAATATCCTAATCCTTCCCATAACTTATTCACCGTATCAATGTCGGCACTTGCCAAAGATAAAGGAGAAGGAAACATCTCCAAAAACCGTGAATAATATCCTTTTACCGTTTCAACGCGCGTTTGTTGTAACATAATTTCGCTAAGCCAAACGTGGTATGAACTCGCCTCTTCTCTCCAAGGAAGAATGCGTCGATTCTTTTCGTACCAATCTTGGAGCAAAATAGAAAAAATATTCATTTCATTTTTCTTCATATTGATTCACAAATAGATAGCAAGAGGAACCATCTATCCCCCAATCAGCACGGCGACAATCCCCGACATTATTAAACCCATGCTTCAAATAAAATTGAACTGCTTTCTCGTTCTTTTTATACGCGACAACAAGACAATTCATATTCTTTTGAAAAGCGAGAATTTGCTCCAATAGCCTTCCCCCGTACCCCTTATTTTGCATCGTGGGTTCAATCATGAAACGCTCCAAAAGAAAATAAGAAGCGCGAGAATCAAGATGATGTTCGTTTAAAAATTCTTCGGTTCTATTGCTAGAGGAATCACTAAAGAAATAAGAAGCAAGGTCACTAGTAAGCGCAAAACTCCCAATCAATTTTTCATTAAGAAGGCATAGATACAAAGACTCGTTTCTTAAGTCCTCTAAAAAGATATCTTTATTTGGGTAATCGTGACTCCAGGTATCGTTTCCTTCTTCCTCCATTTTCTTTTTCACACGGAGAAAAAGGGAATACGTTCCCTCAATTTCGCTTGCTTTAACGATTTTCATTACTTCCATGAGGAAAAGCATATATGTCTCTATTTTTGCTTGCAAGAAACTCGCATAAAAAGAGAAAAGACATCCAGGTTATTCCACCTGAATGTCTTTGATATTGATTTCACTCCCGCTGACTAGATACGTATTTTCGCTATGGCAGTGCGGGCATATCTTCCCGTTCGTGGTCGTTTTGAATGTCTTTTTGCAATCTCTGCAATAAGAGATTCCTTCAAGTATCACCAAGTTGAGCTTACATTCCTGCATGTATTTCGTCTTTTTGATTGCCCAATTATAAGCATCAACGAAGTAACTAGGAACGACACTAGAAACCTCTCCAACTTCTAAGGTCAAAGCGGTAACTTTATTGACATTGTTCTCTTTAGCGACCTTTTCGACCTCTTCAATCACATAGAAGACAATCCCTAGTTCATGCATTGAGATCTACCGCATTTCCTGTATTTGGATGGGTTTTTGCAGTGTTTTTTGTCTTTTTCTTGTATTCTTTTCTCTTTTTGCGCATCATCTTCGCTTCTTTAGAACCACTATGGGCAAGAATCTTTAATGAGCGTTTAATAGAATATCCAAGTAGTTTACCGACTTTCTTTTCCGCAACAACCATGTTGGTCATTTCTGGGTGATCGCGGTAAAGGTGAATTGCATCAAATTTGCAGCGTGTCGTGCAAATTCCGCATCCAATGCACTTATGAGGATCAACCACGGAAGCGCCGCAGCTTAAGCAGCGCCCAGTCTCGATTCTCACTTGTTCTTCCGTTAAGGTCTTATGGGCATCGCGGAAGCTCTTCTTGTAATCAAGCGAAGTATCCATCCCTTCCTCTTGACGTCCAGCGTGGTCATAGCCAGGAAGAGTAATGTCATTTTTATCAAGCGGCACAAACGAACGGCGATTCAATCCAATCGTTGGAGAGGCCGCCCATTGAACGTGGCGGTTCAAAGAATCAGCGACCGCGTGTCCTGCCGCAATCGCATCAATAACGAATTTCGGACCGGTGAAGACGTCGCCACCAACATAAATATCTGGGTCGGCGGTTTGATAAGTAAGCTTATCGGCGATTGGGTAATTGCCATGCCAGAAAGTAACCGCGCTTCCTTCTAATAATTTGCCCCATTCAATCGCTTGACCGATTGCGAAGACAATCTTATCCGCTTTAACGGTGATGGTTTCATTTTCGTCATATAGAGGCGAGAATTTTTTGGTTTCTGGGTCGATCGTGCGTAGACATTTCTTTAAGATGATGCCAGTAACATTGCCTTTTTCATCGACAAGCACTTCTTTTGGACCCCAAGAATTGTTGATCGAAATGTTTTCGTCTAAGGTCTCAGCGATTTCTTCTTTGCTCGCAGGCATACTCTCGCGCGTTTCAAGGCAATAGATGGAAGTCTTATTCGCGCCGAGCCTAGAAGCGGTTCTCGCGCAGTCAATAGCAACGTTTCCGCCGCCGATTACGACAACGTCCCCCGTGAATTTCTCGTCTTGATGTTCATAAGCGTGATGGAGATAATCAACAGCGATTTCCGTGCCGCTCGCTTCATCGTTCTTTACGCCTGGACGTTTTCCGCCTTGGCAACCAATTGCAATATAGAAGGCTTTATATCCTTCTTTCTTTAAATCGGCGATTGTGATGTCTTTACCGACTTCAACGCCGCATTTGATGGTGACGCCAAGTTCTTTAATGATTTCGATTTCCGCATCGATAACGTCTTTTTCCAATTTATAGGTAGGGATGCCATATCGAAGCATACCACCAGGTTCTTTATGCTTCTCAAAAACAGTTGGGCGATACCCCATTTCTGCTAAGTAATAAGCAGCGCTTAATCCAGCAGGGCCGGCGCCGATAATGGCGATTTTTTGTGGCCACTCGCCATGGAGCGAAGCAATCACCTTTTCTGGAACGTAACGGGTTTTCTCATGCAAATCCTGTTCAGCGATGAATTTCTTGACCGCATCAATGGAAACGGCATGATCGATTTCGCCACGTGTGCAAGCTTCTTCGCAGCGCTTATTGCAAACGCGTCCGCAAACAGCTGGGAAAGGATTTTCTTTCTTAATCAAAGCAAGGGCTTCTTGATATTTGCCTTCGTGGGCTTTCTTTAAATAGGCTTGTACTGGAACATGGGCTGGGCAAGCGGCTTTGCAAGGGGCAGTGCCAGTCGCATAAGTATTATGTAAACGAGCAGTATCGCGATAATTCTCATCCCAGGCGTATTTCCCCCAAATGTTATTGTCTGGGAGAGGCGCAGTTGGATAAGATTGTGGTTTCCCATCCTTTTTGCAGAGTTTTTGTCCAAGTTTTACTGCGCCAGCGGGGCAAGATTCCACGCAATATCCGCACGCAACGCACTTTGTTGGATCCACTTTCGCGGTGAACGAGCTTCTTGAAAGGTTCGGAGTATTAAATAATAGGGAGGTGCGTAAAGCATTACAAATCTTCACATCGCAGTTACAAATATCGAAAATCTTTTCCGAGCCGTCGATATTCGTGATTTGATGGACGAAACCGTTATCCTCAGCCTTTTTGAGGATTTCAAGCGCTTCTTCTTTTGTTATGTAATGGGCTCTACCCGTTTCCACGGTGTAATCGGCCATATCGCCAAGTTGGATGCACCAATCATCAGGATCATCCGCACAGCCTTCACCAAGCTTGCTTCTAGAATAACGGCAAGAGCAAATGCCCGCAGAAATGTGACCTTCGTATTTATTAAGCCAGTAAGAGATATGCTCTAAATCAACGGATTCGTTATTCGCATTGACTTCTTTTTCCACTGGGATAACGTGCATCCCGATGCCATCTCCTCCTGGAGGAACCATTTGGGTTACTCCGGCTAGAGGAATAAAAGTCATACGTTCAAAGAAAGAAGCGACACTTGGATTTTTGTCGACTCTATCTTTGGTAGAATTAAATAATTCCGCGCTTCCAGGAACAAAGAAAGCAACACGGTATCTACGAATTCTTGGTTTATCCTTTAATTCGTGAGTATGATCGTAATTGTCGCCATAGTCGTATTCGAGAATTCCAACCGTCGACATCTCGTCGAGAATCTTTTGCAAGTCGCTAGCCTCATATTGCTTGTTCATCTTCAAAAGCTCGTCAAACGTGTAGAATTTGCGGAGTTTCATTTTATTAGCAATATCCGCCATTTCATCGGTGACGACTTCTTTTAATCCCCAATATTCTGGATCGGTGCTTTTCACGCCGAAAATCTTATGGGGCATGCAGTCGGTGATTTTACGGCCAAGCTTTAAAATTTTCTTGCTTGGCTTCTTTTCCCCTTCGTATTTGTTTTCGATTGTGTCAAACTTTTCTGGCATACGTTCCTCGCTCCTAGTGTCCGTGCAAATTCGTTTATAAAAACCGCACGAAAAACTTTGTTTTTACAAATCGTTCATATTATAGGTTCGGTTTTTTCTTTTTTAGAAGAAAAATAAGCAAATATGACCATTGATGATTACTTTTTCGCTCAAATTTAGACAAATATATATCTTTTGTACGTTTTTGTAATCGCGATTTTAGAAAGTAAAAACCCGCACGATGGAAGAAGAGTAACGGTCATCTTCCACATGCGGGTCGAATCTAACTAAGAGAATATAAGGAGGGAGATTTTCTCTAATTAGATTAAGAAGGTGATAGGCAAGCTAATTGCCCTTCTTGCCTATTCCTTCCTTTGAGGCATTCGTTTTATATTTCGCGTGGTAAGCTTCTACAAGCGCGTTCCCCGCTCCTTTTTTACTAGCGCAAGAGCATTCTTCTAAGCTTTCCCCTCGTTTGATTTTCCGAATGGTACGAACGAGCATGAAAAGGAGGTAAAGGGTAACTAGAATAATGGTTACAATTCCCGTCCAATGCATGCTTCGCTCCTTTCATTAATTATTTTCTGTTTCTAATAAAGCTTCTTTCTTTTTCATCATGCGGTCATAGAAGTATAGGCCAATGAAGGTAAGCACGATGAGAGGAAGAGTAATAGCAAGCGTCCAAACGTATTGGATGCTGATGTAAGTGAAGCAACCCATCACATAGCTAAGCCCAAGCCAGAAGAGAATCGTAAACCAGTACGTCTTCTTATTGGCAAGTTCGCTCTTAGCGGTCGCAACAGAGGCAAAGCAAGGGATAGTAAGTAAATTGAAGACCGCGAAGGCAACAACTGCGGCAGTAGAAATACCAGTCGCACTGACAATTCCGTCGAATCCATCAACACCCAAGACTTCGGCAAGCGTCGCGGCAACAGAGGTAACGTTCTCTTTGGCAACGATCCCTTGTAAAGAAGCAACCGTGAGTGCCCAGCCGTTTTCCCCAGCTTGAACGCCGAATCCCATTGGGGTGAAGATAGGTTGAATTAACGAACCGATCGACATCAAGATAGAACCGCTTCCGTTCTCTTCGACCATTTGCCAGTTCCAGCCAAAGTTCGCGAAGAACCAAATGACAATCGTAGAGACAAGAATAATCGTGAACGCTTTTTTGATGAAGTGTTTTCCTTTATCCCAAATGTGAAGAGAAAGGGCTTTTAATTGTGGACGATGATAAGGAGGGAGCTCCATGATGAATGGAGGGACTTTCTCGCGTTGCGTGGTCTTGTTCATCACAATGACAGATAGAATCGCAATCACAACACCCATCACATACATTAAGAAGGTGAACAAACCGGCGTCAATATTGACTGCAGCCGCAACAGTCCCAGCAATAACAGCAAGGAATTCCGCTTTCGCGCCGCACGTGAAGAAAGGAACAACACGGATCGTTTTGGTTCTTTCTTTGTCGCTAGTAAGCGTACGAGTGTTGATCATAGCAGGGACCCCGCATCCAAATCCCATAATCATCGGGATGAATGCACGACCCGAAACACCAAATCTACGGAAGATACGGTCAAGCATAAAGGCAACACGAGCCATATAGCCGCTATCTTCCATCAAAGCGAAGAAAGCAAATAGAATCATAATTTGCGGAACGA
This sequence comes from Caryophanales bacterium UBA6865, assembly GCA_002449265.1. GTDB lineage: Bacteria > Bacillota_I > Bacilli_A > RFN20 > CAG-826 > UBA4951. Next base: position 47,940 of record DKCV01000010.1, on the reverse strand, counting down.
ATCCTAAGACCGCGCACACACCAGCTAAAACGCCATTATAAAGGAATCCAATAACCCATTCAGGAGAATTCCAAGTGATTAATAGCTGCTTGAATCCTAAGGCAATACAGCCTAAGAGGCCAGTTTCATGGTCGCCAGCTAAGCAGTGGAAGAATTCACCAATCGAGTTAATCCCACCATCGCCATAGAATAGGCCTGCAAACGGACGTACCTCTTCACCATCAATCGTGAAGTGAATTAAGCCTTGATATCCTTCTCCGAAATCAACGCCCATCGCACCTAAATAGAACAAATCACCGCTAAAAGTGATATGGAAGACAAGGAAGAGAAGGACGACCAAGATGAGTAATCCCCAAACTTTGTGGGTGAGAATTTTATCAATCTTGTCACTCTTAGTGAGCTTATCTTTTTCTTTCTTTTCTTTACCCGAAAGAACTTCATCACATAGAGGGGTGAGATATAAGTAACGAGCATCCGCGATTTCCGCTTCATAATCTTTTGTGCTAGTTGCAACTAACTCTTGGACCTTTTTGTATTCTTCTTTGTGATCAGACTCTTCAAGTTCATCTTTTTCTAACGCTTTTATCGCATGGAATAATGGACTAGAAACGTTATTATCTTCGTAAATCTTGTTCGCTTCTTTGATTTTTTCAAAAGAAAGAATCGTTTTTCCTTTACGTTCTGTTTTGCTTTCTTTGATGGCCTTTTCCATCAATTCATCTAGACCAGTATTACGGAGAGCACTAATCGCGACAACCGGAACACCGAGTGCTTTTTCAAGCTTTTTGTAGTCGATAGTTTGACCCAAGTCTTTTAAAGCATCGGTCATATTAATCGCAACAACCACTGGCACATTCATTTCGAGAATCTGCGTGGTCATATAAAGGTTACGCTCTAAGTTGGTCGCGTCGATGACGTTAATCACGATGTCTGGTTTCTCGTTTAAAATATAGTTACGAGAAATAACTTCTTCCGGAGAATATGGCGAAAGAGAATAAATCCCAGGAAGATCAACAATATCCATTTTGATCTTCTTGTCTTTACTAACGTAAGTTCCTTCTCTTTTCTCAACCGTAACGCCTGGCCAGTTACCAACATATGCCGTTGATCCAGTCAAAGAGTTGAATAGCGTGGTTTTACCGCAGTTTGGGTTACCAGCAAGAGCGGCTTTAATCATCTTCTCGCTCATTTGTTTTCTCCTTCTATTGTCGTAACAGGGACGTCAGTAACTTTAATCACGACGTAACTCGCTTCACTATGACGAAGCGATAATTCGTATCCCCGTAACGTAATCTCAAGTGGATCCCCTAATGGCGCGCGTTTTCTTAAGAACACTTCGGCCCCTGGAGTAAGACCCATGTCAAATAAGCGGTGACGGATTTTACCTTCACCATTCACTTTCGTAATGGTGCCGCTTGTGCCAATTTCCACCAAATCGAGGGTGACTTCATCACCGACACGAATCAATTGATTGGCTTCTTTTTCTTCTCCCATTGTGTTTCCTTTCTAGTAACTAACCGACAATAATGTGCCTAGCAACCTCTTCATTGAGAGCAAGGCGAGATGAGCAAACCTCAATCACAGTTCCAGTAGCCCCCTGGCTCATGACACGGATTGGTCTATCTTTAGCAATACCTAAAGAGGCGAGGTGGCTTTTCACCTTTTCATCCCCTCCAACTCTTCTGACGAGGAATTCTTGCCCAACAGGTGCTAATGATAATGGCATACTCATATACCTCCGGTTAGTCGTTTCTAACCAAATGATATATTAGTCATGACTAATCACTCTTGCAAGAAAAAGAATTAGTTTTAACTAACTTAAACGAATCTCGCTATGCGTTTGTGTCTTGATTTTTATTGTGAAATCACACCGATTTTAGTTGCAACAAATTAAACTTTCATGACTAAAAAATATAAAAACAAAGGTTTTATCGAAACATTTTTAGTTAGCATTTTGTTGCAACAAGCAAACATTAAGCGATTAGAAAAATAAGAATTTCTTCTTTTGGTAAGGCTCATTATAAGTGTGGAGAACGCGGTATCCACCACTTTCAATTTCCTTAACGGCAGCTTCGTAAGAGACGTTATCTTCAAGTAAGAAGGAAACCTCTCCTTTGGACGCGGACGCTTTGACTTTTTTCGCTTCAGGAAGAGCCTTGCGGACGGCATCGCAAACATGTGATTCGCACATTGAGCATTTCATGCCATCAATATCCAATATTACTTTTTGCATCAATTAACCTCACTAGTTAGTGTATTCTAACTCTATCTAATTTTTTATCTTTTGCAAGTGCAATGTTATTTCTCAAAATAACAAAAGATTATTGAAGAATGCTTCTAGCGTTATCGAAATTCTTTTGGATGGATGCGAAGGTATCTGACATAGCTTTTCCATCAACAAGCATGTGATTTGCGGTGATATTGAGCATAATCTTCGTCTTTTCCCCTACCAAATAGAACTTTCCCCAACAAACTCTAGGGACACTCGAATTACTATGATCATTATCAGGAAGAGGATGGGTCATCGAAGCAAAAGAAAGCCAAGGGACACAGGTGATATAATACTCATCCATTAAAGCAGAATCATTATAGCTATCTTTAATGTGCCCTTTTACTTTCGTCGTCTCGACATCAAGATGGACTCTTTCGTAAAAGGTTTTGTAGTCATGAGTGGCTTTCACGCTGCAATTTTCAAACGCGCCAAGTTTCGTCATCACGGTGTAAGCCGGATTAATCTCTTCATACACCACGACTTTATGATTGACGATACGCGTCCTCATTTCTTCGATTGATTCTAATCCCATATAGACAAGGAAAAGCATATTGATAAAGAAGCTTTGCTTATTTTCCTTCGTGACTTTGACTAATTCGGTGATATCCATTTCGACATTAAAGCCATAACACGGATTCGAGAATGTCCCGAAATATTGATAAACGCTTTTTCTATCCCAACTATCGACATCAATTTCTTTTACTTTCATCGTTGTCCTTCTTCGTATGGAATGCCCTCTGCTTTCGGGCAGCCAGACTTCTTTCTTACTAAAACTAGGACAATGATAACAACAATGTAAGGCATCATGTTATAAAAATACATCGGCAAGCCAAGTTTGCTACAAAAATCAATTTGGCTAGAAAGAACGCCAAGGCATTTTAAGAAACCAAATAGGAAGGCACCTAATGCAATCCAAAGGGGACGCCAGTTCCCAAAAATCATAATCGCAAGGGCTAAAAATCCAAGGCCCGCAACTGTATTCTCCGCGGCTGTCGCTGCGCTTGTGGCAATATAGACAAACCCTCCAAGCCCCGCTAAAGCGCCAGAAATACTTACGCCTAAATAACGCATCTTTTTGACATTAATACCGACTGAAGCCGCTGCCCCCGGGTGTTCGCCACACGCTCTTAGATGTGTGCCGACTTTGCTTCTATATAGCCAAACGGAAAGAACAATGAACAAAATTACGCATACATAAGTCGATAAATATACTTTATCCAAAAGTAGCGAAAAGAAACCGCCAACCCAAGAATCAAAAACGGGTTGGAACCAACTAGGGTAACTGTTCTTTAAAAGGATAAACGACCCGCCCGAAACAATTCGTTCACTATTGAAGAATAGTAAGCCAAACGTGCAAACAATCGCAGGAGCGAGCATATTGAGAGATGTTCCTCCGATAGTTTGGTTTGCTTTCAAATGAATCGCCGAAAACGACAACAAAAGCGAGAATATCGCTCCAGATAAGGCCGCAACAAGCATCCCTAAAAAATAAACGCCTTGCGAAGTCGCTAAACCTATATTATTTTGGACCATTCCCCAAACGAAAATCGCCCCAATGAAGGCACCAAAAATCATTTCGCCATCTAAGGCCAAATTAATCACGCCGCTTCGCTCAGAAAATAATCCTCCTAAAGCAACGATGAGAAGAGGGATCATGCAAATTATTGTCTGCTGAAGGATAAAAACGAAGTCCATTATTTTCGCTCCTTATGTGTGCTTTCTTTCTTTTGAGTTCGGCTTGAAGAAGAAGCCTTCGTAGTCGCTTTTTTGATTCTAACGATTTTCTTTTTCGTTACCGGTTTGCTTATGGTTTCGCTAACCTTATCTACTATTTTCGGAGTTTCGATTTGCTTTAGTTCAACTACTTCCGTTTTCGTGTTTTGATTTGTTTTTGCTTTGAACTTATGAATCAATTTCTTCAAATAGTAAGGAAGAAATAACGATCCCCTTTTATCATTTGCTTTGTAATAACGAGTCAATTGTTCTTGGATAAAGTGAGATAGACCGGTGAGATAAATAATCACCGCGATAATGATGTCGGCGAAATATTTGTTATAGCCAGCGCGCTGCAAGAAGCCACCCGCACTATTGAGATAACGGACATATACGGAAGAAAATATCACTCCGATTGGGTGAGAATTTGCTAGTAGCGCTACAGGGATGCCATTAAATCCATATTCAGGCAAGATTTGATAACAAGATTGATATTGAAGCTCAATGTTTGGATTTAGGTAATATAAGGCGCCTCCTGCTGCAGCTAACCCTCCCGCTAGAGCCATCGCAACCGCGATATTGAATTTTTCATTCATCCCGGCATAACGAGCAGCGTCTTTATTGTAACCACACGCTTTAAGTTCATACCCTAATGCGGTTTTGCTCATCATCCCCCAGATAAGCACCGCGACTAAAATCGCTAAGATTAAGCCGATATCTAAATAAGAAGGAGAACCATTAGAGCTGAATAAATGCCCTAGTCCTAATGTCGGCGTGTAATTCCCTGTTAGGGAAGTCTGGATCAAATATCCCGACTTCATTGCCGCGTTATTAGAAAGATGTGCCAAACTAGGCAAAGAGAAAACCCAGCTTACGATATTTGCTGCAATCCAGTTGCTCATGATACAAATAATGACTTCATTGATGCCGAAGAACGCTTTTAATAGGCCTGGAACAAGCGACCAAAGCGCACCGAGCAAGATGCCAACGAATAAGGCAAGTAGCCACACCAAAATTCCGGCGGCGCGATTATCGGTCGTGTTGATATTAAGGGCAACAAGAAGCGACCCCATTGTCCCCATTAAGAATTGGCCAGGCGCCCCAATGTTGAATAAGCCCGTTTTATAAGCAACGGCGATCGATAAACCAGTGAATATTAATGGGCCTGCATAAAATAGCATCATGCCAAGTTCTTTCATTGGCTGAAATGAACTAGAGAAGGGGCCTATAAATAAATAGAAAAGCCCAGAAAAAGGATCGCCATTCGCGTTAGGGGCAAAAGAGCAAATTACCATCGTCAAAAAGCCGATGAAAAGCCCGATGAAAATGGAAATCACACTCGCATAAACTGATTTTGTTCCGTCTTTTCTAGAAAAATCGTGGAACCTTTCTTTCATCATTTTTATTTCCATAAATCGCTCCTATGAGTGCGCTTGGCGTTTCGCGCCAGCCATATATAAGCCAAGTTCTTTGGTGGTTATTTCTTTCGGGCGAAGGAACTCCCCAACGATTTTTCCTTCATAAATCACATAAATCCGGTCAGAAAGATTCATGATTTCTTCTAGTTCTAGAGAAACAAGAAGAACGCCTTTTCCTTCATCTCGGTCAGAGACAATACGCTTATGAATTCCTTCGATTGCCCCAACGTCTAGGCCTCTAGTTGGCTGAACGGCGATAAGAAGATCATGTTCACGGTCAAGCTCACGCGCCACAATGGCTTTTTGCTGATTCCCGCCCGACATGCTTCTCGTTTCGGTGATTGCCCCTTTAGAGGCACGAACGTCATAGTCTTTGATTAAGCGACTTGCGTATTCGCTTCGTTCTTTAAAGCGAATGAAACCCCGTTTACAAAATTCTCCGCTATAAGCTTTTTGAAGAACGAAATCTTCTTCTAACGTGAATTCCAAAACAAGCCCATGTTTATGGCGGTCCTCTGGAATATGAGAGATTCCTTCTTTGATACGTTGATTGACATTAAATCGCGCTAAATCTTTGTTCTTGAATAAAATTCTTCCGCTAGAGATGGGCTCAAGCCCGGTAATCGCACGAACCAGTTCGCTTTGCCCGTTTCCATCAATCCCAGCAATTCCGACAATTTCTCCGGCACGAACGGACAAATTCACATCTTGAATAACAAACTTCTTGGTTCTCTTATCTTCAACAAATAGGTGTTCAACATTCAAAATGGTTTCTTTAGGATGGGCTTCTTTTTTATTAACATTAAAGGTAACGCTTCTACCGACCATCATTTCCGCGAGAGCTTCCGCATTCGTGTTTTTTGTTTCGATCGTGCCCACGCATTTTCCTTTTCTTAAGACGGTGACGCGGTCACTTACCTCCATGATTTCATTCAGTTTATGGGAGATGAAAAGAATCGATTTCTCTTCATTAGCAAGCCGCTTCATCGTTTTCATTAAATCGTCGATTTCTTGCGGGGTTAAAACCGCGCTTGGTTCATCAAAAATCAATACTTCGTTATCGCGATATAGCATTTTTAAAATTTCGGTTCGTTGTTGCATGCCGACCGTAACATCGCTGATTTTTTTATCCAAATCTACATGAAGGCCGTATTTTTCCATTAAAGAGAGCACTTTTGCACGTGCTTTCTTTTTGATAACAAAACCAAATTTCGCATCTTCCGTTCCTAGGATGATGTTATCTAAAACAGTAAAGCACTCCACGAGCTTAAAGTGCTGATGCACCATGCCAATACGCTCCCTTGTGGCATCGTTTGGGTTATGAATTTTCACCAGTTCCCCATCTTTATAAATTTCACCAGCATCTGGCTCATACATACCGAACAAAACACTCATTAATGTGCTTTTGCCAGCGCCATTTTCCCCAAGCAACGCGTGAATCTCACCACGCTTAAGAGTAAGGGAAACATCGTCAACTGCAATAATGCCCGGGAATTCCTTGCGGATATGGCGCATCTCGATTACGTAATGATTCTTTTCCATAGTAGTACCTTTATATAGAAGAAGAGCCCCTTCGATTTGAAGAAGGCTCAAAAAATGATAAAAACAGTTCGCTATTTGATGTGTCTAATGCTTATTTTAGGGGTGTCCTTTTCGTTTACGTTTTTCCAAAAAATCTCTGTGTCGCAATTGACTTTAGAATCGACAGTCTTCGTAACGATATTGTCTTCCGCTTTTTCACCTTCTCCCCGAATGCGCTTGAAAAGAATTTTGTACTCTTCTTTGGTGAAATTCTTAAATCGCCAAGGATCAATCTTTTTATTATCTTTTTCGTATACTTCAGTCGGAAGTCCGACGGCGTTTTCTTTTGCACCAAGTGTGAATATCTTTCCCCCTAATTTTTTATCCCACTCATTACCGTAAAAAAGACCAAGAGTATCCTTAACAGAAGAAGCGAGATTTTTCGTCGCAGAGGTAATAATTTTTTCCGACATATGGGATTGATCGACATCTACGCCAACCATTTCCGCTTTTTCATATTCATCCATAGCGCTCTTAACGGACAAGGTCATTGAACCACCGCAAGCGAAAATAATCTGCGTACCTCCGACCTCTTTTTCGAGATCTTCGTTATTCTTCACGTTCATATACCAGCTGGATGCTTGATTCTTTAATTCAGGCGAAGCGCCAAACTGAGCGCCATACATAAAGCTGATTTGGGCAATTGGCTTTGATACTTTCCCTTTGCCAGGGATTTCTTTGTTTTCTTTTTCTAAATCAATAACAGCTTGGTTAATGCCTTGCACATAGCCATAAGCAAACGCATTGCAAGCGCGGTTACCTCCACCGCCTCCAAACATGCCACCAAGTTTATATTTCCCTTCTTTTAAGACTGCATACCCCGCTAAAAAGCCAGCTTCTTCTTCGCGATAATTAATCGCGGTGACATTATTAAGGATTTTGTGATTATCATCTTCTAATAAAAAGCCATCCATAAACACGAATTTAACATTGGGGTGCTGCATCGCGCATTTTCTCATCGCGCTAGCTTGCAAAAACCCTGGAGCAATAACGATTTTTGCCCCGTTTTCAATCGCTAAATTCATCGCGTTTTCTCGGTCTGCATCAGTCGCGTTGCTTTGCCCGGATGGCATGTAATAGTTATAGGTTTTGTTGTTTTCGGTAGCGAATGCTTTTGCGCCTTCAAACGTGCCTTGATTGAAGCCTCCATCATTCAAGGAGCCAACATCAGTAACGACGGCAATCTCCGCGGTTTTCTTTTTGTTATTACATCCCGCAAGCATAGAAATCGTCACAAGGGAGGAGAGGAAGAGGAATCCTTTTTTCTTTTTCATTTTAGATCATTGTCCTTTCTGTAACTTATGGCAATAGCCGAAGAACAACAGGGCAATAAAAACAGACGATTGCCCTTATTTCTGCCATTCTTTTTATCGGCGCTACCATACCATAATCATCCCCAACCAAAACAGGTTTGTAAATGACATTTTTATTGCTTATTTTTGTCAATGCAAAATAAATTAAATGAATATAAAAAATAAATTAAACATTTATAAAATACGATTATTACTAAATTATTAATATTATTATTTTGCTTGATTATTATGTTTAATGTTTTTGCATATTAATTTAATATTTTGTCATTTTATTATTACTATAAGTATTAGGGCGGCATACTCACTCAGCCATATTTTTTCGGCAAGGTTATATGCTTGAACAAAGTTTTCAAAATCGGAATTTAGCCATATGCGATTATCAAACATATGGTTCTAAAGCAATTCGTTAATTCCACAAGCTCAATAGGAAATAATCTCGATTGCTTTTTGCAAATCATATGGCTTTATCGTTTCGCAATCAGTTTTTGATAATTATTAAATTAGTTAAAGCATTTACAATTTGTGATGAATTTCAATCGAAAATAAAAAAGAAAACTTTGCTATAAAAAACAATTTTATTATGGATATTTGCGAATAATATTGATTAAAAACCATAGAAATAACACATTCGTTTTTAAAGCAAAATCGCTTTATTGTTTTTTTGATAAGTTGGTATGTAAATTTTATGTTAATTTTTGATAAGCAATGTTATCATAAAAGCCTAAGGAAGGACTCCATTGTTTCGTTAGAGAGAAATCACCAAAATGAGCAGTTATTCTCATAAGATTAGATACTGGGGCTTTGTTAATTTTTCGCTGACTCATAAATGGATTTTTCCGAAATTCATACATAGGAGGAAATAAACTGTATGAAAAAGTCAGCACTCTTTTTATTAAGTGCCTCTATTCTCACCCTCGTCGGTTGCGGAAACAACGATGATTCAAACGCAACCAAAATCGCTTTAGTTACCGATTCCGGTACGCTAAACGACCACAACTTCAACCAAACTTCTTGGGAAGCCGTTAATGCTTGGGCTGCAGAAAACGGTGGCGGTAAAATCAACGCAAAAACCAATGTTGTCGATAGCGGTTCCTATCGAACGATGTATTATCAACCTTCTGCTCAAACCGGAGATTACACCACCGCTGAACGTGTCGCTGCTGTTGATTCCGCTGTTGAATGGGGCGCAAAATTCGTCGTTCTCCCTGGCTATCTTTTCCAGCCAGTTGTAAAACAAGTCCAAGACAAATATCCAAACGTTTGCTTCTTAGCACTAGACTGCGTTAACCAAGATTCTGATAATGGAAACGCCCCATACGATCTCAAAGAAAATGTCGCAATGACCCAATACCGCGAAGAACAAGCTGGTTTCTTAGCAGGTTATGGCGCTGTTAAAGATGGTTTAACAAAGCTAGGATTTATCGGCGGAATGGCTGTTCCAGCCGTCAAGAGATACGGATACGGATATATCTATGGTGCCAATGCCGCTGCTAAAGAAATGGAACTAGCCGATGGCGCAATCAAAATGGACTATTACTACGCTGGCGCCTTTGCTTCAACCACTGAAGCAACACAATTCGCCACCAACTGGTATAACGCTGGCACCGAAACAATTTTTGCTTGCGGCGGTGCAGTTTATAATTCGGTTACCACCGGTTTATCCCAAGCCACAAATAAAGACGGAAAGTCTTGGATTGGCGTTGATACGAATCAACACGCGGATACAGAAATCAAGCCAGCTGGCACCCGTGAAAAATTATTAACTTCCGCTATGAAAGGTTTAGGTTCATCCATCAAGAGTGCATTAACTTCTTGGAAAGATAGCGATATGAAGTTCAATGACAATTATGCTAAGAAAGTCTTAGAACTTGGTATAAAAGAAGACGCTGTTGCTCTTCCGACTGAAACCGCTACTGGCGACAAAGGATGCTGGGGCTTTAAAAAGTGGAAAGAAAGTGAATACAACACTTTAGTTGCAGACATGAAAGCTGGAAAAGTCACTGTTCCAAACGAAACTCCAGAGGCTTTCCCAACCAGTGAGACACCAAAAGTAGCCCTTACGATGCACGCTACAACAAAAGCCTCCGATTCTAAATAGTCTAACTATTAAGGGCAGGATTTTTCCTGCCCTTTTTCACAATATTAAAGTTTATTGAAGGAGAATCTCTATGGAAGAAAATGTCCTGGAATTGCGTCATATTTGCAAATACTTTCCTGGCATTAAAGCAAACGACGACATTTCTTTAACGCTTAGGAAAGGAGAAATTCATGCTCTTCTCGGTGAAAATGGCGCAGGAAAATCAACCTTGATGTCAATGGTTTCTGGGCTATATAAGCCAGATAAAGGTGACATTATTTTAAGTGGGCAAAAAGTTTCCATAAACGATCCTCATGAAGCATGCAAACTTGGAATTGGCATGGTACATCAGCATTTCATGCTCGTTGACGTTTTTACAGCCTTAGAGAACATTATTCTTGGAGACGAACCTACGGGGTTATTTGGTTATATCAAACCGAAAGACGCTAGAACAAAGCTCGAAGACCTTTGCAAAAAATACAATTTCAATATCAATTTGGACGAAAAGATTGATGACATGGGCGTGGGCGAACAACAAAAAGTCGAAATTTTAAAAATGCTCTTCCGCGATTCTAATATTTTAATTTTTGATGAGCCGACCGCTGTTTTAACTCCGCAAGAAATCGATGATTTAATGCTTTCTATGAGAAATCTAGCAAAAGAGGGAAAATCCATTCTCTTCATTTCTCACAAACTCAACGAAATCATGGCCGTCACTGACCGCGTCACCGTCTTAAGAAAAGGGAAATGTGTTGGTACAGTGAATACGAAAGACACAACAGAAGAAGAATTATCAAGACTAATGGTCGGAAGAGACGTCCAACTCGTTACTCAAAAAGACGAAGCGAAAGTAGGAAAAGAAATCCTAACCATAAAAGACTTGACCGTCTATAACCCCGAAAGAGAAAAAGACACCGTCAAAGATGTTTCTTTTAACGTAAGACAAGGAGAAATCGTCTGCCTCGCTGGTATCGAAGGGAACGGTCAAAGCGATTTGATTTACGCATTAACTGGGCTTTGCAAGGCGAAAAGTGGTTCCATTGTTCTTCATGACGTAAAAAATCCAAAATATAGCGAGAGAAAGAAAGAATTCTTAGAAAAACAAGGAAAGAAATACGACGTCCCAGAATACATCGATGCGCATTTAGAGAAATTAAGTATCAGAAAAAGAGCTCTAGCGGGCTTGTCTCACATTCCAGAAGACCGTCATAAATATGGATTGGCTTTAGACTTTTCACTTGAAGATAACCTCGTTTTGCAAAGATATTTCCAAAAGCCATTCAATTACTATGGATTAAGGAACAAGAAGGCGATTAATGAGTACGCGAATAAATTAATTGAGCAATACGATGTTCGCTCCTCACTAGGTGCCGCAACAACAGTGCGTTCAATGTCAGGTGGCAATCAGCAAAAAGCGATCATCGCTCGCCAATTAGATTTAGGTTCACCATTACTTATTGCCGTCTCTCCAACACGTGGGCTAGACGTTGGTGCTATTGAAAACATCCATAAGCACCTTATCGCCAACCGTGATGCCGGAAAAGCCGTGCTTCTCGTTTCTCTTGAATTAGACGAAGTCATGAATTTGAGCGACAGAATTCTAGTCATGCATAATGGAAAAATCGTCGCAGAACTCAATCCAAAAGAAACAACAATACAGGAAATTGGTCTATACATGTCTGGCGCGAAAGTACAAAAAGGAAGAGAGGAATAAATAATGGAAAAATTCAAAACATTTTGGAAGAACCTCTTAAATAGTATCAAAGCCGTTTTCATTGCAGCTGGCGTTTTCTTCAAAGAAAAGGTGTGGGCTCCAATAGTCAAATTTTTATCTCCAGTTGGAAAGTTTCTGTGGAAATACCTTCAATATGTTTGTGTTCCGATAGGTAAATTCTTTTCCTGGGTCCTTTCTCATAAGGCATGTCGCGCGATTGCTTCTAGTGTGATTTGTATCTTACTAGGAATTTTTGCCGGATTCATAGTCATGTTAATTCGTGATCCAGCAAACTGTTTTGCTGGGTTAGGCGTTTTATTCACTTCTGGGTTCGCTAAGCCGAGCAACATTGCGCGTATCTTAATGAACATGACGCCAATGATTTTAGCTGGTTTATCCATTTCGTTTGCTTTCAAACTTGGGCTTTTTAATATCGGTGTTACGGGGCAACTTACGATGGGCGCCTTCTTGGCCTTTGTCACTGCCTTCTATGGTGGGAACTGGTTCCTTTGTATGCTTGTTGGCATGCTGGGAGGTGCTTTCGTTGGAGCAATATCCGGTTTTTTAAAGGCAAAATTCAACGTCAACGAAGTCTTATCAGGAATTATGCTTAACTGGATTGTTTATTATTTGACTTCTTTATTAGGCTCGGCACTACCTGGAGAATTCATTGATTCCTTCAATAATGCCCAGCTTGCAAAAATGCCAAGTAACGGAAGAACTCCAAGTTTAGCCGCGGAAGGAACAACATTCTATTGCGTCACCTGGGGATTAATCATCGCCATTCTTATCGCAATATTGTTTTGGGCAATTCTCAAATACACAAAATTCGGATTCGAGATGAAGCTCTGCGGTTCAAACAAATTTGCTGCGCGATATGCTGGTATTAATCAAAATCAAAAAATTATCTTATCCTTGCTTCTTAGCGGCGCAATCGCTGGCATATGCGGATATTTCGTTTTCTCGAACCCTTCCTCCCCTAGAGCATTCACTTATAACTCTTTAGACGGCGTCATGATCCCGGATGGATTTAGTGGCATATCCGTTGCATTGATTGGTCAAACCGATCCTATTGGTTGTATCTTCTCTGCTTTCTTCCTTAATTACATTACCGAAGCGCAAACAAGAATCGTTAACGTTTCCATTTTGTATAGCAAATACTACATGGAACTTATCAAATCCATCATTATTTACGTCGCTTCGTTTAGCGCGTTCTTTGGAATGCTAATTCAAAACAGCAATCTCAAACACAAACAAATGATTGATGAGTCTTTCAAAAATCTCTTCGTGAGAGAAAAAGCGGAGGAAAAATAATGAATATCAATGTAATTACACCTATCCTCATTGACATACCAATGGCGACATGGGGCTCACTCATATTTATTTTTATCGTCTTTGGTGTCGGCTTCACTCTTGGAGCGTTCGGCGGAATGTTCAGCGAATGCTCTGGCATTATTAATATTGCTCTCGATGGAGCGATGCTTATCGGAGCGTTCTCAGGCATCTTATTCGTTCAACAACTATACGCTGCAATTGGAAATGAAAACCCGCTTCTTAACAATTGGGCATTCGTGAATTTCATTTACATACTGGGATTACTCATGTGTATCCTTGTAGCAATCGGTTTCTCTTTCCTACTTTCTTTTGTTTCCATCAAATTGAAAGCAGATCAAACCGTTGTTGGAACGGCTCTTAATAGTGTTGCATCCGCAGTTGTTTTAATCCTAAACACCATTCATCTTGCAAAAGATGAACCTAACATGGATACATCGATGAATTTCAACGTAATGAACTACCACACAAGTAGCGAATTCATAAATGGGGCGTTTTCAAATCTTAATATTACCGTACTAATCGGAATTGCAATCATCGTCGTTTTAATCTTTACTATGAACAAAACAAGACTCGGATTAAGACTTAGAGCGTGTGGCGAAAATCCTGCCGCCGCAGATTCGGTCGGAATCAAAGTGAATAGAATGAGATATTTGGGGACTGCAATTGGCTCTGCAAGCGCGGCAGTCGGAGGATATATCATCTTTACTTGCCTTAGACTTGGACAATGGAGCTTAACTAGTGGCGTGTTTGGATACGGCTTCTTGGTTTTAGCTATCGAAATCTTAGGCAACTGGAAAGCAATCAACATCACCCTTGCTGCCCTATTCTTCGCTGCGTTCTTCTCTTTTGCGACTTTTATGACCACCGTCTTCAGCGGTGGCAGCATAGCCTTCTACAACTCAAAAGCGTTCTACAACATGCTTCCATACTTAATCGCGTTCTTATCACTGATACTATTCTCAAAGAAATCGCATGCCCCAAAAGCAGAAGGCATCCCATACGATAAATCAAGCCGTTGAGATTTTAGATTCGATAGATTTATCAAGATTTGAATTCTTTTATAAAAGGAAAGCGAAACGATGGAGCTCGGCTCCATCGTTTTTCCGTTTTGACTATGCCTTTAAAAGCACTATCTTTTACGCTATTTCGATTTTATTAGCCTACTACTAGAAATACAAATGACGCCCTGACTTACGTTTTGTTTTATAGTCCAACATGTTCATTCCGTTTTCTTTGATGAAATCTTTTTCATTTCGTGTGTATTCTTCAATTGTGAACTCGACAAGACTTCTCAAATCCTCGTTTTCTTTCTCTATGTCTAATGGGGCATCGAAATCGCTATATTTATCAATTTCGATATTCCATGGTTTAAAAATGCATCGCTCTTCGTCTTCGCCATCGAAATCAGGTGGAATTTTTCCTCTTAGATATGCGTAAAGCGTGCCGATATTGTCCTCCCAAATGCCTTGACCAGCACCTTCAAGGATTATTGCAACATCGTCGGTGTCTAGAATCACGCTCTTTTTATAAACTCTGCAGTCAAAATCCCAGCCATCCCCTGAATCGTAACAAAACATGAACTTCGCCCCTAAATCTTCTAGCGAGTAAAAATTCATGTATACGGAATCGTCATTGAAGAAGGCATCCTCCAAAAAAGAAACCGAATCATAATTGGTATCTTTCGTCTCAAAGCAAAAACTGTGTTCCATTGTGCCATGGAGCGCCTCTACGAAGATACAGCCAAGGTCGTTTAGTTTCGTTTTGGCTGGAACTAGGAGCATGCGGTAAAAACGTCCTTTTTCCGCATATTTGAAATCTAATCTAACTTTTTTGAATTCCATAGCGATGTTCCTCTCGATAAGTGAAAGATATCGTATTTTCAAGCAGCACTCAATACTATAATCGCGGTGATCCCCTAATCGGCTTAATCAAGAAAATGAATTTAGAAAACAAATGTTCGCATTTAGAAGAAATTCATGCGGATTCGAGGGTATCTTTTTTGATTTTCTTTCCATAAAAGATATAAAAATCCGCTTATTTCCTTTATATTTTCTTTAACAATTTCTTAGGAGAAAATAATGAAAGTGCTCATGATTAATGGTTCCCCTCGCCTTAACGGGAATACGTCCATCGCCTTAAAAGAAATGGAAAATGTGTTTCAAAAATACGATGTCGAAGTGGAAACGGCGCAAGTTGGAGGGCTCGCCATTCGGGGATGCCTTTCTTGCAATTATTGCTACACGCACGATAAATGCGCGATCGATGATATCGTAAATGAATTAGCCAAGAAATTCTTAGAGGCTGATGCACTCGTGATTGCTAGCCCGGTTTATTATGCTTCTGCAAACGGAACGCTTATATCGTTATTAGACCGCTTATTCTATTCCACGAATTTCGACAAAAGGATGAAAGTCGGCGCAAGTGTAGTCGTGGCTAGACGCGGAGGATGTAGTAGCACCTTTGACGAGCTAAATAAATACTTCACGATATCGGGAATGCCTATCGCCTCTAGCCAATATTGGAATAGTGTTCACGGACGAAAAGTCGGCGAAGCTAGCCAAGACTTAGAAGGATTACAAACAATGCGCGTTCTCGCGGATAATATGGTGTTTTTAATGCGCGCAATTGAACTAGGAAAAGAGAAATACGGGTTACCAGCCTTAGAAAAAAGAATCAGCACGCATTTTATTCGATAATTCATTAAAAGTCATAAAAATCAAAAAATAGGCCCAATACGCCTATCTTTAGTTTTTATCATTTTGTTTTTTCTCTTCTTTGCGTTTATTCGCGTAATAGTCATGGACCATTTCTTTTGCTTTACGCGATAATCTTTTCTTTTTTCTAAAGAAAGGGTAAAGGCGATAAATGATGACCGCGACTAAAGCAATCGCGACAAAGAAAGAGACCCAAAAATCTACCCAATTCATAAGCCGCTTACTCCCACAAAGCCATTCGTCGCCCACGCAATCGTCCCAATGAACGTTGAAATAACATACGCGATGGTGAGTTCCATCCCCATCGTCAAAAGTAGTTTCTTTGTGGATCCAAGCTCCCGGCGAAGTGTCGTAACCGCAGAAACACAAGGGATTGAGAATAAGTTGAAGCACAAAAAGGAAAAGGCGCTTAGGATCCCGTTTGCATCTCCTGTAGCCAAAAAGGCAAAGGGCGAAGTAGCGCTGAGGATGTTATCGCTCCCGCCGGCGATAACGGACAAAGAACTAACGACTTGCTCTTTGGCGATTAAGCCTTGGAGGGCGGAAACCGTAAGCCCCCAAGAATAATGCCCACCAAATGCAGGGACAAACGCATAGGCCAAGACTTTGCCAACGCTCGCTAAAATCGATTCTTCGACTCGCATGGAACTAACATTTTCAAAAGTTCCAACCGGTCCAACGTATTCCATGCTCCAAGAGAAACGGGTGAATACCCAAACTAGGAACGTGCATAAGAACAAAATGTTAATTATAAAAACACGATAAAACCTGAAGTTATGGTTTATAATTTTCGGGAATGATGGTAAAAGTATCAATTCCCGAAAATTATAATCATATAAATAGGCTCATTTCGTCTTTAGTTTGCTCTTTAGATATTCCCGTAATGGTTTATCTTCGCAATAGATAAAGCACCCTTTTAAGCCTCTTGTTAAAAGAACTTTATAAGTCCTTCTAATAAGAAGGTCGGCTTCTTCATCGGTTGTGCTTTTTAAGCGGATTCCGCTTGTTTTGTCGTCTTTTGAAATTGCTTGGCGATTTGTTCTAACGTGAGAACCATCATAATAAAGGTCCCTACCAATCAAGACGCCAACATAATCAAATTCCATTCCTTGGCATGTGTGGACACAGCCAACTTGTTCAAAAGAATTTGGGTTGACTGCCCAATGGTCATCATCTTTCAAATTCCATTTCGCCTTAAAACCGTTCTCTAGAACAATGTCCCAGTCTCCACGATTGTTTTTCACATTCCAGTCGTAGCAATATCCGGCAATCATGCGCGATTTGCCATTGATTTTGTTGAGTTCCCTAAGTTTATTTCTTAGTTCATTAGGATCATCGAAAACCTCAACATCAAGTTTATTGAATTCAAAATCAACATTCGCAGTTTGCTTTATTTCCAAAAGGTTATTGATGAAAGAGATATAGCCATCACTGCCATCACATCGAAATTGTGAAACAAGTTCATAAGGCTTATGCACAATCGCCTCTTCTCTTTTTGCATAATCGATAATCGTTTTGACATCATATTTATCGTGAACAGTAATTCTTTGGTCATCATCTACGAAAAATACCGATACTTTGGCGGCTTTAATCGCGTCTAGAAGCATGTCACTACCCGCATATTGGTAAGGTTTCTTCTGCATTCGATGAGCTTCATCAAAAATGCCAACATCAAGTCCGTTATAAGTCGTTGAAGGTAAACACCATGGCGATTGAATCGCTTTTTTCAAATCAATCATTTTCTTCGCGTTTCCCTTCGACAAAAGATTCGCGTAGCATTTTCTAGGCGCCATATTCTTTGTGATATAGGAAGCGTTGAGCTTCAAATCAATGATGCATCTAGCCAAAACATTGATGGCTAGAACTGATTTCCCAGTTCCAGGTCCACCCGTAATGATTAAGACATGCTTTTTATCGTCTTTGCTTGAATCACGAATCGCCCTCATAATTTTATCGTAAGCAACAACTTGTTCGTCAATCATATGAAACTCTTCGTTGCCGCATAACATAGAATCAAGGGCATCTTGCAGGGATTTTGTTGGTTTAACCCTTCCAGATTCGATTTCGTAAAGTAATGATCCATCCTTTGCTTTCAGCTTAATGTATTGTTTGATGAAATTGCGAATCTTTAAAACGTCTTGTTGCAAAAATACCGGTGCTTCATTTGTCCATTCTTGATAGAGCTTATCTTCGATGATAGGCCGATAACATTCACTTAAGTTATGAAGGTAAGCGCAGGGTTTAATTGTTTTATCGCTTACTTTTGTGTCAGAAGAATAATCAAGGATAAGACGCTTATAGGAATAAGCTTGGTAGGAAGGATGCGCGACTGGTTCATGAGACCTTAAATCAGATAGGATGGAGTGATCGGAAACGTCGTCTAGTTTTTCTACTTTCGCCCACTGTTTCAATTCAACGATGACGACATGGTCTTCCTCGCCGTTATTCCCCATAATCATGAAATCCACGCGTTTTGAGGTTTGTGGTATGTTATATTCCACCGCAACCTGGCAATCGCTAGGGAAATAATTATCTTCTAAAACATCCTTCATAAAATGTAAGGAGTTGTTCCATGAATTCACTTCGCTAGGTGAGCCACCGCTTAAACCCTTTTTACGCAGCGCATCCAAAAGAATGCTTTGCATCATGTTCAAAGTGACATCATCCCGAAATTTCCCTAATGTTCCATTATAGATAATCATAATTTGTTATATTTGTCGGCTTTTCCTTTTGCCTTTTCGATGGGGTATTTAATCTCGTTTTTGCTCATTTTGTTATTCACGATTTCGTCTTCGTCTAGGCCGAGTTTATCTAATAAATTTCGGCAATAAACCAAGACATCGGCAAGTTCGTCTTTGACGTCACTAATATCAAAATGTTCTTCGTCCCATTGAAAGCATTCGAGTAATTCATTTGCCTCAATGGAAATCGATTTGGCTAAATTCGCAGGCGAATGAAACTTCTCCCATTCCCTATCAGAGGAAAACTTCCTGATTCTATCAATCGTTGTTTGTTTCATGGCTATATCACTCACTATTTTCAAATTGTGATTATAACATTTATATAACATATGATTATGAAAGAATCTTTTGCTTGTACCATCTAACCTGTACCAAATCGATTTTGATGCTCCCTCAACAAAACAAAGTCATTCGTCGCTTTGGTATCAACCACTTTTTACTACAAACGTGTTTTATAGCCTGCTATTTGAATAGCGAAAACGTTCTCCCTTATCAAAAGGAAAAACGAGTAAAGAGACTCGAGACCACCAGTATCATAGATTTCGCCTAATCTCGGTTTTTTGTTTTGCTTCTAGTGCCTTAGCGTTGAGTTATTGATACGGTCTAGGATTAAGGGATGTTAGAAAGTTGCTGTGTTGGTGCAGATGTGGCGAATACTGTTAAAAACTTATTTCTTCACGTATTTTCCTATTTTATATCCTTTTGCAATGGCGACTTTGTTTGCCGCTAAAGCTTCTTTTAAGTATATTGAAACGCTTGGCAAAGATTTATCAAGAGCCTTTGTAACATCTTGCCTTGTAAAAACCTGATTAATGGGGAGGGAGGACAAATATTCTTCAAAGCTATTAAATTTTTCGCAGTTGCGTTGAGTTGGAACGCCTGCTTGTTCTTTCTCAAAATCAATCGGCAAAAATAAAGTTGTTCTATCGGGACAAGTGGTCTCGCTAATAGAAAGAGGAGAGTAGTGACACTCTTTCATTGCTTCATTCATTGAAGGAATGCCCCAGCCTTGCCGGTCACCAATTCCAATCGAAGTAAGCATGCTTAAAATGAACTGGTTTCTAGGTTCAGTTTCTCCTCCTTTTAACGCTTGATTTTTGCTAATAAGCATCAAACCAGGATTTTCAATCCGCAATCCTTTGTTCTCCAAAGTTACTTTTATTCCTTTGGTGAAACGAAAATCTGCATTTGAACAAGCGTTAACTAGTCCTTCTCTAACTGCAGTTAGAAGCAAAGTGTTGTCTTTTCTAAGAAGTGATTCCGTTTCAATGGAAAAAGGCTTAGGTAGTTTAAGCGAAATATCCGTCGCAACATTCATGATAAATTCGAATAGATTTCCGTTCCAATCCCCTGAATAAGTAACAATTCGCTTTGAATAGCGAGAAAATAAACTAAACGATCTTGCATCGGTGTAATCCAAAAAATAATTGGGATAGATTGTTCTGATTCTCCAATCAAAGCCAAAAAACAAAAGGCCTGCAATTGTCGGATATAGTTTGTTATTTTTTTCGTTTAAAGCACCAATTCGTAATAAAAAATCAGCGTCGTTTAATGTCAGCCACGGAGAAGACGGCATTTCAGACTTGAACATATTTTTGTATGCATCAATGGAAGATTTACTGAGCCAAGAAATATCAGCCTCTTCAACAAGGGATGAGTCTAAAGAGGCATCGATAGTCTCCGCTAACATAGTCCTTATCTCGGAATTATCACAATGGTAGTCACCGTCTCCATTTCTTTTGTAAGTTCCTGAATTCAAATTATCGAAAATATAGATGGGTTTGTCTTGCCTTCTCGCTTTAGGAACATGGATAAAAAGAAGATATGAATCATTAATTCTTTCTTCTTTGACATCATCATTGGTAAGGATATTTTTGCTCACAATTGTCTTATTGTTGATCGCGTTCCAAAAATCCCTCTTCAATTTTTCAACATCTTCTTTTTTTAATCCGCATTCTTTAAAAGAAAAATCATCATTCTCTTCCACACCGAGAACAATAAATCCACCAGAGGTGTTCGCGAACGAAGAATATGTTTCCCAAATAGAATTAGGAAGACCACCTTTAGCTTTTTTCACTTCGAGTTGGTGATTTTCGTACAATTTTTTCAAATACGACGCATCCATAATGCAGCATCTCCTTCTGTTATCGCTATAAGCATTATACACTATTATAAGGTTTTGAGAAAAATTATAAGGTTTTATAAACTTTCCTTCCGAAATTATAAGGTTTTATAAGGTTTTGGGGTTTCTTAAGCGTATCCAAATTGATTTCAATCAGTCGTAACAACTTTTTAGTCTTTTAGCATTATTGGAAAACCGATTAATTAACGGATGAATAGGTTTTATCCAATATCTCTAATCCGTCTTAAGAATGTTTCTTCACCCTTTTTATTTCTCTAGAATCGCCGATAATGATGATAAAGAACTTAAATAAGGGAGAAATACAATGTGTACTGCGCTCACTTTAAAGACCAAAGATTTCTATTTTGGGAGAAATTTGGATTACGAATTCTCTTATGGAGAGAAAATCGTAATCACTCCACGAAATTATCATTTTTCCTTTCGCCACCAAGGCGATTTAAAAAAGCATCTAGCCATTATGGGCGTAGCGCATATCGCTAACGATTATCCTTTATATTATGATGCGATTAACGAAGCCGGCTTAGGCATGGCAGGACTAAATTTTGTCGGAAACGCCCACTATTTCTCGTTAAAAGAAAAGAAAGACAATATCGCTCAATTTGAATTCATCCCTTGGATTCTTTCACAAGCTAAAAACGTAAAAGAAGCGAAAGAATTACTGAATAAAATCAACATCGTAGACACTCCCTTTAGTGATAAATTCCCTCCTTCAGAACTCCACTACATCATCATAGATAAAACCGCTTGCATTGTCGTCGAATCAATGAAAGATGGACTACATGTCTATGATAACCCAACTGGGGTATTGACCAACAACCCACCTTTCCCAATCCAAATGTTTGAATTAAATCGCTACATGGGATTATCAAAATCGCAGCCCGAAAACCATTTTGCAAAAGAGCTTCCCTTAAAAGCATATAGTCGAGGTATGGGTGCGATTGGCTTACCAGGCGACTTGTCGAGCACTTCTCGTTTTGTCAAAGTCGCTTTTACGCGTTTCAATAGCGTTTCTCCTATGGATGAACTATCGAGCGTCTCGCAATTTTTTCACATCATTCATAGTGTTGAGCAAGAGCGAGGTGTCGCAGAAGTTAAAGGGAACGAATACGAAATAACAATCTATTCCACTTGTTATAACGTAGACAAAAGAATTTGTTACTACACAAGTTACGACAATCATCGCATCAATGCGATTGAGATGGATCGCGAAGACCTAAATAGCCAACATCTCATTCATTATCCGTTGAATCTAAAAGAAGACATTCAATACCAAAATCGTTAAAAATCCGAAGCAACATTTTGAACATTAATTCATTTTTTATCGATAATTCGATAATCTTAGCGATATTTCGGTATTTTTATATCGGTATAAAAATAATGATTTATACTATCCATTAGGTAAATAAAAGTTTTGGAGGAATTTCATGAGATTCACTTTACCAAGAGATGTTTATTTCGGCAAAGACGCCTTAGCGGAATTAAAGAACCTAAAAGGCAAAAAAGCCATCGTTGTCACAGGTGGACACGCGATGCAAAAATTTGGTTTCTTAGAGAAAACGGTTAATTATCTAAAAGAAGCTGGATTAGAAGTCAAAACATTCGAAGGCGTTGAAAATGACCCAACCATTCAAACTGTCATGAGAGGCGCTGCCGCAATGAGAGAATTCGAGCCAGATTGGATCATCGCGTTAGGAGGAGGTTCTCCAATTGATGCTGCAAAAGCAATGTGGGTGTTCTATGAATATCCAAATGAAACTTTTGACTCCATCATCCAGCCATTCTCTTTCCCAACCCTAAGAAAGAAAGCGAAATTCGTCGCGATTGGTAGCACCTCTGGCACTGCGACAGAAGTCACCGCGTTCTCTGTTATCACCGATCCAGAAAAAGGTATCAAATATCCTCTCGCAGATTTTAACATCACTCCAGATATCGCGATTGTTGACCCCGCTCTCCCGCTTACCATGCCAAAATCCGTCACCGCATTCACGGGCATGGACGCTTTAACCCACGCGACAGAAGCCTACGTTAGTTTGTTCGCAAATGATTTCACCGATCCTCTCGCCCTACACGCGATTGAACTCATCGTTGCTAATTTAGTCAAATCCTATAATGGGGATGCAAAAGCAAGAGAAGAAATGCATTATGCTCAATGCCTTGCCGGTATGGCTTTCTCTAACGCCTTACTCGGTATCACTCACTCTTTGGCTCACAAAACAGGTGCCGCCTTCTCCACCGGCCACGTCCCACATGGCGAAGCTAACGCGATGTATCTCCCACACGTTATCGAATTCAACGCTAAAGATGAAAGGGCAAAAGAAAGATATGCGCATATCGCTGACTTCCTCCATTTGGGCGGAAAGACGCTTGATGAAAAGGTTACCCTTTACATCAATCTCATCAAAAAGTTGAACGAAGAACTTTCTATTCCTCATGGCTTAAAAGAATTCGGCGTGAAAGAAGACGAATTCTTAGAGAAACTTCCTACTATCGCTCATAACGCTGTCTTGGATGCTTGTTCACCAGAAAACCCAAGAAAAGTGGACGATGAGCTTATGGCTAAGATCCTAAAGGCTTGCTATTACAACACGGAAGTTGATTTCTAAACTTCAAAAATTAGGGGCTGCTTAAAAGGCAGCCCTTTTAAAATCGCTGCAAATATTAGATATTTTTGTTATTAATCAATTCGTGTGGAAGAGTAAATCTCCATAGCTAGGGACTGGCCAATCTTCTTTGCTAACTAGAAGTTCTAGGGCGTCGATTGGTTCACGGAGTGCTTTCATCGCCGGGATTAATTTGTCGCGAGAGAAAACAGCTAAATCTCTTCCTTTGTATTCGGTAGCCTCTTCCAATAGCGCATCTAATTTATCGAGCGAAGCACCTGCAGTTTCTAATAAAACGGTGATTTTCTTCGCTAAAAAGATGGTTGAGCTTGGTACCATAAGTGAGGCATCTTTTAAGTCTTTAATCTCGCTAGCGAGTCTAGCAAGGTAATGATTAGACGCGGGAATGAATTGTTTATGTGCCATATGAGACATCGTTTTTGCGTCGATAATGGCTTGATTCGCGTAATTTTGATATTTGATTAACGCTCTAGAATGGAGTTCGACTTCGCTTAAAACATTAGAATCGCGGAAGAGCTTTTTCACCTTGTTATCGTTTAAAACATCTGTCGCTTCCACTGCAGTTTTTAAGTTCGGCAAGCCGCGTCTTTCTGCTTCCTCAACCCAACTAGAGGAATAGCCATCGCCGTTGAAAATGATTCTTTCATGCTTCGTTAGGTTTTCTTCAATCCATTTTTGAATCGCTTCTTCTTTGTTTTTGCTATTCTCAATTTTGTCGGCAAATTCTTTTAATTCCGTTCCGATGATGGTGTTAAGTACCATGTTTGGTTCAGCGATATTTTGCTCGCTTCCAACCATGCGGAATTCAAAACGATTCCCAGTATAGGCAAATGGGGAAGTTCTATTTCTATCCGTTGTGTCTTTTTGGAATTCAGGGAGAGACTTCGCGCCGGTTTTAAGATATTTGCGGTCAAGGGAGGAATTGGATTTTTTGCGATGAATGATGGTTTCCACAATTTCTTCAAGCTCGTCACCTAAGAAAATAGAAAGAATCGCAGGCGGGGCCTCGTTAGCGCCCAAGCGGAAATCATTGCCATAGCTAGCAACGCTTTCTCTTAATAATGCGCCATATTCATCGACGCCTTTGATTACCGTGGTGAGAAAAACCAAGAACTGCGTATTGTTGAGAGGGTCTTTGCCTGGTTTAAAAAGGTTAGTGCCATCTTCTTTATTGATGGACCAGTTATTGTGTTTCCCAGAGCCATTGATTCCAGCAAATGGCTTTTCGCCAAGAAGGCAAATGAAACCATGCTTTTTCGCAACGCGTTTTAAGGTCAACATGACAATTTGGTTTTGATCAGATGCGACATTGGTTTGCGAGAAGATATTAGCAAGTTCATGTTGGCTTGGAGCAACTTCATTATGTTCGGTTTTTGCAGGGATTCCTAATTTCCAAAGGTCTTCGTTGACCTCTTGCATGAAAGCGACAATCTTTTGGCGAATCGGCCCAAAATAATGGTCATCCATTTCTTGTCCTTTTGGAGCGGAAGCACCAAATAAGGTTCTACCCGTATAAACGAGGTCTTTTCTTTTTTCATAGGCGGAAGCGTCAACGATGAAATATTCTTGTTCAGGTCCTTCATCCGTCACAACGCGGTTGGTTTCATTATCTCCAAATATTCGTAAAACACGGACCGCTTGTTCGGAGATATATTCCATGCTTCTTAATAATGGCGTTTTTTCATCAAGCGCTTCGCCTGTATAAGAACAAAATGCAGTCGGAATATAAAGAACGGCACCATATTCGTCATGAATCACAAAGGCTGGGGAAGTGCAATCCCACGCGGTATATCCTCTAGCTTCAAAAGTCGCACGAAGTCCACCAGAGGGAAAACTTGAAGCGTCTGGTTCCCCTTTTGTGAGTTCTTTTCCAGAAAAATCCATCATGACTTTTCCGTTTTTATCAGGAACTGTGATGAAAGAGTCGTGCTTTTCAGCAGTTAAGCCAGTAAGCGGCTGAAACCAATGGGTATAGTGGGTCGCTCCTTTTTCTAGCGCCCATTCTTTCATGCCTCTAGCGACATCATCGGCGAGCACTGGATCTAAGGCAAGACCTTTTTCAATCGTGCTTTTGAGTTCTTTGTACACATTTGGTTTGAGGTATTTTTTCATCGCCTCATCGCCAAATACATCCACTCCAAAATTCGAAACAATATCAAAATTATTCATCCTAAGTGCCTCCTTCCCAAAGCCACTAGTTCAAATCATTCGCTGGCGAACCAACAGTAGACTATTTTGTTTTTTCGTTTTCGTCATGTAAAGCATTTTTATCCGAATGAACAAATTATTTTTTTGATTGACGAAAATCATGACTATCGTTTGATTTTATCGATAAATGCCTTTTCAAAAGAATCATCGACTTCAAAAGGGCGATGCTCTTCTTCCGCCTTTTTGATAGCCTGACTTTCTTTATTAGAACGAGAAATGATTTTTTGTTCTTGCTCTTTTTTCTTAGAATAATCATCCAAGAACGAGTGTTTCTCGCCCGTCTCCTCATATCCTAGAATTTTGTCGAGTTGAACTTTGCTTGCGCTAGAAAAAATATTTTTATCCACAAATTCGTTGTAATTTTGCTTTAATTCTTTAATTAACGCTTTCGTTTTTGCGCGTTGGCTGCCCCCGCCTCCATTGTCGCAAACGGCACAATTTTCGGTAAAACGGCAAGCACATTGGATAAAGGAAAGATGGTTTGCATTTTTAAAGGCGATGATATCTGCTTCGCGAATAAGATACATTGGGCGGATAACTTCCATGCCTTCATAGTTCGTACTCACAAGCTTAGGTAACATTGTTTGAAAGGAGCCGGCGTTTAACATGTTCATCAACGTGGTTTCAATAACGTCGTCATAGTGATGTCCTAAAGCAATTTTGTTGCATCCATAACCTTTTGCAATGCGGTAAAGTGCGCCTCTCCTCATCTTTGCGCATAAGTAACATGGCGATTCGGTTTGTGAATTCGCAATATCGAAAATATCTGTGTTCACGATCACGGCAGGAATCTCTAAAAGCGATAAATTGTTCTTTATCATTTGAAGATTAATCGGGTTATAACCCGGATTCATCACAAGGAATTTTGCTTCAAAGGGGAAGTCCCCATATTTTAATAAGCGTTTGAATAAAAGCGCCATAAGCATCGAATCTTTTCCACCCGAAATGCATACGCATACTTTGTCGCCTTCTTCAATGAGGCGATATTCTTTTATGGCGCGCGTAAAACGGCTCCATAACGCAATACGATATTCTCTTTGAAGTTCTCGCTCGATATTATCCGCGAAAGACATTTCTTTGCGCTTTTTATTGTCTTTATTTTCCATTAATAATCTCCTTAATCGCGTCTACTAAAGCAAGAACTTCTTCTTTTTTCGTTAAAGAACATAGAGAAATCCGAAAACTAGTTAACGCACGTTTTCGGTCATGATAAACACTCATGATGGCTTTTGATGGGGTGTTAGGAATAGAACAAGCTGATTTTTGCGATACCGCAAAACCTCGTTTGTTTAAAAGCGAAACCATTTCACTCCCCGGAATGGATAAAACACTTAAATTAATAATGAAAGGATTCTCGTTAGAGGAATTAATCAGGATTCCTTTTTCGTCGCGAATACTAGACAAGAACAAAGATTGAAGCTCTTTCGTTTTTTGAAAATTTTCTTTTTGACGAGCTAAAGCTATTTCTAGTGCCTTAGCAATCGAAGCGATTAATCCAATCGCAGGCGTTCCACTTCGATAAAGCGAAACGCTAGATCCTCCATGAAATAGCGGTGTAAGAACGATAGATTTCTTTTTGATTAAAACGCCTGTTCCAATAATTCCGCCAAATTTATGAGGAGCAAATGACACTAAATCAAAACACGAGAGATTTGTGGGGATTTTCCCGATCGCTTGGGTTGCATCCACTAGTAGAAAAGAATGAGAATTTTCATGCACGATTTGCTGAGCTTTTTCGACAGGTTGGATCGTTCCAAGCTCCCCTTCAACATAAGATAAACAGGTTAAAATCGTTTTAGAATCCAAATGATTTTTTAAATCTTCTAAATCGATTTCTCCTTTGCTCGTAGAGTGAATTAAATTTACTTCCGCACCACTATCGAGCAAGGAAGCAAGCGCGGCATTGGTAGAACTATGCTCAAATTCACTCGCTAATAATTTGTTGCCTAAACCGCGATAAGAGCGATAGACGCCTTTTATGGCTAGATTGTTGGACTCTGTTGCGCTGGATGTATAAATAATTTCGTAGACTTTAGGATCTAGATGAAGCAAAGAAAATATCTTCGCGTTTGCTTCTTCATAAAGATGAAGCGCTTGCTTCCCTTCATCATGAAGGGAATTCGCGTTGCCTCTTGCTTCTTTTTCCACTCGCACGAACTCGTTTAGGGTTTCATCGAGTACTGGATAATTTGCACTATAATCGAAATAAATCATAATCGGGGAACATTATAAAACAAAAGAATCCTCCTATAAGGCACTAGTCCCACTAAAATCATCTTTTTCGGTGATATTTTTCCCTTTTCTAAAAGAAAGCAACTAACCTTCTATGCATTTTGAGGATTGTTTGTAAAATCGGTTGAGTAAAGTTCCCCTATGTAGTAGAGTTTTCTTTGCTTTAAGCAAAGAGATAGAGATAAAAAATGGCACAATACGTAAAAGCAAAAAAAGTAAAACAAAAAAGTAAGTCCCTTGGAATCGGAAGGAAAATCTGGAATGGCGTAAAAACCATCTTGCTAAGCTTGTTCAATAACCAAGCTTGCGTCGACGCGAAAGACAAAAAATGGTACTGGGCGGTTCCACTTGGTCTAGTTTCTACCGTTTTAGCGGTCGTTCCTCTTGGAGTCATGCAATGGCAACAAACTGGATCGGTTGTTCTTAATTCCCCAACTTATTCGATTGAAAATGGTCTTATCGCTTTCCAAGAATCGCTCGAAGACAATCATCTTTCCGTCAAAGTAAATGGCGAAACGCACATGTTGGAAGTAGACGAATCCGCTTGGAACACCGCTTATGCAGCAAGTGATAAAGCGTTCTCTTATATTTACACCAAAACCGTTACCAAAATGAAAACGGAAACGGTCACGAGTGGCGACAGCACTTCTACCACCGTCACTGGCCCGGCGGAAAACACGACTGTTTCTTGTTGCGACCTCACGGTTTACTATTACGCAGACAGCGCAAACTTCGAAACGCTTATTAACACCACACTATCCGGAAAAGACGTTTTGGGAAATGAAACCTATTCTGTAAATGCCTTGTTCTTAGGAAAAGATAAATTCGCTCTTTATAAGCATCCATCTGGAGCAAAATCTGCTCAAGCGAGAATCACTGGCTACTACGACGGACCAACATTCGATTTTGCAAATTTCACAAAGCAAGATAGCCATGGTAAAGCTTATGACGTTAGTCGCGCACAAGTCACAAACGGAAACAAATTAACATATATCGAAAATAGCACTACTGCCTGGAAAACGTTCTTAAACGACGCTTGGGATAGCCAAAGAATCGTAAACGGCTGGAGAGCAAGCGGCATTTGGCTAGGCGTTTATGCAGGATTAACTGTCATTATGGGCTTCCTTGTCTGGCTTATGACTAGAGGAAAGAACAATCCATTCCGTGTCTTCAACCTTTGGCAAACGCAAAAGATTGCTTATTGGAGTGCTTTATGCCCAGCGATCTTATCCTTGATTCTCGGGTTCATCATGCCACAATTCATACAAATGTATTTCATCTTCCTCTTTGGCTTCCGCATTATGTGGATGAGCATGAAAACACTTCGTCCGTATCAACAATAATGGTAAAAGGCGCTGCACGCGCCTTTTTTATATCTTTAATAAGGGGGTAGCGAAAGAGCAATTAATCGCCATAGTCACTAGGTCTAGAGTCATCGACCCACGTGCAATGAAGCGGATCTGTAATGTCAGTCATTTCTAAAAAAATGTAATCATCAATAGAAACGAAAGGATTTTCATAATCGCTTACGAAAACCACCTTGTGATTCCGCTTAATTTCAAAATCGATTCGCTCCATAATCCGCGTAAAATTCTTAGGATCTTTATCTTTATAACCGAGCAAAGCCGTATAGAAGCCAGGCTCAACGAAGAAAGAATTTCCATTCCCATCCTCGTAATAATGGCAAAGCGGGTTTATCTTATTGATAGACGATTTATATTGATTAAATTCTTCGTAAAGCATATATTCTCCCACTAAATATACACTGATTCTCAACGTTAGAGAAATGAAAGGAGGCCTTTATGGCAGTTGATCCAAACAAGATTAAAATCGTTTTCACCGATATTGATGGTACTTTATATTCCCATAAAACTAGGCACGTCCCAGAAAGTGCAATTTTAGCCATTAAAAAGTTGCAAGCAAAAGGTATTAAAGTCTTCCTTTGCAGTGGAAGAAATTATTATCTAATTCGTAAAACCGGCATCTTGGATTTAGTAAAGCCAGACGGCATCGTCATGATGAATGGGGCGGCAGTCATGGTTGGCGACAAAACGATTTACAAATATCCAATCCCCCAAGATGTCGTTTCCGCGATGATTAAATTCTCTTATCGATTAAAGTTCGGCCTCACTCTGATTGAAGAAAGCGAAGGCCATATCAATTACATCGATGACCGCGTAATTGACGCACACGCAAAATACGGCACTCGTTTCCCTCAGCCCCGTAAATTCATGATCCCCTATGACCGTGTTGTCTATCAAATGATTGCGTTTTGCGACGATTTTGATGAATCTTTGTTCTTGCCTCACCTTAGGGATTGCAAAGCCGCAAGATGGGATGAATTCGCAGTGGATATCATGCCAAAAGATAGTGATAAAGCAAAAGGCATTATGGCGACCTTAGAGCATTTCGGCTACAAAATCGAAAACGCGATGTCCATTGGCGACCACAATAATGACATCGATATGCTTTTATTCACCGGGATAAGCGTTGCGATGGGAAACGGCATCCCCGAAGCCAAAAGTGTCGCGGATTTTGTTACTGACGATATCGACAATGATGGTTGGAGCAAAGCGTTCCAACATTTCGGTCTAATTGATTAACCTTGATCCTTATTTGTTATAAGGCTCATGATGAATGATTTTGAAGGCACGATAAATTTGTTCAAGCAAGAGTAGCCGTGCGAACCCATGTGTGAACGTAAGCTTGCTTAAAGTAAAAACTGCGTTCCCCCGCTTTTTCATCCCTTCGCTTAATCCTAATGATCCTCCAATGACAAAAACGATTTCGCTTCCGCCTCTAGTAAACCACTTGCTTAGTTCGCTAGATAAATCTAAGGAGGTCAGCTCTTTCCCTCCTAAATCTAGAAGTACGACATAATCTTTCGCTTTGATTTTATTCAGAACCTTTTCGCATTCTTTTTCTCGTATCGTTTCTTTTACTATTTCACTAGGGCTCTCAATGGTAGGAAGATCAGGAAATTCTTCTATCGTGACAGTAGCAAATTTTCTTAGTCGTTTTAAATAATCTAGGCACCCTTCGACTAAATAATTGTCTTTTAATTTTCCTACCGCTAGGATTCTAATTTTCATCGTCGCCTCCTAAGGTCATTTCGTGTTGATGTAAGCACTTGATGGTGAGGTTAGTTAAATCGATATCGTGCTCTTTTAAAATATCACGATAGGTCGCTAAAGCAATATCGTCGCGATTGCATTCCTCACTCAAATGAGCAAGATAAATCCCTTTTGTTTTATCTCCAATAATCTTAGATGCGTATTGAGCGGATTCAGCATTGGATAAATGGCCAAATTCCCCATGAATGCGTTTCTTTAAGCTCATAGGGCGATGCGATTTTAATAGCATCTTGAGATCGTGATTGCTTTCAATTAAGTAGTAGGTTCTATTTTTTAATAAGGGAAGAACGCCCTCAGATATTTCGCCAGTGTCGGTTAGATAAACTAGTGATTCGTCATTGTGCAGAACGAGGTAGCCAACTGGATTACTCGCGTCATGAGAAAGAGGAAAAGGGGCGATATAGAAATCGCCAAGATGAAATGTCTCGCCGATTTCAAAATGATTTGCTTCATTTAAAGGGGTTTTCTCGCTACAAAAAATAGGTAAATGACGTTTCAGCAAATAATCTAGTCCCTTAATATGATCACTATGCTCATGCGTGATGAACACCATTTCGATTTGCTCTAGCGATTTTTGAATTTTATTTAAGCCTAGACGAAGCAGTTTCAAAGAAACGCCCATATCGATTTGAAAAAGTGTTTTTTCATCATAAATCAAAGTCGCGTTGCCTTTTGAGCCGCTCGCGATAGATAGAAAGCGAATCATGTTATTCTGCTGGGTTGATGCTTAAAGAAGCGCCGCCATTCATATTGGCTTCTTGTCGCTGCATTTCTGGGGTTGGGTTATCAAAACGCTGATAATTTTTGGAGAAAAGCAAAGTAATTGGGCCTGTACGTCCGTTTCTATTCTTTGCCAAATTAATATTAACAACAGAAACGCTGCCTTGGTCTTTTCCTTGTGCCTTGGCTTGGTCAACTTCTGTTTCTAAATTACGGGCGTATTCACTATTCGCAGCGCCTTTAGGCTTTACGGTCTCACCAAGATTTTTATAGTAGTCTTGACGGTACATAAGAAGCACCATATCGGCGTCTTGCTCAATGGAACCTGATTCTTTTAATTGCGACATCGAAGGTATTTTAGAATCGCTTTTATCAACATCACGATTAAGCTGTGCCAAAGTGATAACAGGAACTTTGAGGGTACGTGCAAGCTCTTTAAGAGTCTTAGTAATAAGGGCGACTTCTAGGTTTCTAGAATCGTATTTAGCTTCCACAGTGATAATGTTCAAATAGTCGATAAAAATCGCGCATAAATCAGGATGCTGCTGCGCTAATTTTCTGCTTTTAGCGACAATATCGCCTAATTTTTGGTTCGGGGTATCATCAAAGAAGAGCTTGCTATGCCCGATTTGATCAAGCGCGCTCATGACTTTCACTAAATCATTGCCAAAGAAAGTTCCCGTTTGAATGTTTTCTAGCGAAACCATCGATTCGGCCGCGCAAAGACGTTTTTCAATATCCTCACTAGGCATTTCGCAAGAGAAAAAAGCGACAGTTTTGTCTTCGTGAATCGCAGCATTATAGGCAAGATTAATGGCAAATGCCGTCTTACCAACGGAAGGGCGGGCAGCAATAACGACTAAGCTCCCGGGTTGCCAGCCATGCGTATATTCATTCAATGTGATATATCCTGTATCAATGCCAGAAAGCTTTTTGTTTGCGCGGTTTTTCTCAAGGTTAATGCGGTTTTTGACGGCGTCGCCGACTTCTTTTGCAGTTTTAAAGCCACCGACTGCGCGGGAAGAAGAAATATGGTCAAGATCCATCGTAGCGGTTGTAAGGAAATCGCCTACATTTTCAATCTTTCCATCTATATAGAGTTTTTTCACTTCTTCGATTTTGAGAAGATAATTACGCAAAACCCCTTGGTCGCGAACGATATTGATATAGTGATCGACGTTATTTGGGTTAATCGAGGTGCTAACTAAATCAAAAAGGTAGTCCGGCGACCCTGCTTCGTCTTTTAATTTGGTTAATATCAGTTGGTCATTCACGGTTTGAGGGTCAATCGCAGTGCTTTTATCCGCGAGCTCTTTCATCGCATGAAAGATGATTTTGTTGCGAGGGTCTACATCGCTAAAAGTATCTTCTTGTAACGCTGCTAAAGCGATAGAAGCCGCGCTAGTTGAAATAAGCATCGCGCCTAAAACGCAACGCTCCGCCTCAACGTTACTGGGGAGTTCATATTTGGCTGCCATTATTTGTCCTCAACGATATGAACGTTTACCGTGCCAATGACTTCTCCAGCAATCCCTTTATATAAGAGGATGCGCAAGCGAGTGTATCCAAACGCATTTGCAGGATATTTATCGATGAATTTTCGCTTATCGATTTCAATGTCCCATTGCTTTTTTAAGCCTTCTTGGATTTCTTTTGGGCTGATTGTCCCAAACATTCTTCCATCGCTTCCAGGCTTTACTTTAAATTCAACGTCAATATGTTCAAGACGAGCAGCAATTTTGCTCGCTTCTTCTTTTAATTCTTTTTGGCGTGCCTCTTCTTCCGCGTTTTGGCGAGCTAAAACCTTTTGGCTATCGCTAGTGGAAACAACAGCGATTCCTTTTGGAATAAGATAATTTGTCGCGTATCCATCGCTCACATTAACCGTTGAACCCTTTTTCCCTAAACGGTCATCTTTTAGTAAAATCACTTTCATTTTATTTATCTCCTTCTGCATTCACGCTATTTCTTGCGGCTTCTAAGTAATCTTCAAGCGTATCGTTAAGCAAATCAGTCACTTTAGCAATGCTTGTATCAGTAAAGGCAGCGGCAGCCATCGTGAAATGACCTCCTCCACCCATCTTTTCACAAAGCAGCTGAACGTTAATCGTCCCATCGCTTCTTGCACTTAGTTTCACCGTCTTTTCATCGACTCGCCCAATAACAAAGCAAGCGTTGATTCGCTTTAATTGGAGCAAGTTGTTCGCAACTTTCGAAATGGTCGCGGATTCAATATAGTCATCTTCATCCGCGGTGCAATAAACGACCCCGTAATATGGGCTCACCATCGTAGAAACGATACGATTGATCAAAACATATTCTTCGTATTCGTCTTTTAGGTAATCATCCGCCTTAGAATTATCCGCACCATAATTCTTGAGAATTTCCGCAGCTTCGAACGTTCTCATGCCTGTGGATTTGCTCTTGAAGTAATTGCTATCTAGGAAAATGCCAGAAAGCATAAGGGTCGCAAAATCAGAAGACATTTCGATGCGTGGGTTCGCTGTCGCGTAACGAATCATCATCGCTAAGAGCTCACTTGCACTACTCGCACTAGGTTCGATATAAGCAAGAACGGGTTTTTCGATGAATTCGTTACTTCTTCTATGGTGATCGATAACGATAATTTTTTGGGCTTTGTCTAAAACCTTTGGACACATTGTCATTTTCGGAACAGAGACATCGACAACAACCACTAGAGAGCTGTTATTAATTTCTGAAACAGCGTCGTCCGGGCTAATCGTCATCTTATCGAGCCGTTCTTTATGGAACGCTTCTTGGAACGCAATTCTTGTTTTCTTCTCGGCTTGCTTTGGATTGTAGATGATTCTTGACCGTTTTTTGCACCAATCGCAAATCGCCATAACGCCTAAACAAGCACCTAAAGCATCCATATCCATATCGGTATGGCCCATGATATAGACACTACTAGAGCTCTTGATTAAAGAAATCAAGGAGTCGGCAATGGAACGAACTTTAACTTTGCTCGAGGATTCAAAAGCAGCGCTTTTTCCGCCAAAGAATTTAAGTTCAGCGCCATATTGGCTCACAACCGCTTGATCGCCACCACGAGAAAGAGCGACATCCACCGCGCTGGTGGACATTTCGTTTAGTTTCCCAACGTCTGGGAAGTCGTGGGCAAAGCCAATGGAAAGAGTTAAGGGATTTTCTTCCCCTTTCCCAGCTGAACGTACTTTTTCTAGAACGCTGAATTCGTCTTGCTCAAGCTTATGAAGTGAAGTGTAGTTGCAAACCGCAAAATAAGTATCGTTCCTTACACGTCGTAGAAGCACGCCATACCCACGGAAATAATCAATGATGATGTTTCTGATTTTACTCACCATATCTGCCGATTCGTCAGTGTCGGAAGCAACGTCATTTAAGTTATCAATCATAACGATGCCTAAAACAAGCGCTTGCTCTTTAGAATAGGCGACGACGTTATCGTATTTTGTAGTGTCTTTGAAGATAAATAAACGTGGTTCGCTTAAATATTTGACATCAAAATTGCAGCCTTTAATTTCAACATTATGAAGAACTTTGTTTGCAGGCGCGTTGACTAGATCTTTTAAAACGGGGAGCCAACTATAGACGTCCATATCGATAAGTTCGATATTTCTTTCTTTGAAAAGGCTATTGCTCCACATGACAACGCCATCTTCATCCGTAACAACTAAGCCAATTTGGCCAAAGTCATAGGCTTCTTGGATGTCAGTTCCGATTAATGAGGCCGCTTCAATATCATTTTTTTGTCTCATGCGATTGATTTTCATCAAAGAGAACCAATAAAGGAGCAAATCGGCGACGATTAAAACGGAAAGAGCAAGAACCAAATAGCCAGGTGTGACATAACTACGGAACGAGAGCCAATCGAACCACCAAAACAAAGATAAACCTGCGATGATGAAGGCTTCTACAATCGCAACAACAAGGGTGGTAATACGTAAATGCTTCAGTGTTTTGCTCATAGTGAAGATATTATAGTCTTTTGAAGACTATAAAAGAACAAAAAAGAGGCTCGCTAAGCAAGCCCCATTTTCAATAAACCAATGTTATTTTTGTCCAGCTTCTGGAAGAAGACCCATGAAACGGGCATTCTTGATAGCGCGGGCAAGTTCTCTTTGGTACTTCGCAGAAGTTCCAGTCGCACTACGAGGAGCGATCTTTCCATCTGGGTTCACAAACCTTTGGAGAAGTTCAACATCCTTGTAATCAATGAACTTAATGTGATTCTTTTTGAAGTAGCAGACCTTTTTTCTTGGTCTCATTTTTTTATAAGCCATTGCTCCAATATCCTTTCATTTCTTTAGAACGGCAAGTCATCATCTACGACATCAATGGAATCTAAGCCATCGCTATTTTGCGTTTGAGGGGCCGCAGCACTTGGTGAAGCGGCATCAGCAGTATAACCTGTATCGTTAGTAGCGGCGTTCGAACCTTTTGGCTCGAGTAATTGGAAGTCATCGGCAACGATATCGGTCGCGGTGACTTGGACGTTATCAGTACGACGAACATACTTTCTTTGCGTAAGACGTCCTTGAATCGCAACAAGATTCCCTTTGCGGGCATATTTGCCAGCAAATTCAGCAGTTTGACCAAATAGAGAGCAGTTCATGAAAACTGTTTGTTTTTCTCCGTTTGGGCCTTTGCGGCTATCATCGCAAGCAATCGTGAAGGAAGCGACTGACAATCCCGATGGTGTTTTTCTGAGTTCTGGGTCTCTTGTGAGACGACCAATCATAATGATTCGATTAAGCATAAATATTGACCTCCGTTAATCGCGGTTTATTCTTGATCAACAGTGACCAAATGACGAATGACATTGCTGTCGAGTTTTGCAAGACGTTCAAATTCATTAAGCGCGGCTGGTTCGCTCGTCACTTTGATGATGACGTAGTAACCCTTCGTTTGCTTTTTGATTGGGTAAGCAAAATCTCTTAAGCCCCATTCTTTCGTATCGGTAACCTTGGCTTTTAAGCCTTCAAGGATACCTTGGAGCTTACTGATCTCATCTTTGCGTGCAGACTCTTCAAGGTCAGCGCGTAAGATGTACATGATCTCGTACTTCTTCATATTTGCACCTCCTAGTTTCGGACTCCGAGCCACCTCGCAAAACGCGTGTGGCCATAAGAGTGTGTGCCTTAATCCTTCCTTAAGGCGGTCATAATTATATTATGACGGTAAGTGGGACGCAAATAGAATTAGGGGTCACTGTTCTTTCTAACCATAAACCAGGGCTAGAAAGCTTTTCCTAATGACGAGCCATGGAGAAGAACAAAAATTTCTCCTCATTTATAAATAGGCAAGTTTTCCTCTTTTTTACCAAAAATTTTTCAACAATTTCATTTTTGTGGTAAATTGAGCCGTATATGACAAATAAGAAACACATGATTATCGCTGCCTCTATGAGTGTTTGCTTATGCGTAATGGCTTTACTAGCGATGTTGCCTTTACGAGCAAACAAAGCGACATATCGCGGAGAAAATTGGATGAAAAAGGTCGATGGTGATACTCCTCTAACCGCTTTATCCATCCCTGGATCTCACGACGCTGGTGCGTTTCATTCTTTCGCTGACCTTTCTGGAAAATGTCAGGACTTATCCATAACGGAACAGCTTTGTGCTGGGGCAAGATTTTTCGATATTCGCCTTCAACAAAGGAATAACGTTTTGAAAGTTGTGCACGGCTTTGTTGATCAAGATTTGGACTTCTCATCTACTTTAAAAGACTTCCAAAATTTCTTAAAAGGGCATACGAGCGAAGCGCTTATCGTATCAATCAAAATGGAAAGCGCTCCTCAAAACACAAACGTTTCCTTCGATGAATCACTGAAAGCGGCTTTATTACCCTATACTTCAATCTGGAATACAACGGGTGTAATTCCAACCACCCTAAAAGAGGCTAGAGGCAAAATATTTCTCGTTTCCCGTTATGAAAATCCTTCGATTGGACTACCCGCTTTTAAAGGTTGGCTCGACCCAAAAGAAGCAACGAGTTCAAACACGTTTGATATTGAAGAAAGTAATCTTCACGTTCAAGACCATTACAAAGTGAATGATATCGAAACAAAGAAAGAAGAAATCCGTGCATGTTTCAACTATAGCGAAGAAAATCCTAGCAAATTGACACTAAATTTCTCTTCGTGCTACTACGTTAATAGTTTTCCACCAACTTACGCAGGAACTACGGCAAAAATCGTTAATCCTTGGCTAAAAGAAGAAATCAAAAATCGCAAAAATCTAGGCATAATTGTCAGTGATTTCCTCACAAGCGATTTATGTGAGACCATTTATTCGAGGAACACGTTATGAAAAAGGCGGGAAAAATAATTAGTTATATTTTTGCGGGGATTTTGCTTTTAATCTCGCTTGTTTTCATTATCATTGAAGCAAGGAACTTATTTAGCGGAGATTGGACGCTTTTTGAAAATGCCGGCAATGGATTTCTCCGCTACTTCTTCCGCTTACTTTTCGCCATCATTTCTTTAGGTTTAGCTGTTTTTACTTATTTCGCGTTAAAAGAAAAAACAAATCCTATCCTAAGAACTTATTATTATTTTGGAGCGATTGGTTTATTCGTCGCAGCGAATGTCCTATCGTATTTTGCAACAAATTATATGGATGTGCTTTTTAAATTAATTGCGGCTTTCTATTCGCTTGGTGCGCTCCTCTATTTTTGTGGAACGCACTTTACGAAAGAGAACGAAAGAACCAAAACAAACGATAATGTATAGAAAAAGGAGAAACTTATATGCAAGAAATCAAATGCCCAAAATGCGGAACGGTTATTGAAGTAAATGATGGCGATTACGCTGAACTTTTAAGCCAAGTCAAAAACAAAGAATTCAATAAAGAACTTGATGAAAGACTTGCTGCAATAGCGAAACAACAAGAAGCAATTTCTAAACTAAAAGAAAAAGATTTATCTGAAAAATATAACGAAGAGATTACTTCCCTCAAGGACGAATTAACGAGTCTACGCAACACCTTGGCGAACAAAGAAAGCGAAAACAAAATCGCTTTAAATAATGCTCTCGCGAACAAAGACAAAACAATTGAATCTTTAACGCTTGAGAAGAAGAACATAGAGGAAAATATTGATTCGAAAATCGAACTAGAAAAAGAAAAGTACATAAACGAAAAGGCAAAAGATATTGCCGATTTAAAAGGACAAATCGTAGAACTTAACCATAAACTTGCCCTAGAAAAAGATAGATCAGAATACGAGCTTAAAAGCGCGTTGAATGAAAAGGACATGAAAATCCAAGCGCTCCAAAATAGTCTTTCCGCCAAGGAGCAAGAAAACATGCTCAAATTAGCGGGCATCCAGCAAAAATACGATATTCAATTAAAGCAAAAAGACTCCGAAATCGAATTTTATAAAGACCTCAAAGCGAAAATGTCCACAAAACTTGTCGGCGAAACGCTAGAGCAGCACTGCATGATTGAATTCAATAAGCTAAGGACAAGCGCTTTCCCAAATGCTTATTTTGAAAAAGATAATGAAGTCAGCAAAGAAACCGGATCAAAAGGGGATTTCATTTTTAGAGACTCGATTGACGAGCAAGAATACATTTCCATCATGTTCGAGATGAAAAACGAAAACGAGACCACTGCTACAAAACATAAAAACGAGGATTTCTTTAAAGAACTCGATAAGGATAGAAACGAGAAGCACTGCGAATACGCGGTTCTAGTTTCAATGCTTGAACCTGATAGTGAACTCTATAACGCGGGCATCGTTGATGTATCTTACCGTTATAAGAAAATGTATGTTGTCCGCCCACAATGCTTTCTTCCTATCATCACCCTTCTTGCTAACGCTGCCAAAAATTCATTGGAATATAAGAAAAAGCTCGTCGAGATTGAAAACCAAAATCTCGATATCACAAATTTTGAAAATAGCCTCGCGGATTTCCAACAAGGATTTGCAAGGAATTTCAAACTCGCTAGTGATAAATTCGCTGTTGCGATTGAGGAAATCGATAAAACAATCGCGCACCTCCAAAAGGTGAAAGACAACCTGATTGGATCAGAAAAGAATCTCAGAATCGCTAACGACAAGGCGCAAGATTTATCCATCAAAAAACTCACGAAGAATAATCCGACAATGCGCGAGAAATTCGATGAATTAAAGAAAGATAACGAATCGAAGGAAAACGATTAATACAAAAAAGCCATGGTTCCTTTTTCGCCATGGCTAATATGAATCGTCTTATTTTTCGTCTTTCATCGTCGGGAAGAGAAGCACTTCGCGAATCGTGTCTTCTTCCGACATAAGCATGCAGAAGCGGTCAACGCCTAAGCCAATGCCCCCTGCTGGCGGCATGCCGTAATTTAAGGCATCAAGGAAGGAATAATCGATTTCGTTCGCTTCATCATCGCCTCTATCACGCGCTGCCATTTGGGCCAAGAACCTCTCTTTTTGATCAAATGGGTTATTGAGTTCGCTATAGGCGTTTGCGAATTCGGTTCCACCAATGAATAGTTCAAAACGGTCAACGAAACGTGGGTCTTCCGTCTTTTTGGTCAAAGGCGAAACTTCAATTGGGTAAGTGTGAATAAAGGTTGGCTGAATTAAAGTTGGCTCAACGAATTCATCAAAGAAGGCTTGCATGATATAGCCAGTGCTATTCCAACTTTTCTCTAGCGGAACTTTGTGCTCTTTGGCTAACTCAACCGCTTTTTCAAACGGAATGTCTTCTGTAAAGTCAATACCGGTTTTTTCTTTAATGGCTTCGGCCATCGAAATATTGGCAAAGGGTTTACTCACATCGATATCACTATTATGCCAATGAAAAACGCTCTTTCCGACAACTGTAGTGGCAATGTAATGGAATAAGCCTTCTGCCCATTCCATCGTGGAACGCAAATCACCAAACGCTTGGTAAAGTTCAATCGTGGTGAATTCCGGGTTATGACGGTTATCAATGCCTTCATTGCGGAAGATACGGCCGATTTCATAAACGCGGTCAATTCCACCAACCATGCATTTCTTCAAATTGAGCTCAGTCGCGATGCGAAGATAAAAATCCTTATCTAAGGCATTGTGGTGGGTGATGAATGGACGCGCGCTCGCCCCACCGGCAATCGGAGAGAGAACCGGGGTTTCCACTTCCACAAATCCGCGTTCATCGCAGTAGTGACGAATCCCCTTCACAATCGAAGGGCGAAGTAAGGCGACGCGTTTAGAATCATCGTTGATAATCAAATCGACATAACGATGCCGGCAACGGTCTTCCAAATCAGTGAGTCCATGGAATTTTTCTGGAAGAGGCTTTAAGCATTTTGTGATGTGGGTATATTTACTGACACGAATGGTAAGTTCGCCAGTGCGCGTGAGCATAAGTGTTCCTTCTAAACCAACGATATCGCCTAAATCGGCAAGCTTGAAAACGGCGTAATCGTGCTCACCAATTACGTTCATGCCAATCCAAGCTTGAATATTTCCGTATTCGTCTTTGAGATTCACGAAGCTTGCTTTGCCCATGCGACGAATCGCCATAAGGCGTCCAGCAACATTAACGGTGACTTGTTTTTGCTCTAATTCTTCTGCGCTTAAAGAACCATATTTTTTACGAATGTCTCTAATTTGGTCCTTCCATTCGTAACGGGCCCCGAAAGGATCAACGCCGAGTTCCTCATATTTAGGAAGCTTGTCGCGTCTAGCTTGCTCTTGATCATTTAATTGTTCGTCCATAGTAAAAACCTCGTGTAGCCTTAGTAGTCTAAGCCAATTTTGCTACAAAAGGAAGAGACGGAGTAGCGACTCTATCTCGCTTTTCTAACGATGACTCTTTTTCTTTTGCTAAGCACGAATATTAAATTCAATAAGCAAAGAAGATTAATCGAGGCAAGTGTTATCCCAATCGTTAATTCTCTAAGAGAGAAATTGGTAATCATTCCTTGGCTTTTGTTCAAACTTTGAATCGAGAACACGAATGGCATATATGTAGCGTCTTGAAGGAACACTGTCCCTGAACCAATTAGAAGCATAATCGTGCCGAAAAGAGTAAGACTCTTCTTAGAATAACTAACGATAATAATAAGTAGCCCAAGCATTGCTAAGATAGAGCCTCCCACCATATAGGAATCATAAGAGAACGTGAACTGCGAAAAAGACGTTCCTGTTACACTTTTACTAAAATCGAAGCCACTAAAGGATAAATTATTTGGATCCATCCCAATGATACTACCAATGGTTTTGGCCTTGAAAATCATGTTATCCCCTTGAAATAACGGCGTTTTGAAGCCAATTACCCCAATCGTATCAATAACGACGCTTTGATTTTCAATAAAGGAAGTAGAGTCATATTTATAGAGAATACGCAAAGAGAATAACGTAACGACAAATAGGAACAAAAGAAAGAAAGCGCATAGAGAAAAAAGTAGTCTCCAACTAGCTCGAATAAAACGCATAAGCAAAACCTCACTATAACGATATAACTATTGCAAGAAAAGTATTGCTCCGCCATAGATAGAGAAAAAGAGCATAATTTTCGCCATACGTAAAGATTTTGCTATTATAGTAAATGATTAAATTATGGAAAAAGAATTAATAGAACAAAAGCACTTCGAAGGGGAGCGCGCCCTCTTCAAAAAAGCAAACGCCGACATTAGAAATTGTGTATTCGATAATGGCGAGTCACCTTTAAAAGAATCTAAAAATCTTTCTTTAAGGGATTGCACTTTTGGTTGGAAATACCCGTTATGGTACGGAGAACACTTTGAAGTTAGGAATTGCACATTCTTAGAAATGGCTAGAGCAGGAATTTGGTACACCAAGGATTCTACGTTTAAGCATCTAGTCATTTACGCTCCAAAAGAATTCCGCCACGCAAATGGTATCGTGATCGAAGACGTCAGATTTGAAAAAGCGGATGAAACGCTTTGGTGGTGCTACGATGTCACGCTTAAAAATTCTTATGCGAAAGGCTCCTACCTATTAATGCAATCGAAAAACGTCTTGGTTGATCATCTTGAATTAGACGGAGATTACGCCTTCGATGGAGGAGAAAATATCGTCGTAAGGCATAGCGTTTTGCACACCAAAGACGCGTTCTGGAACTGCAAAAACGTGACCATCGAAGATAGTGAAATCGATGGGGAATATTTTGGATGGAACAGCGAGAACGTAACTTTAATTCGCTGCAAAATCCGCTCACATCAAGGTTTTTGCTATATGAAAGGGATTAAACTTATCGACTGCGTTATCGAAAATAGCGATTTAACTTTTGAATATTGCTCCGAAATAAAGGCGAACGTAATTAGCGAAATCGATTCGGTGAAAAATCCATTATCGGGAAGCATCAAAGCAAAAAACATCAAAACAATAATTCGTGATGATTTATCCATTGATCCAAGCGCGACGCGAATTGAAATCCAAAACGAAAAAGGAGAATACCATGCCGTTTGATTTCGATAAAATCATCGACCGTCATCATACTGGCTCCTTAAAATGGGACGTTAAAGAGGGTGAGCTACCTTTAACAGTTGCCGATATGGATTTTGAAACATGCCCCGCGATTAAAAACGCAATCGTGGAGCGCGCAAAAGAAGGGGTCTATGGATATACAGAACCTACGGAAGATTG
This sequence comes from Caryophanales bacterium UBA6865, assembly GCA_002449265.1. Lineage (GTDB taxonomy): Bacteria > Bacillota_I > Bacilli_A > RFN20 > CAG-826 > UBA4951. Next base: position 4,412 of record DKCV01000010.1, on the reverse strand, counting down.
GTATGAGGCATATCGCTCTTTTTATAGAAGAAGACATGATTTTGAAATTGAAAAAGATTGGCTACTATTTTCCTTAGGCGTAGTTCCAACCATCTCTAGCAGCGTTAGAAAATTAACTAGCGTAGGTGATAATGTTGTTGTCACGCCTCCCGTTTATAACATCTTCTACAACTCCATTATTAATAATGGGCGTATCCCATTAGAAGTGCCTTTGCTAGAAAAAGATGGCGAGTATTCTTTGGATTTTGTTAACTTAGAAAAAGCATTTGAACAAGAAAAAACAACCTTGTTTATTTTGTGCAATCCCGAAAACCCTGTCGGAAAAATTTGGTCGAAAGAAGAACTGGCAAGAATCGGCGAACTAGCAAAGAAGCATCACGTTATCGCTTTAAGCGATGAAATTCATGGGGAAATTACAAGGATCGGCACTTCTTATGTGCCGTTTTTATCCGTGAACGAAACGAATAAAGAGGTTGGTTTTGCAGCGATTTCCGTAACAAAAGCCTTTAATTTAGCTGGAATTCAAACTTCTGCAATTATCATTCCAAACGAAAAAATTCGTTCACTAGTGAACCGCCAAATTAATACGGACGAAGTCGCAGAAGGAAATGTATTTTCTTATTTAGCCGCAGTGACTGCTTTAAATGAAGGAGAGGCGTGGCTTGACGAATTACGCGCGTATTTATTTTCGAATCGCGATAAAGCGGAAAACTTTATTGAAAATAATATCCCCTCCTTATCCTTCACTAAAGCGGATGCAACGTATTTGCTTTGGATTGACGCTAGAAAAGTAGAACCAAATTCCGAGAAACTAGTCTCGTTTCTACGCGAAAAGACTGGTTTAATCCTTTCGAGCGGAAAGGTATACGGGAAAACGGGGAATGGCTTTTTAAGAATGAACCTCGCTTATCCTAGTAAAATTCTATCTGATGGCTTAACGCGCCTAAAAGTAGGAATAGAGGCCTGCCTAGCGAATCAATAAGCAATTCTTTCATTGCCTAATGAAGCAACTTCAAGTAGATTAATTCCTAGAAATCGAGAACAAAATGAGCGAAATAAGAAAAGAAATGGGTGATTACTTATCTAGAGAAATCGCTGCCTTAAAAAACTTAGACATGGACGAATGGGAGCGTGTATTCGAATGCGTTCTTCGTCACTATGAAAACGGGGACACAATTTACACGATGGGCAATGGAGGAAGCGCATCCACCGCTTCACATATGGTTTGTGATTTTAATAAAGGCGTGTCTTCTGAATTAGAGAAACGCTTCAATTTCGTTTGCCTAAGCGATAACACAACCGAAATGATGGCCGTCGCGAACGATTTAGGCTATGAAAATGTGTTCTTGTATCCTTTAGAAAAGAAACTAAAAAAGAGCGATTTGGTCATCGCTATCTCTGGAAGCGGGAATAGTCACAACATCATAAAAGCCGCCCAATATGCCAAAAAGCTTGGTTGTGACATTGTGGGGGTGACTGGTTACGAAGGCGGCAAACTAAAAAATATCGCAAATTATCATATCGATGTCGAAATTGATGACATGCAAATCACCGAAGACATCCATCTTATTTTCAATCACATGATGATGCAGGTTCTTTGGAAACATCTCATGGAAAAAGAGGGCAAAAAAGCCGTTTATCACATTAATCAATAATCAGTGTTTGCTTTCAAACATAATATCCATCGTGAAAATTTGGTCCTTAGTTTTAATAGAAAGTTGACCTCCATACTTTTCAACGATGGCTGTGATGCTTTTTAATCCATAGCCATGGAAAGAATCATCACCTTTCGTGCTCAAAAAGGAACCATTTGTTTTTTGTAATTTCCCTTTATAGCGGTTATATTCGTGAACAATCGTGAATCCATTCACTTTCTTAATGGATAAGCCGATCACTCTAGCACCCATATTCACTTTTCTAGATGCTTCAATCGCATTATCTAATATATTGCCAAAAAGCGAATAAACCTCCGATTCTTTGAAAGAATTAAAAAGCGATCCGTCTACGATTGGTGTAAACGTGATGTTTTCTTTCCTGCATATCAAGTCCTTTTCGCCCAGGATAATATCAAGCGCTTCGCAACCCGTATCATAAATCGTGTCGTAAATATTAATGGATTCTTCGATTTCATTTAAAACGTCTTTCCCGATTGCTCTAGTCTTTCCGATAGAATGAATCTGATGCTTCAAGTCATGACATTTTAAGTTGATAATTTCTCGATTTTTCTTTGCTTGTTCGTACTTTTCTCTTTCTCGAATATGAAGCTCGTTTTCAATCGCAAGTTCTGTTTCCGCAACTCTTCTCCTTTTGAGCTCAAACATAAGGAAAAGAAGTAACGAACAGCAAGCGATATTGTAAACGTGAAGCATCGTCAAAACCGTTTTAGAGGCGCTATTATTGACTGACCAAATCACAATTGCCCCGAAAACAACATTCACCAAAATCGAAAAAAAGAAAATCGTGAGCAAAGAAAAAGAAGATAAACGTTCCGTATCTTCCCCGGTTACCTTTCTTGCCAACAAATAATACATGAACAAATAAACCAAGAAATAAATCGTCCCGTATAAAACCGCTAGAAACCAATTGTTTCCGAAAAAAGACAAAACCAAAGAACTAGAAGTTCCGGAATTTGCGATGATTTCGCCATAAATATTAGAGGAAGAAACGTTATTTAGACCCATAACCGCATATAAAAGCTCATAAAGTTCAGAGGCAATATGTTGAACGGTATAGCCTGCGCTAGCAACAAAGAACATGGTTTTAGAACTTGCAGCGAAATTGATAAAAAGGAAGCCGACGCAAAATAGGAACAATAGAAAGAAAAGGAAAGAACCATATGCGCTATTTTGGTATTCATATGGCACAGAGAAAGAAAGAGCTAAGACTAGAACGAAAGAAATTGGAAAATATAGCCAAAACAGCTTTCGACGTTTTAATTTTCCGCAAAACAAAAGCTCAGCAACAAGGATTTGCAAAACAAAAAGTGGACGATAGAGAAAAAGGTTGTTGTCTGTGTACACGTTCTCTACATCCCTCCTAGATAACTCGTCAATGCCTTCAGTAAATCCGCTTTCCTCCGTCGGCTAATCAAAAGCTTCTCCCCTTTATCGCCTATTTCAAGTAGCAAATCGCTGCTAAAGCCTTTTACATGCCGCAAATTTACCAAGTAGCAGCGGTTCGATTTGAAGAACCCCTTGTTTAAAAGAGTCGTCTCAACCGCTGAAAGTTTGCCGTAAACTTGAATGTTTTCTTTCTCTAAATGATAAATCAAATTGTGGTTCAACACTTCCACATAATATATGGAAGAAATTGGAATTTGAATAGCTCCGCGAGCTGTTTTCAAAAGTAAATGATCGTCGGCATTGTATTTGCTAAGCCGTTCGGCAATGCGCTGCATTTTGATTTCAAACGTTTCGTAAGTAAAAGGTTTAATAAGACAATCGAATACGCTGACGGCGTACCCGTCTACTGCATATTGAACTATGCTGGTCACAAAAACGATAATCACGTTTTTATCGACTTCGCGAATCTTCCTAGATACATCTAGCCCGTTCATCGATGGCATTTCGATGTCCATGAAAATTGCATTGTAATTTTGTGAATATCTCTGCAAAAACTGCGTACTTGAATCAAAAAAATCAATTAAAACAGGTGAATTCTCATGTTGAAAAAAGCGATTGATACACTCCTTTAACTTAAGAGCATCGGTGTTATTGTCTTCAACAATCGCAAACCTCCACATAATTCCACCCATCGTTTTATCTTTGCTTATAATAATATTACTAAATGCAAATTGGCGGCGCCAAAAAGCGCCACCAATTAACCAAATGATTTGTCAATCGTATTGATTCAAAATCATTTCTTTTGGACTACTTCGCTTTTTTCGCTTCCTTGTCGTCGCCTTTCAAGATAGAGCGAGTAATCATAGCGCTCCAGAAAACGAGTCCGCCTACCGCTAAAACATTGACAGCAATTAAAGCAGGGATCCACCATCTAAACGGTTGAACGCGTTCGGTGAAGACGATGGTCGTGCTAGGATCATAATTCTTTGTTGCGTAATAGGTATTGCAATAGGAATAAAGAATATTATGAATCGCTTGAACCCCACAATATACGTCGACTTTGTTCGAGGCGCTTAAGCCTGTTGTGCCATTGTTTGGATTCAATTTTAAATCATTGCCAGAACGGATGAGATAAGCAGGGTTACCAACTCCATAATCGGTAATGACCGCTCCCTTAAAACCCCATTCATTGCGTAGCACGCGTTGTAGAAGCGCATAGGAATAGGAGCAAGGTGTACTTCCAACATTATTGAACGCGGTCATGATTGCATTTGCGCCGCCTTCCTTAACACCGATTTCAAATGCTTTAAGGGCGTTCTCTCTAAGATGTGTTCTATTTCAAATGATGTG
>DKCV01000024.1 GCA_002449265.1 Caryophanales bacterium UBA6865 | reverse complement strand
CATGTGCAAATAAAGACTTTTTATTTTATGAAATCGGCTCTCAGTTTTGTGTGAGGTTTCAGATTTTTTTGAGCGGTGATGCCAATTACTGCGACTTCGCGCAAAGCTGGAACATCGAAAAACAAGGCATATGAAAAACGATCTGATTTCTTTATTGGACAGCGCAATTGAACATAAAAGGAGTGATAAGCAAGTTTCGCCATCTCCTATTTGCAAATGTCGCTTTACATTAATTTAAATCAAGAATAACTATGAATCGATGTCCTTCCTGAGATTGAGTTTTTATTAAAGCTTTGATTGCAACTAGATCCGTCGAGAATTAAATTTATTGCGATTTCATTACGTTATAAAAAGCAAGATAATCTTAGCGATGGAACAAGAAATTTATATTACCCCTAGCCCTTATGATAATCTCCTTTTGAGGAATGAAGGAGGGGAACTAGTGGAGATTTCTTTCTTTCGTTCTAAGAAAATTGATGATGGAGAAAGAAAACCTGCTTTTGCAAGCATCCGGAAATGGCTTGACGAATATTTCGCAGGGCTAAATCCATCTTGGCGACCGTATTATCGTCTCAAAGTTCGTAGCGATTTTCAAAAAGAAGTGAGCGATATTTTGCTTACGATTCCCTATGGTGAGACACTAATTTATGGAGAAATCGCCTCGCTGATTGCAAAAAGAAGAGGAATAAGAGAAATGTCTTCTCAGGCTGTCGGCGGAGCGGTTGGAAGAAATCCTCTTGTGATACTTATTCCTTGCCACCGCGTTATCGGAGCGAATGGGAAAATGGTTGGATTCCACGGAGGATTGAATAACAAAATCGCTTTGCTAGCTTTGGAGAAGAAAATATCGCTATGAAGCGCTGCTCTTGGTGTAATACGAATAACCCACTTTACGTTTGCTATCACGACAATGAGTGGGGCGTTTTGAATTTAGACGAAAAATATCTATTTCAAATGCTCATTCTAGAAGGCTTTCAAGCAGGGCTTTCTTGGGAATGTGTCTTGAATAAACGCGAATCTTTTTTAAAAGCGTACAAAGGATTCATTCCTTCCGTTGTCGCATCTTTCGACGAACAAAAAATCGTTTCTTTGATGAAAAATAAAGACATTATTTGTAATAAAAGAAAAATTTTGGCGAGCGTATCCAATGCGAAACTATTTTTAGAGATTGAAAAGGAGTATTCTTCTTTTTCTCGAAATCTACTGTCCTTTACTGGCAAAAAGATTTTATTAGAAAGAGGAAAAAGCAGTAACGAACTATCCGATACAATCTCTAGCGATTTAAGAAGACGAGGAATGAAGTTTACAGGTACGAAAATTATCTATTCTTATCTTCAAGCAATCGGCTTGATTCATTCTCATGAGGAGACTTGCTATTTAGCAAATCGGAAAAATAAGGAATTTCCTCCTATTGACGAGGCTTTCTTTCTTTGATTACTATAAAGTTCATGAACATGAAAGTGAAAATTCCTAATTTTTTGTTACTGAATTCTCTTTAGCAACGAATTATGAATTTGATTTCGATTATGAGTGTAGAAACTAAGACATTAAGAAAAGAAGCATTTGAGAAAAGACAGCTTAGGCGCTTATTAAAAGAGAAGGCTAAGCCAAAGAGCCATTTCTATTTATGGTATATGCTTTTTATTCTCGCTTTGATTTATATCGTCGATGAAATTTGCACGAACCTCCCGAATTCTTTGCAGACGGAACTTAATGTCGCATTAAGTGGATATTCATGGGCCAACTCCAATGGCTATTCCTTAGAGGTTCTTAATAACGCGGCTTATGGAGGGGTAGGGCCAGAGGCTTTGCTCAAAATGCTAGGGGATGGGCTAAGCAAGCTATCCCTTATTACCTTATTGAGCAATATGATGCTTATCTTATCTTTGCTTTACCGCCCTTTGGCGGATCGCCATGGGAGAAAAATATTCCTATTTATCAACACTTTGGGGATTTCCGCATCCTGCTTATTGTTTTTTACCGCGAATAATATCTTCGTTTATGCAATCGCGATGTTTGCCCTCCGCTTCTTTGTTACCCCCGACCAACAAGTTGTTTATATTTTTGAAATTGCGCCTGAAAAGCATAGGAATGCGATCTATTCGGTTACAAAAGGTGTCGCGGAGCTCGGTTTAGTATTTGTTGCGCTTTTGCGTCGTTTGTTTTTGGACACAAACGATTATCAATCCTATAAGTGGATTTTTCTAACGATGGCCGTTACGACGTTCATCGTGAGCTTAATCGCTTTGCTTTTTGCGAGAGAAAGTGATGTCTTTTTGAATTCTAGAATCGCGTATTTAAGAAAAAGCAAAGAGGAACGAATTGCCTTAGAAAAAGAAATCAGCACCAAACAAGGCGGATTTCTTGCTGCCGTTCGTTATACGTTAAAAACGCCGCAAATTCGTTATATTTGCATTGCTACGGGGATCGCTCAGCTTTGCTATGCATGCTGCAATGGATATGGGGTTATTCTCAATAATGGCTTTTTGGGGATGGGCGGGTTGAATCAAGCAGAGGCGACGGATGTCGGCTTTTATTTCCCTTTTACTTGCGCGATTATCACAATGCTATACGGTTTTGTAAGCGATAAGTGGGGAAGAAAAATTACTTCCATCGTTCTTCTATCTAGTTGTACCGTCTTCTATTTGCTTCTTTGCTTAGGCCTTCAGCTATCTTGGCCAACTTGGCTAATTGGCTTAGTTTTGGGCTGCCTTTTAGGCGCCGATTGGAGCAATGGTGACGTTCTTTCCCTTTTGGCGGGAGAAAGCGCGCCGACCAATTTAAGAGCCTCAATTATGGCTAGTTGGAGCTTATTTTATGGCGTGGGGATGATTCTAAGCCAAGCTTTAGCGGCAATTGCCCCTCACGTGGTTGGACTAAAGTATTTATCCTTATTCTATTTCTTCATCTGCATCCCAGCCTGGGCTCTTTCCTTATTTGTTTTGATGATGAAAGTCAAGGAAACAAAAGGGATAAATCTTGCTAAGGCTAATGAAGAAAGCAATCACTGAGCAAAGGAAAAAACGAAAATCTTTTCCTTTATTAAGACATTAAAGCTTGTTTTCGTTGATCAATTTTCATGAAAGCGCTTAGAAAATACCGGTAAAAATATTGCAAAAACATTCGATAAAAACTAATTTTTTTAAAAAAAGTACTTTTATATCGGTAATTACTTATCGAAATAGTTTACATTTTTTTCAATGAAGTTTATTATCATTTCCGGTAAAAGATTACTGAAAGGAACGGCGTGATGAAAACCTATAGCAAAAACCAACTACAACGTTACCCGATTTACCTGAAGTACCTTAAAGAACTCCAAGAGGAAGGGATGGAGACCATCAGTTCCCCGAAAATCGCCAAAGAGCTTGGCTATAGCGAAGAGCAAATTCGTAAAGATTTGCAAGCTATCTGCTCGGAAGCGGGTCGCCCTAAAAAAGGACGTGATATTCGGAAACTCATCGAAACTCTTGAATCTTTCCTAGGGTATCGTGATACCACGACTGCGGTGCTTATCGGTACGGGACATTTGGGTGGAGCTTTATTACGTTATCCGAATTTTAGCGAGATGGGTTTCAAAATCATTGCTGGTTTTGATGTCGATCCGAAAAAAATCGGAACTTCGATCAACGGGAAACCGGTTTATCCGCTAGATGAGTTTGAAAAAATCTTTCCAACTCTCGCTAGTCGAATCGTCATCATTTGCGTTCCTGCGAATGCTGCGCAAGGTGTAGTGGATTTGGCTGTGAAAAGCGACGCTAGAGGCATCTGGAACTTCGCTCCAATCCATGTCACTGCCCCAAGTAACGTCGTCATCGAAAACGTTAACCTTTCAAGTTCGCTTGCCGTCTTATCTCATCGTCTCAACGAAGAACTAGCCAAGGAGGAAAATTAATGGCTGAGGAAAAGAAAATTCCGTCCGCGAAAGAAGAAGTGGACGAACTAGTCAAAAAAGGTCTAAAAGCCCTCGAGGATTTTGGCTCTTATGACCAAGAAAAAATTGACTACATTGTCGCTAAGATGTCTGTTGCCGGTCTTGATCACCACGGTGATTTAGCCCGTAAAGCAATCGAAGAAACGAAACGTGGTGTCTTTGAAGACAAGGCCACGAAGAACTTATTCGCTTGCGAATATGTCGTGAACAATATGCGTCACGCGAAAACCGTTGGCATCATCTCCAATGATCCTGTCACGGGTATTACCGAAATCGCCGAGCCTCTTGGCGTTATCGCTGGTATCACTCCAGTCACCAATCCAACTTCGACCGTTATTTTCAAGTCTCTTATTTGCATGAAGACAAGAAACCCAATCATCTTTGCCTTCCATCCAAAAGCACAAGAAAGCTCCAAAGCGGCTGCGATTGTTATGCGCGATGCTGCGGTTGCTGCGGGAGCGCCTAGTAACTGCATTCAATGGATTGAACATCCTTCCATGGACGCCACAAGCGAACTCATGAAGCATCCTGGTGTCGCTACTATCTTAGCGACGGGTGGTAACGCCATGGTCACCGCTGCTTATAGTTGTGGAAAACCAGCTTTAGGCGTTGGCGCAGGTAACGTTCCTTGCTACATCGATAGAAGCTGCGACAAAGAAGAGACCGTCAATGACGTTGTCCTTTCCAAAAACTTCGATAACGGCATGATTTGCGCGAGTGAATCCGCTGTATTCATCGATGAACCGATTTATGAAGAAATGAAAGCGTTATTCAAACGCTATCACGTCTATTTTGCTACTCCAGCTGAAGCTCGCAAACTTGAAAAGTTCATGTTTGGCGTTGAAAAAGGCAAAGAAGGTGTTGAAAATGGTAGACTCAATGCTGCGATTGCCGGTATGTCCCCACAATGGATTGCTGAACAAAGCGGCTTCAAAGTTCCTAAAGATACTGCCATTATCGGCGTTGAACTTGAAAAAGTCGGCCCAGAAGAACCATTATCGAGAGAAAAACTTTCTCCAGTTCTTGGCTTCTACAAAGTCAAAGATGCGGAAGAAGGCTTCAAGATGTGTGACGAAATGCTTCATTTCGGCGGCTTAGGACACACTGCGGAAATCCATTGCAAAGAGCAAGAAATGGCAGATGCCTTTGGTGATAAGTGCCCAGCTCTCCGTATCGTTTGGAACTCTCCTTCGACATTCGGCGGCTTAGGCAATGTCTATAACTCCTTTGAACCATCCTTAACGTTAGGATGCGGCTCTTATGGCCATAACTCTGTGGGAGGCAATACCAACGTTCATAACCTCCTCAATGTCAAGAAAGTTGGAAAAAGGAGAAACACCATGCAGTGGTTCAAAGTCCCACAAAAGATTTATTTCGAGCGCAATAGCATTCAATACCTCAAATCCTGCAAAGATTTACAAAAGGTCTTCATCGTTACTGACCACTCGATGGTTGAACTTGGCTTCCTCAATAAGATTATTGATGAACTCATGCAAAGAAGAAACGAAGTGACCTATCAACTCTTCGCGGAAGTCGAACCAGATCCAGATATCAAGACCGTCCGCAAAGGCGTTGAGCTCATGAATAGTTTCAAACCAGACACCATCATTGCTTTAGGTGGCGGCTCTCCAATTGACGCTGCAAAAGCGATGTGGATCTTCTATGAACATCCAGAAGTTAACTTCGATGACTTGAAGCAAAAATTCATGGACATCCGTAAACGTGCCTTCAAATATCCAGAGCTTGGCAGAAAGAGCAAACTCATTTGCATCCCAACCACCTCTGGTACGGGTAGTGAAGTTTCCCCATTCGCCGTCATTAGCGATAAGGAAAACCTCAAGAAATATCCTTTAACCGACTACTCCTTAACCCCATCCATCGCGATTGTTGATCCTGAATTCACGACCAATCTCCCTGCTAAGAGCACTGCCTATACCGGTATGGACGTTCTTACTCACGCGATTGAAGCCTATACTTCCGTTATGGCAAGTGACTTCACCGATGGTTTAGCGTTAGAAGCTATCAAACTCGTCTTCGAATATCTCCCACGCGCTGTTAAAGATGGAAAGCATGACCTCAAGGCCCGTGAAAAGATGCACAATGCCGCGACTATCGCTGGTATGGCATTCGCAAACGCTTTCTTAGGCCTAACCCATAGCTTGGCCCATAAGATCGGTGGCGAATATCACCTTGTCCATGGTCAAACTTGCGCCATCCTTCTCCCTCATGTCATCCGTTATAACGGAATCGTTCCTACCAAGTTATCGCTCTGGCCAAAGTACGAAGAATATCAATGCGATAAGAAGTACATGGAAATCTGCCGCATGATCGGTATTCACGCGGAAACCCCAGAAGAAGGAACCAAGAAACTCGCTGATGCGGTTATGGCATTAGGAAAAGAAGTTGGTATCGATATGAACTTCAATAGCCTTGTTCCAGATGAAAAAGTTTGGAAGAAGAACCTTGAAACCATCGCTTATCTAGCTTACGAAGACCAATGCACCCCAGCGAACCCACGCGTTCCTCTTGTAAAAGACATGGAGCAAATCATGCTCGATGCCTATAAAGGAAACTAAGGCTTATCGCTAATGGACAAGCAGTCAAAATGGCTGCTTGTCTTTTCTTTTTTGCATAACGTTTTCATTTCATTGTTTTCATTAAATTGCTATTTTTTTGATTTGGATTTTTCTTTGTGTGTTTTTCTCTAAATTAGGCAATTTGTGTTTTTTCGTGGCTTTATTTCGAGATTATTTATTGCTTTTCCTTCTTTAATTAAATATTTACAAAACAAGAAAAAGAATAGCAAATAAAGTCATAATAATTGAAAAGTTAAGTTTTTATGTTATTCTAAAACCGCTATCGATAGATTACGTTTCATCATCTTCGTTTCCAACCTCTGAACGAAATAGGCCTAACTTTGACATAGCAATATTTAAAGTACTTTTTAGCAACATTTTCTTCTACGAAAGCCAAAGAAAATAGTTATAGAAGTTACTACTGGCCAATACATCTTGGCTGCCAGCACAAAACAATATGAACAAATTTAAATTTTTAGCGATGACTTTCGCGTTATTCACCTCTACTAGCGCTTTAAGCTATTCACCTATGAATCGAAAAATAGAAGCGATGAAAGAAGAAGTCGCAACGATTTTTGAAGATAGCTACAAGGAAAATAGAAACAAAAATATTAATATTGCTTACTTTCAGCCTTCGTATCTTTCTTCTGATTTCGCCACACCAAAGAAAGAGATGAATCTAGAAACTCTTGTTTTAGAGGACGATTTTTACGAGCAGTTAAAGAATAATCACCAAGAAAAAAGCGAATTTGATGTCGACACTCTTTTCGCAAACATGAAGGATAGCACTTTAGCAATCGAAGACGGATCTTTTTTCTTAGAGAGCACTCAAGACAAGCTGAAAAACCTTGATTTAACTAAAATTAGCGAGACGTTTTCACGTGTAGAAATTATCGATCACGATGTTAGGAAATCTATTTCTACGCAAAATAGAGGTCTTCTACGTGAGAATTCTGTTACGTTTATTGGAATCTATTTAGATAGCCCAACGTGCCGAAAGATTTATGAAGCATTTACTTCGTTTTGCCATTCCCAAATCATGTCTACGATTGGCTTAATTGGAGCAATTCGGGCAGCTAAGGTTTTAAAATTAAAAATTTATACAAGTACATTCGGACCAATTATTCAAAGTGTTCTTAGTAAATTTTCAGCCTTTGTTTCAACTTTGTTTGGCCCTATTGGGCCAGTTGTTTTGGGCATTCTTGCAATATTTTCTTTGGTTGCGGGTTCTATTCTCGCGAGTGCAGTTTATGCAGGGGGAAGTCATAAAGGCTTGAAAATGGGTTTTGAATGGAGGGGCTGGTTGGATTTTAAACCAGTTTTTGATTTGATATGAGCTTTAAAGATTTGATTTATCCACAAAATTTGAAATATCTCAACGAGAACACGAATCTACTAAATTCTGAACAACGCTATCGGGCCTTTCTCACATCGGGGGCCTTCCTATACTTTTTTTCTATTGGATGCGGAATAACCGCGCAAATGCTTAGCTTCCAAAGAATTTTTTACACGAAAGATACTTTCTTCTTTTTTGGATATTATTTATTTTTCCTTGTAGGTTTTTTACTAAGTTTAGGATCGTTTATTTATCTATCATTAAGCGAAAAAGTATTTTTGAAGAAAAAGACCTTATTGTTTTTTGTGGTTGGTTATCTACTTATTTTCGCGTCTTTATCTTTGTTTGCCTTGCTTTTTAGTACATTTCAATTAAAACCAGACGGTAATTTTTCATTTGGCCCAACAAATATTTTAACGTTTATTTTTGATTTTTTAATTTTTCCATTTATATTTGGTTGGTCCTTTATCACTCGTTATTCTAATGGGGTGAAAAAGCCTTTAAAAAGGATGTGGGAAGAGAGGGAAAAAGCCGAGATAACTAAGTTACATTCGACTTACGAAGAAAATAAAGATTGCACGTCTAAGCAGTTATGCGAATTTGAGTATTCGAACTTTGTCAACGAGAAAGCAGCATTTTATAAAGGCGATAAGATTTTATATTGGTGCCTTTGTTTTATTGATTTCTTTATTGGTTTTTCAGAACTTTCCCTTGCTTTGATCGTTTTGTTTGGTGGATTTGATGCAATACATTCCATAAAAGATGTTAGTCTTTTTTATTCGTTTTGGATTTCGCTTGGTTTCTTTTTCGTTCTTCTAATCTTGTTTTCCTGGCTTTCGATTTCTAAAAAAGTCTTTCGGAGCAAAAAAGTATTGGTTCGTTTGATTTTAGGGTATTTGTTTTTATTTGCCTCTGACTTTATGGGGGCACTTCTTATTCATGAGCTTCCAATCGTCAATAGTGAATTTCGAAATTTCACCTTTCTCCTAATATTCTTCTTTTACCAATTATTATTTTCGCGCCCTCTTTATGCGAATATATCATCCACATTTTTCCTTTTCCGCTTATTAAGACCGATAAAAAAGATACGGGAAGAATAAAGATCAGTATCGAATCTATCGAATTAGTGGTATCGATTACTTTTTTGAAAATTCGTATAGAGCAATAGAAACTGCGTTATCAAGATTAAGGGAATCGACATCGCTACTTTGCGGTATTTTTAAAGGAGTGCCGATTTTTAAGAAAGAAGAATCTAATCCTGTCGCTTCATTTCCAAATATCAGGGAATATGGTTTTAGGATGGTTTCGCTCCCTAAATATTCTTTTGCTTGTAGCATAAAAGGATAGTAGTGGCGCTCTCCCATTTCTTTTTGATAAGACTCAAAGGAATCGTAATAAGAGAAAGGTACAGAAAAGATAGCCCCCATTGAACTCCTTACCGTTTTTGGATCGAAAGCGTCTGCAGCAGGAGAAATGATTGCAATGCCTTTGTATGAAAAGGCAGCAGCACTACGAAGGATGGTTCCTAAATTTCCTTTGTTCGATGGATGAACAAGAACAATATGACTTTCATCGCTATTTAAAGAATCATTCCATTTTAGGAATTCTCCAATCACCATGCAGTTATCTTTTTCGCTTAATTGGCGGAAGATCTTTTCGTTATTTTCAATCACGGGGATTTGATTCTTCTTTGCTAACGTGACGATAGATTCATAAGTCGCATCCCTTTTTTGTTTTGGAGAGATATAAATCCTTTTGGCATGAGTCGATTTTCTCTTCAATAATTCGAACGTTAATGTTGTTCCTAATGCGTAGGAAGTATCGGAGTTTTTGCTATATTTTTCCATGGGTATAATTCTAATCGTTCTTATCTAATTTTCAATTTTTCGAAAATTTTTTGGTAAAAAGATAGAAATAGTGACTATTAAATAGTGAAGGGGCTTTCCTTTCCTCGGCAGAAGGCGAATGGTCTCCTCATTTATTTCGCCTATTAGGAGTTCTAATCGTAGTTACTTTATGGGGATAACTATGTCTGCCATTTTAGGAGATTTATGGTATCTACAGATTCATCCATCAAACTAGGCCGCGTATCAAAAAGCATCGAGCGGTCGCTTTCGTATTCTTTTCCCGGCGATGTTTTTGTCTATATGAGCGGGAACCATCTTGACAAATTCGCGTTCGAATTTCCGCATGATTACTTAAGAAGACTAGAAGTCACTAAAGACATTTTGTCACGTCCTCATTTTGCCGCCTATGATGAAAAAGAAGAAACGATCTATTTATTTCGTACCTATTATAAGAACGGCGTTTTCAAAACTTACGTCATTAAAATCAAAAGAGAAGATTGCTGGAAATTCTTATCTTTTGCAAAAGTGAGTGAAAATTCGAACTTCAAAAATCTTAAGGTGAATGAATTAGATTTTATTAAAAGGAAGAAAGCTTAACGGCGTTTGTATTTTAAAGCGAGGACATTATTGATAAAAATAATCAAAAAGCTCATCGCGATAAAACCAAGCAATATCGAACATAGAACGACAATCACTCCGTTCCAACCAACATTCCCAGATAAGATTTCCGCCGAATCCTGATATTTTTCGTTATTTAAGAATGGATAGGGGTAAAAATTGTCTTGGAAGATATAATGGGCACTCATGATGATAGCAAAATAAAAGAGGGGATAAATCGCCCAATAAAGAGCGTGTCTCCAATAAACGGTTCCTTTTTCTAAAAAAAGAAGATAGTCGAATAAAAAGACAATTGGCAAGATGATATGCACTAAAATCACGTTAAATAAACCTTCGCCTGAGGCATACCCGCCTAAAAAAGGGGCACCGATGTTATAGATAAGAGCATCAGCGAGCAAAAAAGTTAGCACTGCTAAGGTAAGGGGCATATAAACATACGCAGCAATACCATTTGGCCCTTTTTTCGCTAAATCGACGGCGTTAAATATCACTTCTAAAGTGACAATAACGATTGTGAATAAAACACATTCCGTCCCAAAATATAATAGGCTTTGGACACCACTTGCATCTGTTTTGTCGCCCAAAATCAAAATGACTAGAGCATAGATCGCTAGCCCTAGTTCTAGGATTCGATAGAGTAGTGCAATTAGGCGATTCCTTATGAGCATGCCATTATATTAGCTTCCTTTTCTTTAAAGGAAAGCCTAAAGTTTAATCGTGAAAATCTTAGGTTCTTATCTTGATCACGAATACCCCTTCAAAGGAATTTATGAATCCAGAAATATTGTGCGTGCCATTTTAATGAATGAAGAAGGCAAATTCTATTTTCATCATTTATATGGAGATGACCTATTTGGGCATCGCGATTATTACGAAACGCCAGGTGGAGGCGTAGAAAAAGGCGAAACTTTAATTGAGGCATTAAAGCGAGAATGTTTAGAAGAAGTCGGTTACGAGATTGAAGTGATTGCCCCAATAGGAGAAGTGATCGATTACTACAATTTAATTCATCGTAAAAATAACAATCACTATTTTTTGGCGAAAGTGAAAGGAGAACGAAAAGCGGTGCATTTCGTTTCGAAAGGGGATGCCTTGATTCAAGAAACAGTCGCCCTTTCTTTAAAGGAAGCAAAATCTTTGTATTTAGAAAAAGCGGTGACCCCGATTGCTCGACTCGTCTATCAACGTGAATTTATCGTTTTAGAAAAAGCAGAAAATATTATAGAATCTTCGCTTTGTTCTATTTCAAATGATGT
>DKCV01000013.1 GCA_002449265.1 Caryophanales bacterium UBA6865 | reverse complement strand
GTCATGTGCAAATAAAGACTTTATTGCCAAAAGGATAATGTTTAACACCGTATTTATCGATGTCTTCGTGAACTCTAGGATCAAGAACCGCAGTTTGTGGATATAAGCCGAAGTAATCTAATTCAAATGCTTCTTTTTCTACCCAGTGAGCAAGAAGGGTTACATGGTTAGGAATCTTCCATTTCCCTTCTAAATCAACCTTTTTTCCTTGATAGTACCAACCATCGAATCGGTATTTGGAATTCATATCGACTAAAGAGGGAAGCTCGTATTTTTCGCCAACCGTAGCTTTCTTTGGGAACGGACGTAAACCAAGGAGTTCATCATAAAAGCTAATGACAACATTGTTATTGCTTGCCTCAGAGCGGGCGAATAAATCTATTTTCTCGCTAAAGACGGGCGCGTCGAAATCCACAGGCTTCGTTAATTCTTTATCTAAGAACCAGCCATTCGCGAAGAAGGCTCCGAAAGCGGGCTCTTTGATTTTGCTCCCGAAATGGACTTCAGTGCTAGAAAGTAAAACATCATCGTAATAGAAATTGACTGTCGCCATCTTGCAATCGACTTTCCCAAGATCAAGCTTGGTGCCATCTTTATAAACAATGATGAGATGCCCTTTTTCGTCATAATACTTAGAAGCGATTTCGCGCTTCTCTTCTTTTTTCTTTGGCTCAATCGGTCCTTTTGGGCAACCGGCCTTAATCCATTCATAGTAAGAGAGCGTTCCTCCCTCTAGGCGATAGATCACAAAGAAATCATATTTAGTTGGGCTATCTGGTTTAATCACGCTGGTGCAACCAACGGTAAGCAAGGATCCAAATAAGGCAAACACCAATAAACTTAAATTACGCTTCTTCATAAAATTTCTCCTATCTAAAACTTTTTAATCAATTGTGCTTGCTCGAGCAAACAAATCATATTCCTATTAAATTATTTTTGGAAGGAAAAAGTTAGTTGTTTACTGATGTTTTCGATATTTTGCAAAGATTTATTTATCGTTTTATTATTTTATATCTAAAATTAAATTATCATAAATTTAATCTTCGATAATTATCGTAATTATGCAGTTAAATATTGATGTTTTTTTGATTTAGTAAGTTTTGTTAAAACAATTTTTCGTTTAATAAGAATGTATTTAATTAAACGATATGGGTTTTTAATTCAAATGAAAACTTTTTTGAAGAAAATGACCGAAAAAATGGCTTTTCAATAGAAATACCTCTCTATTTTATGAAGTGATAAATACGATTTCCAACGTTAGGATTGTTAATAAGCTATACCGCTTATCTCTTATTTATAAAACGATGCTATGTTTTCCCGCTTTTAATATTGAACAAATAATATATTTTTGTCGATTTATTTAATGTTAATTGCTCGTTTATTTTGGGCGCAGTCAATCTATTGCAGTATTTTTTAAAAGCGTAGATCTTAGAGACTATCCGTTTAGGGAAGAGGAAGATCAGATTCTGGTTTTTATTTTCTAATAAGCAAGAGCCGCTTTTTCAAAAAAAGGAAAGATATTTCTCTCACTCGTCAATTGCCTCTTTGGCCTTGCTACATAAGTTCTATCTGGATAAACAAAAGAAAAACCACTCAACGAAGTAAGTGGCGTTTTTTAGATTTGGTGGGCCTTAATGGGCTTGAACCATCGACCTTGCGCTTATCAAGCGCACGCTCTAACCAGCTGAGCTAAAGGCCCGTCGCACAAAAGTGCCTTAATAATATACAACTTAGCGGATGGGGAAACAAGCCAAATTTTTCCAATTTCTTGGATTTCCGCTTATAGGCATTACAATCAAAAAATCTTCGTATTTTTGCCTATTTTAAGAGAGAGAAATCGGGAAATATGTTTTATCGATAGAGGATTTAATCCAGGGATTTGATTAAAAAATATTTTGCAAACTTGGGATTTTGTTTATTCTCGCGCTTAAATTCCACTTTAAAACCATTCTTCTCGTAAAAAGAGCGCGCTTGAAATTCATAAGTAGTGAGTTCCATAATCTTGAATCCTTTTTCTTTAAAGTAGTCTTCCGCTTCTTTTAGGAGCCTACTTCCAATTTTTAAATGACGATAGTTTTCACGAATAACGAGATTACTAATATGCGCTTCTTCTTCATACGCGTGACCAGTCAATACCCCTATCATTTTATCTTCATCTTTTGCAAGGAAAGCAAAAGTAGAAAAAGAAGACGTTATGCCCTTACTCTCCGCGTGTTTTTGAAATTCTTCTTTCATGAATGACGTCATTTCTTCGTTAAGCTTGTCTACTTTTTCAATGATGACCATGTGACTATTTCCTTTATTACGTTTCTATTAGTTTAAAGGGCGCGCCTAGTAAAAGAAAAGAAGCACCTAGACTCCTTAAGAAATCCAAGTGCTTCATGCTTTTCTCTAAAATCAAACGATTAACGTTTGGAGAATTGTGGAGCGCGACGAGCAGCTTTAAGACCGTATTTCTTTCTTTCTTTCGAACGAGCGTTGCGGGTAAGCATACCAGCAACTTTTAAGGTCTTGCGGTCTTCGCCAGCTTCAAGTAAGGCACGAGCGATACCAAGACGGATCGCTTCGGCTTGTCCGGTGAATCCACCACCTTGGACAAAGGCCTCAACATCGTACTTATTTTCGCTTCCGCTTAAAACAAGAGGTTGTTTGAGGTTTTGAACGAGAGTCGCATAAGGCATATATTCGTTGACGTCTTTCTCGTTAACGATGATTTTGCCTTTCCCAGCAGTGATATAAACGCGAGCAACGCTGCTCTTACGTCTACCAGTTCCGTAATATTTCTTTTCGTTAGCCATTAGGAGTCTCCTTATTTCTTAAGCTCAAGCTTGACTGGCTTTTGAGCTTCATGCTTATGTTCGGCACCTTCGTAGACGAATAATTTTTTGTGCATTTGACGTCCAAGAGGTCCTTTTGGAAGCATTCCCCAGACGGAACGTTCAATAAGTTCGACAGGGAATTCGCGTAGCATCGTACCAGCACTGCGGGTACGGAGACCGCCATTATAGCCAGAAACATTGTAATAATTCTTTTTGTGTTCGGCATCACCAGTGAGTTTCACTTTGCTGGCGTTGATAACGATAACATAGTCACCGGTATCTTGGTTTGGGGTGTAAATTGGCTTGTTCTTGCCCATTAAGATCATTGCGACTTGGCTTGCAAGGCGTCCGAGTGAGATGTCGGTCGCATCAACAACATACCAAGCTTTCTTGAGCTCAAGAGGTTTCGCCATTGTGGTTTGACGTTGCATTGTAATTTCCTTCTTTTTTAATTTGCTCTATTCGAGCCGTGGTCAATTATCATCATAAAAGAGCCGATAGTCAAAGCCATTTTTGGTTTTTCGTTTACGTTTAGACAACGTTAATGCTAATATTGTTGTGTGAAAGAAAAGAAATCATTCGAAATCCTAGTCCTGGCCGAAAATAATAATGGCTATATTTCTACGATTGACGCGAAGCAAAACGGGATAGCGCAAGAGTATCTAGTCCTTGCTACAGAAGAAGGGCAATTTGTGAAAGCGGCGCGCGGATTATATGTGAAAAAAGGATATCCTCTAGATCCTTATTACATCACGCAATTTATCTACAAAAAGGCCGTTTTCTCTTTAGAGAGCGCACTATTTCTTCATGAACTCATCCTAGAGCCAGCGCATCTAGTCGTTAATCTTCCGCGTGGTTATATGACAAAAGGCATCAAAAATAGCGAATCTCGTCATGTAAACGATAAAGAATATTTTATTGGACTAGGGTTAGCCGTTTCTCCATTCGGTCATTTAGTTGAGACTTATGACTTGGAGCGGACATTCCTAGACGCTTATCGGTATCGCGAAAGAGGAACATACAATATGAAAGAAGTATTTGCCCTCTTTAGGAAGCGCGATATCGACGAGAACAAACTATTATCCTATGCAAAAGAATTCAAAGTAGTCGGCGCGATGGAAGCGTATCTATCGCTTTTATAAAACTAAACGGACTTTCTTTTTAATAAGTTCCATTTGGAGCGGTTATGTTTGTCATCATCGTCGTCTTCAACCGGGGAAATTACAAAATCGGGGAAGCCAGCTTTCATCCATTCTTGATAAGATAATGCATTATCGTCAGTTGGGAAAATTGAACGTTCATCATGCTGGTTATATTCTTTGACGCGGCCTTTTAATTGCCGAGAATAATCGTCATTGATTTGATTCGAAGTTCTTTCTGGCGCCCCAACGGTAAGTAAGGCAACAGTAGCAAACACGGAGATGAGCAAACTCTTTTTCTTCTTTTTCATAAAAGACTCCTTTTTCTGATTTGAGAGGTCAAAGTGCTTTGCTCGAGCGATGTTAGCATAGAACAATTTAATTAGCATTTAAAGAAAAAGATAGTAACTTGATTGTGCTTAATCTTGGAAAAAAGGTTGTTTATTTATTGTGTTTTAAAAATAGTGTTATTTTTATTAAATATTAATTTATAGATTTTCGATATAAATTAGTTTTATCTAGTTATTACCTATTATTTATGAATATTAATATTTTGCTTTCTCAATAAAATTAATACTGTTTTTCATTGAATTATTGCTCAATAAATTTAATCGTTTCTAAAATTATTAAATTGAAAGATAATTTAATAAAAAATTATTGTTTATTTGTCTAAGATTACTTTCCAAATTCGCAAAAGAAAGAAACGCTTCCTTATCGATCTTGTAGAATTTTTAATGAGAGCAAACACTTTAGAATAAGGGATAAAGTGATCAGTTTCTTGACCTTTCGATAGTTTCGCGTGCCTTTCTTTAGAGTAATAATAGAGAGCGAAGTCGAATAGATTCATTCTTTAAATCTCCGCGATTTTTGCGTTTTCAATTTTTATCTTTTTGTCAATCCAACTTAACTCTTTCATATCTCTACTATGCGAAATCCAGATGATCAGTTTATTTTCGTTGTTTCTAATCACATCGTTGATTTCCTTCGCGTTTTTCTCATCCAAAGAAGAAGTTATCTCATCTAAAAACAAGATTGGTCTATCTAGATAAAGCGTTCTCGCTAAAGAAATTCTTTGCATCTCACCGATAGAAATCGCGTTGCTGGAATTATCAAGCGGAGCGTATAAACCTCTTTGTGAAGCAAAATCATCTAACTTGCAGCGCTTTATGAGTAGCGTCACTTTATCCATATCCGGGTTTTTACTAAACATGGTTATGTTCTCGACTAAGTTACCGATAAATAAAAACGGTTTTTGATGCACGTAGCCAATCAAATGGCTCGTTTCGTTAACGTTAGAAGCTTTATCTACGCCATCCGTAACGTCAATCGAACCGTTTTTAATTTCGGTATAGCCAATAATCGCGTTTAAGAGTGTTGATTTACCGATACCGCTTTTCCCCATTAATAAGTATTTCTTACCAAAGTCAAAATCGTAGGTAACATCATTCAAAACCTCCCGCTCATCAGATGGTTAAATTCCTTAAATTTATCGATGGGGTTCTTATTTTGCTCTCGTAAAGGGGCTTCTTTTCTTTTTCGTCAAAAACTGAAAGCCGCTCCACGACTTTTTTAACACTTTTAATGAAAGCGTGAGATGCAACAACTTGAATCAAGGGATTGTATATGGAAGAACTTATTTGAAGGAATGCAACGCAAATTGCAATGGATGCCATGTTGCAAAAATACAATAAGCAAGCGATGAAAACGGTGAAAAACTTTAAAAATATTGTTAAAAAGAGAACTACATTATTATCAATACATGCAATTTTCCAATGCCGATTCACTTTTTTTAGAACGCTACGATCAACCTTCTTAACAATCTCTGAAACTTGATGAATCGCATCGCAATTTTGGACAATGTGGCCTCCATTTAAGAAGTTTTCTAAATATTTGGAGAGCTCACTCATTGAAAGAGAATACTCATCATATGTAGCGAATATCTTCTTGATGAATAGCTGTGGCACTAAAACAATGAGCAGGGAGATGGCCAATATAAAAAACGTCACGATATAGTTAAAAGCAAAAGCCATCCCGATAGCAATCGCTAAGGTGAATCCTTGAGAAATTAAATTAAACATGGATGAGAAATGTTGTTGAGAAACACTAGTTACATCCCGATCTAAGTTCGTAAGATATTCACCGACAGGCTTTTTCTTCATCTCGCTCAAATCTAAGTTAAGAATCCCTCTAAAAACGTCCATCCTGTATATTTCAGTGATTTCATCGACGTATTTGTGGGTCAGATATTCTTCCGAATATGATCCAAAGGATAAAGTTAAGATTATGGCAAAAGAAGTCGCGCCCAAATACAAAAAGGAAGCAAAATCAGCACCAGAAGTGACCAAATTGACAATGGTATAGAGCAAAAAGGAAATGGATACCTCACAAGCAGAAACAACCAGTTTTAAAAACACAATCAATAAAAACTGATAGGGCCTATTCAAATAATACCTCTTAAGTTTACTCATGAAAAATACTCCAAAGCCTATTAATCGTTCAGATTATTATCACAATCATTTGATGGCGAACTTCCAGCGAATAAAGCCGAGCGGCTCATCATCAAAAGCATCCCTCCTTCCGTGGTTATTATACAAAAAAGGCTTTTTGTCGCAATTGAAGTAATAACAAACATTTTCGTGAACTTAAAAAATGTTTTAAAGCTTACTTGCGTTTTTCATTTAATAAGACAATAGCTGATAAAGAAAGCAATACTAAAAATTTTGAGCAAATTCTGCTCACTCAAAAAGCGGAGGTAATTTTCTAGTTCCTCGCTTAGACAATTTGCTTAATTAACAAAACTCATTTTGCAAAAAAGGCATCCAATGTCACGCATTTATTGATAGCGTTTGAATATTGATTTCGCTTTAATCCATATGTCGTGATAAGAACGGTTTGAACTGATTTTCGTTTGTTCTCGGATTGAAAGACTACAATCTTATTCATGAGCTCCATGTAGATATCTTTGTTGATTTCGAATTCATTCATCGTGAATTTCATCTCGCAAAGGCTTGCCACGTTGTCTCTACGGTCTATAGCAAGATCGATTTGTGCACCTTTTGCTCCATCATCGCCTTTTTTGTTCCAGGAATAATAAGTAGAGTTAACCCCGCTTATACCTAATGCCTTCTTAATCTCATTAACGTGTCCAAGGCATAAAAGTTCGAAAGAGAGGCTAAGCCACCCCCTTCTTTTTGGTAAATCGAAAGAATTGCTCCAATAATGTTCGTCTTTCCCTTTATTTCCTTTTAGAAATCTAAAATAGAATAAAGTATAGAAATCTCGCAATAAATAAACTGTATCTTTAGAGGCTCGATAAGAGACGATTGAAAAAACGAAACCAGAATCGATTAAATTTTGAAGCATCTTTGTTAATGCCCCATTTGCGGGGATTTTAAGTTTATTCGCGATTTCGTTACGAGTGAGTCCATACTTAATTTCGCTTAAAATCTCCACAATTTTGATGTATTTTTGATTGCCATTAAATAACGTGTCATAGAGGCGATAGAATTCATCCCAAAGAAGTCCATGTTCTTTAAAGAATATTTGATCGATGTTTTCACTTAACGAAATAGAAGGATCAATTTGGCTTAAGTAAAAAGGAATCCCTCCCATGATCATATAGAGTTCTGCGATATCGTAATTACTCCAATGAATATTTTCGCTTTCCAAATATTCTTTTGTTTCGCTTAAGGAGAAAGGCTCTAAATATAATCTAGCCGTGTGCCGGTTAAATAACCCGCCTTTATTATTAACAATTTTTCACTAATCCAACTAGAAATAGATCCAGCGACTATCAATAGAAGATTGTTTTTCGCGGATCCATAGTTGTTCCAAAAATATTCAAAAGCGGGCAAAAAGCCACTCTTGAAAGTGTCGAACCAAGGCATTTCATCAATGAAGACAACTTGTTTTTTATCCTTGGGCAATGAATCTAAATAATCAATAAGAGCATTAAAAGCGGATGGCCAATCTTTGAATAAGGGATGTTCCTTCCCTTCCTTTCGACTGAGTTCCATCGTAAAGTTCATTAACTGAGTGTTTTTGGCTTGCCCATAAGCGCCGGTAATTTTGAAGGCGAAGTCGCTCTCAAACGCTTGATTGATCAAGTATGTTTTTCCAACCCTCCTTCTACCATAAACAATTACAAGTTGTGCATCTTTTGAGTGGTAGCATTTTTCTAAAACATGATATTCGTCTTTTCTTCCAATAACCCCTGTATCGTTCATAGTAGAGCCTCGCTGTTACTACTATTAGACATTATTGAATGTCTAAATCGCGATTTTTTTGCGATGTTTAGACGATGAATAAATTATTTAGTGTCTAAACGTGCCGTTTTTTGAGACGTTTAGACACTAAATCATTGGATTCCGAGATTCAAAAACTCCGATGGAATCGAATAAAATCGAAGACTCCTAGATATGAGGAAAAGAAAACCGCCCGAAGGCGGTAATCATTAAGCGTTCTCGACGTTATGGTAAACGGCTTGGACGTCCTCGCATTCATCAAGCTCTTCAAGCATCTTTTTGAATTTTGCAAGATCTTCGTCGTTTAAGGTGATGTATTCGTTTGGAACGAGGGTCGTTTGTGCGTTATCGAATTCGGTAATGCCCATGTCGTTAAGAACTTTCTTCGCTTTTTCGAAATCGCTAGGATTGACGCGAACTTCAATCTCACCATTCTCAAGATCCACAGATTGAACGTCAACATCACCTAGAATCAGGTTTTCTTCCACTTCATCACGATTTGTTCCTTTGAAATCGATGACACCTAATAATTGGAAGTTATATTCAACGCTGCCCATCTTTCCGCCTTTGCGGGTAACGATGGTACGCACGCTTACAAGAGCGCGGTTAACGTTGTCGCTTAAAGTATCGACGATAACAAAGCTTCCGCCGGCGCCGAAGAATTCATAACGTCCTGGAATATAAGCAACTGCATCCCCGCCTTTTGCCTTTTCGATTGCTCTTTCGATAACATCTCTTGGGCAGGTTTTACGATATTTTTCAATCGCGCTTCTTAAAGCAAGGTTCGATTCCGGGTCAGGAATGCCGCTTTTTGCAGCAGCGTAAATCTCCTTACTAGCACGCATGTAAATCGCGCTTTTTGCTTTGGCGGTCGCAGCCATTGCCGCGGCTCTGACTTCAAAGTGTCTTCCCATAATCAAAACTCCTTTTTGCGCGTGTATTTTATCACTACTATAAGAAGGCGGTTAGCGGAAAATCGTTTCGTGAAGAAATTAATAGAGTACTTTTTCTAAGCAAAGTCCTTCTGCAGGAGCCTTAAATGAAAGTATTTTTCGCGTTTTACTATCGATTCTTGCTTCTAATTCGCTTAAAGTCATTTTACCTAAAGCGACTTTAAGGGCAGCCCCAACCATCGTTCTAACTTGATAAGTCATAAAGCCTTCGCCTACGAAAAATACTTTATGGGTGAATTCGTCTTCCGTAAAAGAAACCTCATAAATCGTACGGGTAAAAGAATGCATGTCTTCGCTTTTCGGGGTGAAATCTTGGAAATTATGTTCCCCTTTAAAAAGTTTGCAAGAAGCCTTAAAAAGGTTTTCATCAAATTTCCGCTCCCCTAGCATTGCCACTTCGTAACACAAAAAAGGGTCTTTCTTTCCTAGATGAAAAGAATAGGAGTATGCCTTTTTCTTCGCGCTATATCTAGCGTGAAAAGAATCAGGAACTTCTTTGATGGAAAGAATCGAAATATCGCTAGGCAAAACATGATTGATCGCATAAAGAAAGCGAGCTTCATCCTTTAATAAAATCGAAGAAGAATGAAAGGAAAAGGTTTGCCCTTTCGCATTCACCTTCGCGTCGGTTCTTCCCGAGGCATTGATGGTGACTTTTTCGTGAAGTATTGCGTTAAGGCACTCTTCGATTTTCCCTTGGATGGTCGGATGGTTCTTTTGCCGCTCAAAACCGTAATAAGCGGCCCCTAAATAAGAAACCACGCAAAAATAATTGCTCATTTCACGTTGACTCCGAAGAAGAAAGAATAGGCGTCAAACGATGCTACGCTTGTATAAATGAATAGTGCTGCAAAAGCACTAACAAATAGAAAGGCGAACAAATCAGAAATAGAAGCGCGCATCACACGATATTTCGTTCTTTTCCCTTTTGGGTCATAGCCTCGACATTCCATCGCATCCGCTAAATCTTCGCTCCTAACAAAGCTAGAAACGAATAAAGGCACAATGAGAGACACCATGGACTTGATTTTCGTGATAAGTCCCCCATGCTCAAAATCAACGCCTCGGCTTGCTTGCGCTTTCATAATTCGCTTTGTGTCATCAAGAATCGTAGGGATAAAGCGAAGGGCGATCGAAATAATCATGGCAATTTCGTGAGAGGGAAACCCTAACGCTCCTAATGGCGTTAAGTACCATTCAAAAGCATCGGTCATTTCTAAAGGTTTTGTCGAACTAGTGAAAATCATCGTCAAAGCAATCATTTGCATAAGGCGGACTAAAATCTTTAACGCTTCTAAGATTGATTCGTAATAGATTGAAAAATCCCCAATGCGGAAAGCAATCCAATCTGGATAACGCTGATTAGAGGTAGGGATAAAAATATAAATAACGAGTAAAAAGAGCATCATGAACCATAGTCCAGAAAGGCTCTTTAAAAAAGAAAGGAAGCTAGAATGGGTGAGCACAAGTAATAGGAGCAAAAATAAGAACATGATCCCCACCATCGTGAAAGTCATCGCGTAGTTCACTTGCGGCATAAAGATGGCAACCATTAGAACAATGAGGCAATAAATCTTATTGCGAGGGTCAAGACGATGAACAAAGGATTGATATGGTACGTAGCGGCCTAAGGTAAGACTATTCATGTTTTTTCTCCTTAAGCGCTTTAGCAAGCTCGTTCACGTTAGAAATTTGGTTCATATCAAGATTCATGCCTTTTTGGTTTAGATTAGAAATGACTTGATATAGCAAAGGTAACTCAAGAGAATAAGGCTCTAAATCCAAAGAAAACAGTTCTTTCGGGGTAGCGATTTTTGCGACTTTCCCATTTTCAAGCACAACCACCAAATCTGCGTAGCGGCTTACGATCTTCATATCATGGGTTACCAAAATCAAAGAAGTGCCTTTGTCTTGAATACTCTTAAATAAATTCATGGTATCCATCGCGGCAACTGGGTCTAAGCCAGCGGTAGGTTCATCGACAATTAATGTGTCGGGTTTCATGGCAATAACGCCGGCGATAGCCACCTTTCGTTTTTCTCCTCCCGATAATTCGAAAGGAGAACGCTTATAAAAGGACTCGCCTAATCCAACGGTCGCTAAGGCTTCATGGGCAAGAGCAAGCGCGCCTTCATTTGTCTCCCCAAAGTTTTTAGGACCAAAGGCAACGTCTTTTTCCACCGTCTCTTCGAAAAGCTGATATTCTGGGAATTGGAAGACAAGCCCCACGTGTTTGCGGAGATTTTTGATGTCTTTATTCTTTAATCGGTTCTTTGGCGCATTAACAAAATCCCCAATATGGACTTCTCCTTCGCTCGGGCGAAGAAGAGCGTTAATATGGCTAATCAAAGTGCTTTTCCCGCTCCCGGTTCTGCCAACTAAGGCGATAAATTTTCCTTTTGGCAAAGAAAGATCAATATGATTCAACGCCGCAAATTCGAAGGGGGATTTGCGGTTATAAATATAAGAAACATCTTGGAAGTTTATTTGCATAAATAATCCTCCAAAGAAGTTAAATCGCGAATCGAAGGAGGGATATCGAAACCTTCCTTCTTAAGCGCCTCACGAAACTCAAAGAAGAAAGGAGTAGCCAAATGGCATTGTTTTAAGATTTCAATATTCGAGAAAACATCGTTAGGTGACCCCTCTAAGACGATTTTCCCTTCATTAAGGACAAGAACTTGATCGGCTTTGGCCGCTTCTTCTACATCGTGAGTGATTGAAAGAATCGTAAGAGAAGGATTTTCTTCCTTCATCGCTTGCGTCAAAGACAAAATCTCTCTTTTTCCTTTTGGGTCAAGCATCGAAGTCGCTTCATCGTAAATGATGAGATTCGGCTTCATGGCCAAAACCCCTGCAATAGCGACTCTTTGCTTTTGCCCACCGCTTAAATTATCAGGGCTAGCGTTCAAAAAGTCCGCCATACCCACCTCTTTTGCGTAGGTTTCGATTATTGATTGCATTTCCCCATGAGGAACTTGCCGATTTTCTAAACCAAAAGCGATATCGTCACAAACGCTCGTCCCCACGAACTGATTGTCGGGATTTTGAAAGACAATACCCATTTTTGAACGGATTTTGCCAAGATTTTCGTGGTTAAGAGGTAAACCGAAAATCGTGATTTCTCCCTGGAATTTATTGTTTAGCCCCATAAGCACTTTCGCTAAGGTGCTTTTCCCAGAGCCATTATGTCCAATAAGACAGGTATAGCTACCTTCCTTTAAGGAAAAAGATACCCCATCTAGGACTTTATTTCCTTCATAATAGGAATAAGTTAAGTTTTTAACTTCGACGATGTTCATTTTGATAATGCTAAAAAGAATCTTAAACAAGTGGAAAAAAGCTCGTTATTGAATGGTGATTTTGATGTCTTTACCCGTGTATTGACGGATTTTTACGCCACCCATTTCTAGGATTTTGCGCGAGGCTTTATAAATGACTTGGTCACCATGGAAATCATCTTTATAGATGAGCTCTTTAATGCCGACTTGTAATAGCGCTTTGGCGCATTCATTGCATGGGAATAAAGTCACATAGCAAGAGCAACCGTTTAACGCCGGGCCATCGCGAGTGTTTAAAATCGCATTAAGTTCAGCGTGGCAAACATAAAGATATTTGCTATCAAGCCCCGTTCCATGCCCCCAAGGGGTTTTGTCTTCATTCACCCCGCGCGGCATGCCGTTATATCCAACCGACACGATTTTGTGGTTATCGTCAACGATACATGCGCCAACTTGGGTGGAAGGATCTTTGCTTCTCATCGCACTTAAAACGGCGATGCCCATGAAATATTCATCCCAGCTAATATTATCTTTACGTCTTTCTTCCATAATTAACCTCTTTTTCGCCTATAGCATACTAGAGTGTCTTCCTTTTTGAAAAGAAAACGTTCTACACTTTTACGATAAGCGTTTCGAAAGGACGAAGATGCTCTTTATAGCCATATTGAGTTCCTTTATTCGAGGCTAGTAGCATCACTCCTTTTGTGCTTCTTAAAGACTTAGGAATCGATACTTTATGGCGAGTCATATTAATGAGAACCAAAATCTTATTTCCTTGATAGATACGATAAAACGCCATAATCGAGTGAGGGGTAGGAATCGGTTCAATCGTGCCATATATTAAAGCGGGAGTTGATTTTCTTAACGCGATAATGTCTCTATAGTAATGATAAATACTACGTGGATCGTCTTTTTCCGTTTCTAGATTCACCGTCAAATAATTCGGGTTCACTTTCATCCACGTTTTATCCGCTTTAGAGAATCCAGCGTTTTTTGTTTTATCCCATTGGAAAGGGGTTCGCGCATGGTCACGCGCGAAATTCCCTAATAAACGATTCTTGAGCCAACGCGGGAAATGGAAACGGCCCATGAGATCATAAACCCAAAAATCAACGGGGTCTAAGCAATCTTCAATCGTAAGTTTTGGAAAATCGGTCATTCCGATTTCTTCCCCGTTATAAATAAAAGGCGTTCCTCGTAAGGTAAAAAGAATCGTCGCGAGCATCTTGCCACTTTCTTTCCAGTATTTTTTAGCATCCCCAAAGCGACTGATTGAGCGTCTTTGGTCGTGGTTTTCAAAATAATTCGCGTTCCAATCTAAAGCCTTTTGCCAGCCAAAAAGAATTTGTTTTAAGGCTTGGGGGCGATATTTCTTCGTGAAGCAAACAAGTTTCCGCTTATCGACATTCATCGCGTCGAATTCAAAGCACATATCTAGCTCATTGCCACTTGTGAAACGCTTTCCGTTTTCATAATCAACGTTAAAAGTTTCACCAACCGTCATGCAGTCGTAATGAGAAAAAACATCTTTATAGAGACGTTCTAATATTTTGTGGTTCCCGTCTTTATCTAGATAATGCTCTTGCCCGACGATAAAACCGTTTTTCTTGCCGTCTTCAAAGTTTTCTTTCCAAATCTGGTTAATGACGTCGCAGCGGAACCCGTAAACTCCCCGGTCAAGCCAGAAACGAAGGATTCGCTCCACTTCAAATAAGACATCGGGATTATGCCAATTAAGGTCGACTTGTTTTTTGGAAAAAAGATGAAGATACCATTCATCCGCCTCTTTATCGTATTCCCAAGCGCTTCCGCCGAAATTGCTCGTCCAGTTATTCGGGGGCTCCGTGTTGTTGTTTCTTCCTTTTTTCCAATAATAATATTGGTGAAAAGGGGAATGGACGTCTTTGGATTTTTTAAACCAAACATGTTCATCGCTTGTGTGATTCACGACCAAATCCATGACAATCCGGATATTGCGCTTCTTCCCTTCAAGGATCAACTTGTCCATATCCGCTAAAGTGCCATATTCTGGATTGATTTGGTAATAGTCACTAATGTCATAACCAAAGTCAACGTTAGGGCTTTTATAAACAGGAGATAGCCAAATGATACCAACCCCAAGATCTTGTAGATAATCTAATTTAGAAATAATCCCAGGGATATCACCAATTCCATCCCCGTTAGAGTCACAAAAGCTCCTTGGGTAAATTTGATAGACGACATTTGAGCGAAAAAACCGATTATCCATACCCTTAAAGTATCTCACAACTCCTTGGCTAAATAAAAACTATTATCATTTATGAAAAATATGTTTGGATTTTGTGGGGATTTTAGTTAAAGCAAGCCCGCTTTATGAAAAAACGTCCAGGATGCTTACTAAAAAGAAAAGGGCCACGTAGGCCCTAATCAAACACGTTACTAGAAACGTCTTAGCATAACGAGCTTATAACCCGTTCCATAAATGCTATCGAGACGCGCTCCTTTGATATAGGCAAGTTTCTTACGAATACTAGAAACGTGAACATCGACGGTTCTAGTTGGTTCCTTATTCGAAGCATTGCCCCAAAGAAGATTGATTAGCTCTTCCCGCTTCACTACTGTGCCACGTCGCTCATAAAGGTATTTGAGAATTGCCCATTCAGAATTGGTGAAACGAACGTGATATCGGTAATAAGAAAGCTCCTGTTTGTCTAAATCACAGTTTACGAAAGAGCCATCGCCCCGTTCAATTTTAATGACTGCCATTCCTAACTCCTTATTAATTTTCAATTAATCTAACATTATCGTTGCATTGGGTCTATGAAAAGAATTTTTAATAAATTTTCGCTTTAATTTTGGTCGAGTACTTTAATCACGATAATGCAAGCAATCGCAAGCGCTACCAAAATCGCAAAAAATAGAATCCAAATGATTCTTCCCTTAAAAGATGAAGAATCTTCTTCGCTTTCTTCTTCTAGACCCTCGTCAGCTTTTTTCTTTTCTTCTAACATAGACCCTCAATGTTATTCTCCTTTAATTAAATATTTTTTCGTAACAACAAGTAGCCAATAAACAACAAAAGTATTTAAGACAACCTTGATGCCAGAAAACACACAGATACACGATAATAACGTGCCATAAGAAATCGGAAATTCATGCGATATGAAATTGTAGAAAATATAAAACGCAAGTGGCATTAACCCCACCATTAAAGTCACTTCCGAGATTAGACAAATCAAAGCCGTCTCATAAGGAGAAGGAAAGGAAGAATTTGCCTGTCTATTTTTTTCAAAGTAACGGTTTAAGTAAAATAAGCCAACGCAAGCAAGAATGGTAAATAAAGCGGTAAGAGCAATAATAAGCGGTTCTACCCAATATGCTTTATCGCCAAACCCTTTCGCGAAATATTCTTTCATGCCGGGAATAACGTAGAAAAAGCAAACGAGCAAAACCAATAGCAAAGCCATGGTGGCAATAAGGAAATA
Source organism: Caryophanales bacterium UBA6865 (assembly GCA_002449265.1). Taxonomy (GTDB): domain Bacteria; phylum Bacillota_I; class Bacilli_A; order RFN20; family CAG-826; genus UBA4951. The sequence goes on along the minus strand of DKCV01000013.1, from coordinate 113,080 downwards.
TGGCTTTTTTAGGGAATCGCGGATTCGGGAAGTAAATTGCATTAAGCACCAAGGCAAAATACCTAATAAAAGATAGACAATGGTAATCAAAGGATTAAACTGCCCTCCCATAGGAAACAAAAAGTGTCCAACCATGTCACCTGCGCTACCAACGATTGCCCCATATAATGGGCCTAATAGCAAAGAGGAAAAAATGACAACGGCAGGCCCTAAAGAAATACGAATAAAATGCATATTTCCAATGAGAGGGGTACGCAAAAAACGAGTCGCTAAAACGTCAAGAACCAAAAGCATCGCCGATAAAGTGATCTTATGAATGGAGGATAACGTTTTCGTCATAATTTAAGTACCTCACTAACATAATCTCTAGCGATAAAAGTAAACGCTAAAGATCCTGTCACGACGATAATATCGTCTGGGTATTGCGCAATAAGGTTATTGAGGGCAACGCGATAATCCGTAACAAAATGATGGTCTTCTAAGAAAAGGAAATAATCCATTTCCGTGCGGGCGCGCGGATGAGCAAAAGTCGTTAAGGTGATATCGCTAGCGACGTTAGCGATAATAGGGAGCTCCACTGCAATGTTTTTATCGCGGAAAGAAGCAAACAAAACGTGGATCTTTTTGTTCACATAAGAGCGAGATAAGGTTGTCATCAGTGCTTTAATCGCTTCAGGATTATGTGCTCCATCAAGAATGATATTGTGATGCTTCTCATAGCGGCACTTTAATGGCTCTTCTAATAATCCCTTTCGAATGGAAAATTCATCAAGAGGATAGCGATTTGCAAGTATTTTGGTCGCCTCTAAGGCAATAGAGGCATTAGAAAGTTCATAACTAGCAGGAGTAAGAAGCGTCAAATCCGAGTAAGGGCGATAGGAAAAATGAAAATAAGGGGCTTCATAATGATCGTGGTGATAATCATCAGTAAGGAAGAGCTCGCTATGAAGGTCTCTAGCGACTTCTCTTATTTTCTTCATCGCCTCTTCTTCCAATTTCCCCACTAACACTATCGAGCCTTCTTTAATGATGCCAGCCTTATGAGACGCAACTTCGGAAAGACTTACGCCTAAAAAGGAAGTATGTTCAAGACTAATGGTCGTAATGATGGATAATAACGGCTTAGCAGTAAGAAGATTTGTGCTATCTAGCATCCCTCCCATCCCGCATTCAATAATGGCGAGGTCAGGCTTTTGTTCATTAAAATAAGCAAAAGCGATATACGTCTCCGCTTCGAAAGCAGATAGGTTTTCGCTTTCGATTTCTTTTTCATGGAGCGAATATAAACGCGCAAAATCCTTATCGCTAATCGCTTTATCGTCTACCACAATCATTTCATTAGGTTTCTGCAAAAAAGGTTTAGAAAAAAGAGCAACCTTGTAGCCTTTCGCACGATACATCTTATATAAATAATAGGCGGTAGAGCTTTTGCCGTTACTTCCAGCGACATGAACGAAGGGGAAAGAAATCGAGAGACTGATTTTCTTAGTAAAATTGTCCCACTCTTCACGCTCATAACGGCTCATTGTCATGTCGCGTTTTTCTAACGCAAGGATCACATCTTCATACTGCATAATCAATCCTCGTAATTCCCTTTTCTTGCTTCGCGTGCCTTGTTGGCCAAGTCTCTTTCTTTAATCGACTGGCGCTTATCGTGAAGTTTTTTGCCCTTCGCGAGAGCGATTTCGACTTTCGCATACCCATGCGACAAAAATACTTTGGTTGGAACGCAGGTGTAACCGCCCGTCTTAAGGCTATTAGAAAGCTTAATAATCTCCTTTTTGTTCAATAATAGTTTTCTATCCCTTAAATGGTCGACGTTAAATAGATTCCCTTCCTTATAAGAAGCGATATGCATGTTCGCAATAAAAGCTTCTCCGCCCCTCGTGTAGACATAGGCATCGCTTATTCCAGCGTCGTGTCGACGGAGCGATTTAATCTCTGTGCCAGTCAAAACCAAACCAGCGACCAAAAAGTCGCTAAGAAAGTATTCATAATGTGCACGACGATTTTCTAAAAGGAGGGAGTTTTCTTTGCTTTTTGCCATACCTAATTTTCTATACGTTGAAAGATTTTAAATTATTTTCAATCAACAAGAAAGTTAGATGATAAAGAAATAAATCGAAAAAAACATAAGACTTGTCCCTAATAAGCAAAAGACATGGAAGACAGTATGCCACCATGGGCTCTTCTTTTTGCCCAAAACATACAAAACGGCGCCAATCGTGTAAGAGATTCCTCCAGCAAGTAAAAGCATAGAACTTGCAATGCCTGTTGCTTTGACTAAAGGGGTGAAACTAATAATGACCGTCCACCCCATGAGGATGTAATCAACGAGGGAAAAGACTTTGAATTTCTCAAGATCGATAGAATTTAAAACGATTCCAACTATGCCTAGAGTAATAACTAATCCGAAGATTGAATAGGCCCATGGCAAACTATATGGGCGGATGCCAGATAAGCAATACGGAGCATAGGTCCCCATAATCAAAATAAAGACATTATTGTGATCAAAAACACGTAAAATCCGTTTTGTCTTATTGGGTTTCCAGCCATGATACAAAGCGCTCCCGGAATATAGAATCAATAAAGAGACGACAAAAGCAATCGAGGAGAAGATTTTAAAATAGTCTCCGCTTTGAAAAGCTTTAGCGATCAAAAACGGCCCGCCGATTAAAGCGAATGCCACACCCGCTAAATGGGTGTAGCAATTCCATTTTTCTTGAGTTCTTGTGTAATTTGGTAGAGAGGTTTCACTTGGTTTCATACCTATAAATATAGGTCGTTTAGTTTCACAAAACAAGTACATTTAGTTTTTGTTACTAGGTATCATGATTTTAATTATATTTGTATGTATTTTTTAGATGTCTAAAACCCCTTATTACGCTTTCTTTGCTAAAAAATTCGATTAGCGTTTACTAAACCTTAAATAGGTGCTTACACTTATGGCTATGGTTACTTTGTTAAGAAAACTTTTCATCAAAAATTATCAAGACGTAAATAACGAGGCAGTGCGAGCAAAGCACGGATTCCTCGCCGCAATATTTGGAATTATTTCAAACTTTATTCTCGTCGCGCTTAAACTAACGGTCGCCTTTTTGTTAGCTTTTAATATCGCAAAAAATAATCCAGGCGTCAGTGTTTTATCCGTCCTCCCGATGGCGCTTGTGGGTGATGCGATTAATAACTTAAGCGATATGTCTAGCTCTTTAGTAACATTGATTGGTTTTAAAGCTGCCTCAAAACCAGCTGACAAAGAGCACCCATTTGGCCATGAAAGAATTGAATATATCGCTGGATTAATCGTGAGCACGATCGTTGTGGTTCTAGCCGTCGAATTATTCCGCAGTTCTTTAGAAAAAGTCATCACGGGTGAGCTCGTTCAATATGAGCTTGTAACTATCATTATCCTAGCAATATCCGTGTTAATTAAAGGAATTCAATCCTATTTCAATTATCAAATCGGTAAAGCAATCTCTTCCCGCGCATTAAGCGCGACAGCGTTAGATTCCTTAACCGACGCGATCGGAACCTTCTTCATTATGATTTCAGGGATCCTCTCTTTGACTTTGAAATGGAACTTTCTCGATGGCTATATGGGAATATTGATTAGCCTTTTTGTCTTCTATAGCGGTATCAAAATGATGAAAGAAACTTCTGGGCCTCTTATTGGTGAAGGCAATAACAAAGTCATTCAAAAAGAAATTGTCGACGATGTGCTTTCTCATCCCTTGATTTTAGGGGTGCATGATGTGCTTTGCCACTCCTATGGGCCAACGAAATATTTCATTTCATTGCATGCGGAAATCGATGAAAAGATGGATATCGTTTCGGCGCATGAACTCATTGATTCCATCGAAGAAGAGATCCGCAAGAAGTTTCACTGCGAAATCACGATTCATATGGATCCAATCGCCATCGGTGACCCCCTTACGGATTCCCTAAAAGAGAAAGTTGTAAAAATTCTCTCCTCTTTAGATCCCAATATAAACATTCACGATTTCCGCCTCGTTAAAGGAGAAGATAATACCCATATTATTTTCGATATCGTAACCCCCTTTGACGATACCGTTTCCGAAACGAAGATTTTGGATACATTGAACGAATCTTTCAAAGAGGAGAAACACCACTATTACTTTGTTATTCATTTTGATCACCCCTTCTAAAGCATCCTCTTTGCGATAACGCAAAAAATATGGGAATATAGAAATGCTTAAGGAGGAATTTACATGCCAGTCGAATTTTTGAAATGCGAAAAGTGCGGAAATATTGTCATCCGCGTTGAAAAGGGCTCTTGCACCCCAAATTGCTGTAACGAACCGATGACGGAATTAAAGGCGAACACCGTTGATGCCTCAAAAGAAAAACACGTTCCTGTGGTTGAACACAGTAACGGAAAGCTTTTAGTTAAAATCGGAAGCATCCCTCACCCAATGTTAGAAGAACATCACATTTCCTTTGTCGTATTGGAAGGAGCGTGTGGAGCAACGATGATCAAACACCTAAAGGTTGGAGCAGCTCCAGAAGTATATTTCCCCGACCATGAACACGGAACGATTTACGCCTATTGCAACTTACATGGGCTTTGGAAAACCGAGTTCTAATCGAAATAACGAATAAAGGGACCCTCAATCACGAAGGTCCCTTTTTGAATAAGAGCGATTATAGATAATATTTGTTAAGAACTTTTAAGGTCTTCTCATCAAGTTCATAAACAAGAGGTTTGCCAGTTGGAATCTCAACGGAGATGATTTGTTCTGGGGTGAGATGTTCAAGCATCATGACAATCGCGCGGAGGGAGTTACCATGCGCGGCGATAAGAACTTTTTTGCCCGCCTTGATTTCTGGAGCGATCTTCTCATCGAAATATGGTTTTACACGTTTTGCAGTATCGATTAAGCATTCGGTAAGTGGGCAATCATCAATTGTCATCTCACCTTTTTTGATGAGTTCTTGATATTTTTCTTGGTTGCCTGGCCATCTTTCATCGTCTTTAGTAAGAGCAAGAGGTGGAACATCGGCGCTTCTACGCCAAATGTGAACTTGTTCTTCGCCCCATTTCTTTGCAGAATCGGCTTTGTTAAGGCCTTGGAGAGCGCCATAATGTCTTTCGTTTAAGCGCCAGCTGTAGAATTTTGGAAGATTGCTTTCGCCCATTTCTTCAAGAACGAAATCCATCGTGTGATTCGCTCTTTTTAAAACCGAGCTGAAAGCGAGATCAAAGGTATATCCTTTTTCTTTAAGAAGTTTGCCTGCTTCATGAGCCTCTTTGACACCGTTTGGGGATAATTCGACATCGGTCCAACCAGTGAAAAGGTTCTTAAGGTTCCATTCGCTTTGGCCGTGTCTAATCAAGACTAATTTAATCATTTTATTTTGTTGCCTTTCCTATTTACCCCTCGATTATAGCGAGGAGCCAACCCTATTGAAAGCAAACTTATCGCGATTTAGGGTTAATCTTTCGATTTTGGGCTAGTAGTTCTTTAATGGCAGCAAAATAAAACCGTTCTAGATTCTTTTAGGCTTCACGGTATTTGTCTTTTTTGCTTTTATATTCCAAATTCTCGATAGGAGAAGAGCTAGATAAAGTGGGAATAGAAATTCGATATACCCTCCGGTCAACCCGTTCCTCTAAATAAATTAAATATTCCGCTTGAACTTGTTCCATGGTTATCCTCCATTACTAAAGACATTTTCATAATCACGTCCTCACTCTTCTATAGTCAGATTTTTCCTATTTTTACAAAAATATTTTTCATGGAGTAATAAAAGGAGATGAGAAATTGAGAAAAAGAGAGGTTAGAACCCTCTCTCATCTCCATACTTTTTAAGTATTTCTTCTTTATATTCTTTGAAGCGATCTTCTTGAATCGCTTTTCTAGCGCCTTCCACGATTTTAATAAGGAAGCGAATGTTATGAATGCTATTTAGGCGCTTGCCAAATTCTTCATTACACATTTGTAAGTGGTGAAGATAGGCTTTCGTGTAATGCTTGCAGGTATAGCAATCGCATTCCTCGTCTAGCGGAGAAAAGTCTTCCTTGTATTGACTACCTTTAATGTTCACGCGACCTTGGCTAGTCATGAGGGTGCCATGTCTAGCAATGCGGGTAGGAAGGACGCAGTCGCACATATCTACGCCTCGCTCAATGCCACCTAAAATATAATCCAAAGATCCTACTCCCATTAGGTAACGCGGTTTATCAAAAGGAAGGTAACGAATCGCGTCTTCTACCATTTGAAAGCAAACCTCTTTTGGTTCACCGATAGAAGTTCCTCCGATGGAATAGCCGGGGAAATCCATCTTAGCGAGCTCTTTTGCCGCATATTCACGTAAATCTTTATATGCTCCACCTTGAACAATCCCAAAGAGAGCTTGATCCGTTCTTTTATGCGCGTCCAAGCCACGTTTTGCCCAGCGGAGCGTTCTTTCTGTGCTCTTTTTTACGTATTCGTAATCCGCTGGATAAGGGATACATTCATCAAAAGACATGATGATATCCGCGCCTAACGCTTCTTCGATTTGAATCGCTTTTTCAGGCGAAAAAAGTTCTTCGTTCCCGTTAAAATCATTGCGGAATCTCACACCTTCTTCACTGATTTTGCGGGATTTTGCCAAAGAGAAAACCTGGAATCCGCCACTATCGGTAAGGATAGGACCACTATAATTCATGAAGGAATGAAGGCCACCTGCCTTTTTCACAATCTCCTCGCCAGGTCGTAGATGCAAATGATAGGTGTTCGACAAAATGACGCCCGCCCCGCACGCTTTTACTTCTTCTGGAGAAAGGCATTTCACTGTCGCTAAAGTTCCTACCGGCATAAACATCGGCACTTCGACATCACCATGGAAAGTATGAAGGATTCCGTATCGCGCACCGCTATTTTTATCAACATGCTTAATTTCTAAATAGAACTTTTTATCCATATCATTTCCTCAATCGTTTTTAATTATAACGATTTTTATCTTCGCTAATAGTCTTACCAAGATGGGACTTCTTTTCTATTTGGGGATAAATAAGTCATAAAGCTCTTATTTCGCCACAAAATCATCCATAAAGCATAAGAAACTAAAATCACGACACCTTCGCCGATAGCGACATATCCTACTGTTACCCAAAATGGCAGTCCCAAAACATAATTAAGTTCAAAACCAACGATAAAAGCATTGATGGCAATTGGAGAAATCGTAGCAACCAATAATTTAGGAGAAAAGGCGACAAATAGGCAAGAAAAGAAAGTCGCTAACGTACCAAAAAGCATATCGATAGGGCCTAATGTCGAGACAGTATTGCTTAAAAAGCATCCCAAAGTGATTCCAATCACAAAATCCGGCCTCCAAAAGCAAAGAAGAACAAGTAATTCACTAATGCGAAAATTGATTTCCCCGAACGCGATAGGATAAGAAAGAAGCGTTAAAACAAAATAAATAGCCGCAATGATCCCATTGGCGGCTATTTTTTTCGTAGTGATTTTTTTGGTCATGGAAGACCTCCTTGTTTTTTATAGCTGGTTACTGCGGAACGAACAGCTTTTTAAATTTCTAGGCGTAATCCTACTCTTAGAAAAAGGATATTGCTAGCCCCTTTTCAAAACTTTCGCTAGTCCTCCATTCGCGGTTTCTTTGATATCTTCGCTAAGTGCATCACCCGTGATTTTCATCGCTTTAACGACATTATCAAAACTCACTTGGTTAACGCGAATTGGCTCAATATAGCGGGCATATAAATAAGAATCATAAGCGCGTAATGCCCCAACCCCATTCCTTTCAATGCAAGGGATAATGACATATCCATCGACCGAATCGCAAGATAATCCCAAGAAATGTTCCATCGCGACTTCTGAAGCGTATTCGATTTGTCGGAAGGAAAGATCGTGGAGGAAGCTTAAGGCAGCACTAGCCATGCTCGTAGCGGTTCCTATCTCAGCTTGGCAGCCACCAATCGCGCCAGCAATAGAGGCATTTTGTTTAACAACATTCCCTATTATTCCTGCCACAAACAAAGAATCAACGATTTTCGCTAACGGGATTCCTTCGTTTTTATAAGCGTAATAAAGGACGGAAGCAACTACGCCACTCGCTCCGCACGTAGGAGCGGTGACAACTTCCTCTAAGCAAGCGTTACTTTCCGCTACCGCATAAGCATAGGCAGTCATTGTCATCGTTCTTTTGGCTTGTTCGTCTTGGATTTGCAAAGATTTTTTATAAATATCCTTTGCGCATCTATTCCAAAATAAACGTGGATTATCGTTAGCGGGTAATGCGCCTTCTTCCTTCAATCCTTTTTCAAGCGCAGCAAACATCGTAGCGGCAACTCGCTCTAAGCGGTCCAAAATATCCTTTTCTTCGTAACGGAGGCAAAAATCTTTCAAGGAAGAAATGTTTTCTTTCTTCATATATTCTTTAATCTCTTCTAAGGAAGAAAAAGGATAGATATCTTTTTCGTTCACCGCCACGTCATCATCGCTATAAAGTTCCCCACCGCCAAGACTGCGGTAATGGCAAGTAAGAAGGAGCTTGTCGTTATCAAAATAAGAAAATTCAAACGAATTCGGCAAACTATCGTCTTTTAAGACATAATGAAAGGAGAGAGGTATTGGATAAAAGACGCTTTCGATTGCTTTTTTCGTGCCATGCCCTTCACCAGTAAGCGCTAAAGAGCCGTGAAGGGTAACTTCGATATGACTTCCATTTAAAGAGTGGATTCTCTTTTTAAAAGAACGAGCGGCAATCGAAGGAGCAACCGTGTGGGAGCTACTTGGCCCATAACCAATTCGAAAAAGTTTCGTAATGCTTTTCATCCCTATTATGATTGCTTCTTTCGTTTGTCTAAGCAAGAGAAAAGGGGCTAAATGCCCCTTAACTTAGATTTTCATCGCGACTTCGTAAGCGCGCCAAATTACTGTTTTTAAGTTCCCTACGTTATAGCAATCGCCAACAAGATGGACCTTCCTACTTTCTTTCGCTAATGGAGTCGAATTATAGCCAATAGACATAATCGTGGAATCGGTAGGAATGGCGACGATAGACCCGTCTTTCTTCTCGACGATTACTTTGTCTTTTTGGATTTCTTTTACCTTCGTTTCTAGATAAATAAGAATCTGGTGAAGTGCGAAATATTCACGCAAATAGGAGGAATTTGCAAGGCAAATGCCTTTTTGAGCAATCAAATCGTCCTTCATTTCAACGATGATTGGTTCTTTGCCATCGAGTGCCAATTCATAAGCGATTTCGCATCCTGTAAGGCCTCCGCCCACAATGACGACTCTCTTACCGATTGGGGCGCCATTGAGGAATTCGATCGCTTCCACGCTGTTTTCAATGCCAGGAATCTTGAATCTTTTTGCTTTAGAGCCAGTCGCAATGACATATTCATCGGCCTTAATGGAATGAATGTCTTTCACTTCATTATTAAGGTGAATTTCGATACCGAGTTCTTTCATTTGAAGTTCGTACCAGCGCTCTAAGTCGCGGAGTTTTCCTTTAAAAGACGCTTTTCCCGCCGCAAGGAACGTTCCACCTAGATGGTCGCTTTTTTCATAGATAATTGGGGTATGGCCTCTTAGTTTTAAAACGCGAGCAGTTTCCATTCCTCCTATACCGCCGCCGATAATTGCAACGGTCTTAGGATGATTTGTTTTTTTGATGTAGTGTTTAGTGGTTTGCATGGTCTCTGCATTGACCGCGCAACGAGCCATACCACTTGTGTCAGAGAGCTCTTGATCATTAGGAACACCTTTATAGTGACACATATTGAAGCAGCCATTGTGGCAGCAAATGCATGGACGGATCTCTTCTTCTTTCCCATCCATTAATTTTGTTACCCATTCTGGGTCCGCTAAGAATTGACGGGCAATGCCAACGCCATCGATTTTACCTTCTTCGATAGCCTTCGCGCCGACCTCTGGATTCATTCTTCCTGCACAAACGACAGGAATAGAAACGAATTTCTTAATATGCGTAACGTCTTCTAGGTTGCAGTTTTCTCCCATGTATATTGGAGGATGCGCCCAATACCAAGCATCATAGGTGCCATTATCGCAGTTAAGCATGTCATAACCTGCGTCTTGAAGATATTTCGCGGCTTTTTCGCTTTCTTCCATGTCGCGACCTACTTCTATGTAATTTTCACCAGGCAAAGCGCCCTCTCGGAAGCCTTTGGTTTTGCTTACGACACTATAGCGGAGAGAAACTGGGAAATCGTTCCCGCATTCTTTTTTGATGGCTTTGACAATATCGACAGGAAACTTATATCTTCCTTCGAAACTCCCGCCATATTCATCCGTTCTAAGATTGGTGTATTTTAAAGTGAATTGATCCAATAAATACCCTTCGTGGACGGCGTGAACTTCTACGCCATCAACTCCAGCATCCTTGCAAAGCTTGGCTACTTTTGCAAAAGCCCTTACGAATTGTTCGATTTCTTTTTTGCTAAGCGGGCGAGAAGGAACTTTATCGCTCCAGCGATTTGGGGTGGCACTCGCGGAAGCGCAAAGCTTCTCAACGTTTAAAATAGGTTTGGCCAAAACGCGAAGGAATCGATTGCAATAGATTTTCTCCATGAGCTCGGTAACGGCCATGGAACGGCCAAACCCAGCCGTAATTTGAACAAACATCTTGGCACCCGTTTTGTGGAATTCCGTCATGAATTCCTTTAATTTGCGGTACATTCCTTTGTTTTGATAAAGCCAAGCGCCCCCAATTGGGTTTTGAATTGGGGCGATTCCAGGAAGGATTAATCCGACATTATTTTTCGCGCGTTCAAGCAAAAAGTTTGCCGCTTCTTTGTCGAAGTGATTTGGCTCCATCCAGCCAAAAATCGATGTTCCGCCCATGGAAGTCATCACGATACGATTTTTAATCGTCACGTTTCCGATTTTCCAAGGAGTAAACAGAGAATCATACTTGTGGTCCATAAGTTATCCCTCTTATTAATTTTCTATATCTTATCTCGAATCTTCTTCTAATCGGTAAAAAAGAAATCGGTTAATCGATATTTTTAATAGAAAATGGGTTTTATTCTTTATAATGAGTACATATATAAGGCAAATGCCAATCAACAATTAGAAAGGAGTTCTTTCATGTATCAGCCAAAAATGGCTTTGAGCAAAGAAGAAACAAGTATCCTTAACGGAGAAAAAGGCGAAACCCTCCAAAAGATGATGGAAGTCATTGTCCGGTATGGGGATACTTTCGGCGCGACACGTCTAGCGCCACTTACCCACAAAGAAGGACATTTGGTAACAAGCTTTGGTATCTCAATGCTTAAACCTTTGTATCCTCTTATGGACGAACTTATTCATGCGGGTTTAAAGGCACCAGAAGGGTTTACCGCTGATCCTCGTCCAATCGATTACAAAAACGTCAAAGCAAACCCGCTTGAGAAACTTGTCTTCAATCATTTCATGTATGGAAAGCAAAAGAGTTATGAAGAGCAGCTTAAAAAAGTTGGTCTTCGCGATGATGAAGCGTTCTCTTGCACTTGCTACCTCATGGGCAATGAACCAAAGAAAGGCGATATTATCGCTTGGGCTGAATCTAGCGCAGTCGTGTACGCAAATTCGGTTTTAGGCGCACGCTGCAACCGCAATTCCGGTGTCATTGAATTATTCGAAACCATTTTAGGAGTTACGCCTGAATTCGGTTTCATTACCGATGAAGGAAGAAAAGCGGATTGGAAAGTCATTCTAAAGACAACCAAAATCCCCGAAGCTCAAATTCTAGGCTCAGCAATCGGGATGAAAGTCATGGCGGAAGTCCCTTATGTGATTGGATTAGATAAATACCTAAAGCAGCTTCCTGATGAAGACACGATTGCGTATTTAAAGGATTTTGGAGCCGCAACAGCAAGCAACGGAGCGGTTGGTTTATATCACATTGACGGCATTACGCCTGAAGCAAAAGAAATGGGCGAAGCGCTTCTAAAAGAAAACGCCAAAGAATATGTGATTGATGACGACGAACTTGAACGGGTCTACAAATCTTATCCAATCATGTGGAAAAACCCGAACAAAAAAGCGTACCGTTGCTTCATTGGTTGCCCACATCTCACCTTAAAACAATTAAAAGACTGGACAGAGAAAATCGAAGCTTCTCTTAAGGAAAGCGGAAAGAAAAAACTCGTCATTGATACAGTTTTCACCACTTCTCCCGCCGTTGAAAAAGAATTCCGCAAAACGCCTTATTACGAAAGGCTACTAAAGACTGGCGCCCATCTTTCAAATATCTGCCCATTAATGTATGCAGATAACCCCTTATGTGGGAAGCATCGTCTTATGACCAATAGTAACAAATTAAGAACCTATACGTTCTCTCGTTATTATAAAGACGCGGATACCCTAGCGATTATCACGGGAAATAAGGAGGGAAAATAACAATGAAAGAATTCCATGGACGCGTGCTGTTTGCAGGCACCTACAAGGGAAAAGCGATGGTTTCGCATGCTGGTTTTAACACCCTCGCATCCTTCCAAAAATCATGCCTTAATGCCGGCGCGAAAAAAGTCATTGTGAGCGATCAAAACAATAAAGATCTCTTTGGTAAAAATATCACAGGCGTCGCCCTCTGTTTACCACAAACGATTGGTTCTACAACCGGCGGAATGGTCATTCAAACTGTGGCGAGTAGAGGTTTATCCCCTGCCGCATGGCTCTTCTCCAAAGAGATTGATCCACTCGCGGCAAGTGGAATAACGCTCGCTAGAGTCTGGAATCATGTTCCTCTTATTGCGATCGATAATCTAGGAGATGATTTCCTCGCTACCGTAAAAGAAGGCGATGAAATCGAAATCAAAGAGGACGGAACCGTCATCGTTTATTAATCGCTAGCGAAAAAGAATCATGCTAAAAACATGGTTCTTTTTTATTGAAAAAGCCGCCACTTTCGTGACGGCTATCTATTGTTATTGCTAAATACAATTTAGGCTTTATGATTCGTTGCCTTAGCGCTTGTATCTCTAGAACTAAGAACGGAGAATGCGGTGGCTCCGACAATGAGCAACGCACCTAAGATAATGGCCATAATTGGGAATGGATAACCATAATCAAAGGATTTGTTTGCGGAATTGAAGTGGCAAAGATTGTCTTTCCAAACAATATCGAGAATACCCATTGCTAAGAAAATAATGCCAGATACGCCTAACGCTCCACTAGAAAGATAACCAGCGGCTTTCGAAGCGCTCTCTTTTTTGCCTTTGAGGAGCAAACGCCCAGCAAAACCTAATAATAAAGCAATCGCTAGTCCACCAATAGCGCCGATAAGCAATAGGATACGCATTTGAGAATAGAAAGCTTGACTATCGACGGTGAAAGAACAAATCAAAGTAAGCGCACTTAGAATTGCAAGCCAAGCACCAGCAATGCCAAAACCGAATGTCATTCCGGCAAGTAATGGTTTTTGATCTTCATTATCGTAAAGACGAACCATTGGAATATTTGTGGCAATCATCAAAACGATGGTGAGAATAATCGCCATAACAATGACAAAAACAAGATTTGTTCCTTTGACTAAATCGAAGAAAACAAAAGCGTTGAGGAAGAAGAAAACGGCAGCTAAATAGCCTTGAACGATAAATGCGGTAAAACCATTTCTCACAGGTGTATCGTTATTTGGCTCGCGAATAGCTTTAAGTCCTTGTAGGATGCCGTAAATTGCGATTGTCATTTCAGTAAGACCAATCACACCAAGTTCAAGGAACAAGTTGTAAGCGTATCCGCTAGAGACAATGCCGTTAATGGTAGGATTCGAAGTTAGGTAAGCAGGGACGGCAAAGAAGCCATAATAGCAACCAAAAGCCCCAAACAAGAGGAAGATAAGAAGCTGGAAGCCTAAAACGAGAACGCGGGAAGTGTTTTGATATTTGTTCATACTAACCCTTTCATTAAACTTTAAGATGCGCCGATTCCTAGAATCGCGTAACTCGTATATTTAAGTCTATCTTTTCAAGATAGTCAACGAGGGGTTTCTCACGAAGGCTACTTTTCGAGCGATTTTTCATCACTAGAAGCGAAATTAATTCATTCACCTAAAATTGCAAGAGCGACTTTGATGCCATCTAAAGCTGCGGAAGTGATTCCACCCGCATAAGAAGCGCCCTCTCCACATGGGTATAATCCAGAGATATTCGATTGCATCAAAGCATCGCGAGGAATACGAATCGGAGAAGAAGAACGGGTTTCAAATCCCGTCAGAATTGCATCTAAGTCTTTCATAAAGGCAAGTTGCTTCCCTAAAGAAAGTATTCCTTCTTTCAAAGAAGAAGAAATGAAATTTGGTAAATACCGATCAAGATTAGCGAAATAAACACCCGGCCTATAAGTTGGCTCCACCGATTTAATCATCTCGCTATTACGCTCATTTAAAAAATCACCCACAAGCTGAATCGGTGCGTAATAAGGTTTTTCTTTTAAGTAGGCAGCTTGTTCGATTTTTTGCCGGAAAATAAAACCATCCATGGGGTTATTGCGGAAATAATCACTAATTTTAATAGGAACGAGCAATGCGCTATTCCCGTTTTCCCCAGCGCGGTCATTGTTACTCATACCGTTCGTCACAACCGTGTTTTCTTCGGTTGAACTATTCATGACATACCCGCCTGGGCACATACAAAAAGAATAAACGGCGCGACCATTATTTAAATGAGTGACGCATTTATACGATGCGGCTGGTAGTAGCGAGGAAGAAGAATAAGAATGGTAACGGGTTTCGTTAATCGCCTTTTGAAGATGTTCGATTCGTACGCCGATTGAAAAATCTTTTGGAGCGACCATTAAACCGCCTTTAACCAAAGAAGAAACCGTATCAAACGGGCTATGGCCAATCGCTAAAATCACGCGATTAGTATCGACCACTAATGGAACGCCATTCCTAAGGCATTTCACTCCACATACTTTATTTTTAGAAGTCAAAATCTCCGTAAGCTCGGTTTGAAAAAGAATATCGCCACCTAAAGAAATAATTTCTTCGCGAAAACTTTTAACGACATTTTTTAAGTAGTCGCTACCAATATGGGGCAAGGCGTCAACTAGGATATCTTTTTTCGCCCCATGTTTAACGAATTCTTCAAGTACGAATTTCGTGCGTTCATCGTTAACGCCGGTATTTAATTTCCCATCGCTAAAAGTACCGGCGCCACCTTCTCCATAACAGATATTGCTATTCGGATTTAAAATGCCGTTTTGCTTAAGTTTATCGATGTCTTTGCTTCTTTCTTCAACACATTTTCCTCGTTCCAGCACGATTGGTTTAGCCCCACTTCTAGCGAGTAAAAGAGAGGCAAACATTCCCGCTGGTCCAAAGCCAACGACAATCGGGCGATAATCTAATCGTGATTTCGGAATAAATAAGGGTTTAGGTTCTTCATAAGGAATAACGTTTCTACCCCGTAAATAAAAGGAACTATCCACCACAACGCTATAAACGAAATTGACATCGCCTTTTCTTGCATCAATGGATTTCCTTAAAACCGAATAGGAAAAATACTTAGGTTCCGCGCGAGTTTCCTTAGCGATTTTTTTCGCAAGATCGCTTTCTTTATGATTAATGGGTAAAGTAATACCGCGGATTACAAATTTCATAATGAATCACTCACGATTAAAGCGCTAAGCAAAGCCCAAGATAAATTATTCCCGCCGCAAAGTCCGTCCATATCTAGAACTTCGCCAAGGAAATAAACATTTGGCTCTTTTTTGCTAAGCAAAGAGAAAGAAACCTCTTCAAAACTCACTCCCCCAATCGTAACCTGGCTATTTTTAAAAGGATAGGAGGATTCAAAAGTATAATGAAAACGATGAAGCGTCTTTTCAAAAAGAGGCAAATCATTTTTCGTGATATGTTCTTTTCCAAATTGCCGCAACGCTTCTTTTTCTAGTTCTTTTGGTAGAATCGCATCTAAGAAGTGATCGGTTAAAACCGAATAGGAATTATATAAATCTTCTTTTAAATCTTTGCCTGGGAATAAATCAATAACAATTTCAAATTTGTCTTTCCCCGCATCGCGAAGAATCACGCTCTCAAGATTAAAAATGCAGATGCCGGATAGCCCATCGCTTTTATAAATAAATTCGCCATCTTCTTTGGCTAAAAGTTTGCCATTTTTAAGTAAAGAGGCGGAGCAAGTATGGCGAACGCCTGCTAAAGAACCTAGGAAGCGTTTTTCCTTAACTACAATCGGGCATAACCCTGGGCGAAGAGAAGAAATTTGATAACCATGTTTTTTAAAAGTCGGGAATAATGAGCCATCGCTCCCTAAATTAGGAGAACTTTCTCCCCCAGCAGAAATCAATAGATAATCAACACAAAAATCGCCATTATCCGTAAAAATAGTGACGTTTTGCTCGTTTTTTTGATAATCAATCACTTTCGTATTTAATAGCAAACGGACAGAGAATCGCTTTAACGAATCTTCTAAAATATGGACAAAAGAAGCAGCACTATACGTCAAAGGATACACCCCATTCCCTACTTCCATTGTCATAATGCCAAAAGAGTGAATCGCGTCTAATAGCTTTTTATAAGGATAAAGTTCCAAATAACGAGAAATGATTTCTGGATGATTAAATAGAGATGGAGATAAGCTAGCATTAAGAAGATTGCAATGCCCATTCCCAGTCGCTAGCAATTTTCGCCCAACTTTGGATTCTTTCTCAAAAATCAACACTTCCCAAGAAGGATGTTTCTTTTTAATCAATAAGGCACTATAGATTCCGCTAGCGCCAGCGCCGATAATCCCAACTTTCATCGCCATTAATTTTACTGAAGAAGGGGATATTTCTCAAAGAGTTCCTTTCAAAGCAATTGGCCGTTTTTCATCGTAGCCTTCTTATTAGGCCTAAAAAAGGTTAAAATAAGGTGTTATGCGTAATGCCACTGAAGTATGCATCGAAAGACAAGATGCTGCGTCTATCGATGAAAAAATAGATGAGCCAAAAGAAAAGAAAAAGAGAGTTTGGGAAATTGATTTTATTCGAGGAGTAGCCATATTAGGCATGGTAATCGACCACGCTATATATGACTTAGCAAATCTTCAGGAATTCTTTTATAACTACTATTCGGTAGGGATTGATTGGATAAATCAAATGGGGATATCCCTTACAAATTGGTATAATGGCGGCCGACAGAATTTTCATAATTTCGCGATCTTGTTTTTCTTAATCTGCGGAATTTCCTCCACTTTTTCAAAAAATAACTGGAAACATTCGTTAAAGATTCTGCTTTCTTCATTCGTCTTATCAGCGGGTTCTTATGTCATTTATCACATTTCTTACGCCGTTAATCATGACAGCGTTTTGGATTTTAGGCTTTTATTCGGAGTCCTTTACGCGTTAGGGATGGGAACTCTATTTGTGTCGCTTGTCCCCCAAATTTTCATATGGGCTGGAAAAGGGATAGAATTCATTAAGGAAAAAATAGCGGAAAAACGCGGTGAAACCTATACAAAAAAGAAAGTGGAATCTCCCTCTTGGATAAAATGGGTGTATCTAGGTCTTGGATTAAGTTTAATCATCTCTTGGATTATCTACACTTATTCGGTCGTATATCCTTCTCATCATATTACATTCAATGATCCTGGGGAATTTTGGTACTGGTGGATTCGGAAATACGATAGCGCTTCTTATGAGCAAGCGATTTCTTTATATTCCCCACAGCGATCCTCAAATTGGTTCCAGGCTGTATTCGGTCTTAATTTCGGCGATTTTGTGCTTTGTGCACTAGGATTCCGCGGTGTTGGAAGCGATTTTTTCTCGTTAATCCCGTGGGTTGGATGGACATTAATCGGTGCATTCCTAGGGAAAACTATCTATAAAAACAAAGAATCTTTATTCCCAAAACTAGACGGAAAGTGGAACAAACCATTCGCTTGGGTTGGATTTAAAAGCCTTTGGGTATATATTCTTCATCAGCCACTATTAGTCGTGCTAATTGCCATCGTCTTCTGCCCGATGGGCTATCGATTCTTCTAATAAGAGGTTTATTTATGATTGATACGAGTAAAACAATTTACGAAAATTTTCGAGCTACCGCGATAATGCGCGGGCCAAAGGACGCCGTTTACTATGAAGGGAAAGCATTAAGCTATCTAGATCTTTTAGAGCTTAGTAACAAATTCGCGGCTTATTATTTTTCGCTCGGCTTATCAAAAGACGACATCATTACAATCGTCGCACCAAACACGCCAGAATCCGTTGCCGCTTTTTTAGGCGCTTCTCAAGCAGGAATCAAAGTGCATCTACTTCACCCACTTACGAGCCAAGAAAACATCATGCGCGAATTCGAGGAGAAAAACTCGAAACTATTAGTAACGGTTTCTCTTTTTGTTCGTTTCTATGACAAACTCCTTACGAAAAATATTCCAATGCTCATATTGGATTTTACGAATTCTTTGCCGCTATTTAAAAAAGTCGCATTTTATTTAATCAACCACAAAAAGCTAGCCCTTTATCACGCCCACAAAGAGCTTCATAGATTCAGAAATGCCTGCAAAAAGCGCGCGGATAAAGAAATTCACTATGACTCTAAGACTGGGAGAATCCTTCTTTCTAGTGGAGGAACGACAGGAAAAAGCAAGACGATTGTGTTAAGCGACTACGCTTTCCTTTCCGTGATTAGCACCGGTTTATGGATCGTAGGCGTTAAAGAAGAAGAAATGCATGACAAAACCATGTTAGCGGCGCTTCCGATGTTCCACGGTTTCGGACTCACAATGGGCGTTTTAACGCTTCTACTATATGGAGGAAGAATCGCTTTGCTTCCTTCTTTCCGCACCAACAAAGTTATAAAATTATTAAAAAAGAAACGTCTCAATATTCTTATTGGAGTGCCCGCCTTATACGAAGCATTGCTCAAAAATAAGCATTTTAAAGGCAAACTTCTTGCGCCAATCCGCGAATGCTTCGTAGGTGGAGATTTCATTTCCCCTGCCTTAATTGAGCGTTTCAATAACCGCTTAAGCGAAGGCGGCAGCATTGGAAAGATGCTAGAAGGATATGGGTTAACCGAAGCGGTGACCGTTTTAAGCGTCAATCGTCTATCTGACAATAAAAAAGGCAGCATTGGAAAGCCATTACCAGGAGTCATCGTAAAAATACTTGATGACGAGGGTAAGGAAGTCAAACCTGGCGAAACGGGAGAAATCACGGTATCTGGCGAAACTCTCATGAATGGCTACTTCGACCAAAAAGATCCTTTCTATCACTTTGGTGGCAAATCGTGGGTAAAGACGGGCGATATCGGCTATATGGATAAAGATGGTTTCTTGTTCTTTGTTTCCCGTAAAAAACGCATGATAAAAAAGAAAGGATTAAATATTTATCCTCTTGCGATAGAGAAATTTGTCTCTTCACTCCCTTATATCGAAGAATGCGCCTATTTAGGCGAACAAAAAGATGGACGTGACTACACGGCTCTATTCGTTCATTTAAAAGATGGCGTTTCTTTTGATTCTAAGAAAAACGATATTCTAGAAGCGCTTAAAGAAGAATTTAATTCTTATGAGCTTCCCGACTTTATTTTTGCAAAAAACAATTTCGAGCACACAAATGTAGGGAAAATCGATTACATTTCCTTAAGCAAGGAATTTCAAAATTACTTAGCCAATAAATAAAAATCGGAAGAAATCCCTCAATCCCCCACTCAATCCTCTATAATATTTTTTGGGAGTCAATTTTATGAACGTCAAAGAAAGCATATTGGATGTTATTGGGAATACTCCACTGATCGAATTAAAACACTTAGAGGAATATTTTGATTTAAAAGCGAGGATATTTGCGAAATTCGAACGCACCAACCCTACCGGTTCAATCAAAGATAGAATCGCAAAAGAAATGATTCTAGGGGCTTTAAAGCGTAACGAAATCACCAAAGACACCATAATTGTAGAGCCAACAAGCGGAAATACAGGCATTGGACTCGCCGCAATCGCTGCGACATTAGGAATGAAATGCGTTATTTTCATGCCGAGCAATTGCTCCGTTGAACGTATAAAAATCATGAAAGCGTTTGGGGCGGATATTCGTCTAGTAGACGCGAAAGGCGGAATGAGCCTAGCGATAGAAGAAGCTAAAAAATACGCTTCATCTCTACCAAGCGCTTTTATTCCTTCTCAATTCACGAATCGTGATAATTCCTTAGCCCACTATAAAACAACCGGCCCAGAAATTTATCGTGATTTAGATGGGAACATTGATATTTTCATCGCCGCATTCGGTACAGGCGGAACCTTGACTGGTACTTCTCGATATTTAAAAGAACAAAATAAGAACATCATCACAATCGGTATTGAACCAGAGAATTCCCCTTTCATCAGTGAAGGAAGAAAAGGCCCTCATAAAATTCAAGGAATCGGCGCTGGCTTTAAGCCAGACGTTCTTGATCTAACTTACGTAGATAAAGTGATTGAAATGAAAGACGAAGATGCCTATGAATTCACACGCTTACTCGCGAGAAAAGAAGGGATTTTTGCAGGCATCTCATCAGGCGCGAATGTCTCAGCTTTGGTACGCTACGCTAAAGAAAACCCTGGCAAAAACTTAGTAACCGTTCTTCCTGATAACGGTGAAAGATACCTATCCGTCCCAGGACTTTTTGAATAAATAATGACTATGGATACTCAAAATCTAATCGAAGAGATGAAAAAAGAATATCAAAAGAGAAGAGCCGATAAAAAGAGCAATATATCGGTTCCTTTGGTTTATTCTTTTTATGAAGCCTGCGAAAAACTAGTCACTCTTGATTTCATCAAAATCGATTATAAAGACGAGGATATTGCAAGGGTTATTGAAGAAATCAAAGAGAAATTAAGCGAATTATTAAAGGAAAGCGGCATCGGAAACGTCGAGCAAGAATGCGAGCATTTCTTATCGCTACTCCCCTCAATTCGAGAACTCGTTTTTGGCAGCGCGGATAGTATTTTAGAGGGGGATCCCGCGAGTGATTCCATTGAAGAAATTGTTCAAAGCTATCCCGGATTCTCCGCGATTCTTCATTATCGAATCGCCCATCCTCTTTATCGAATCGGCATGAAGCAAGCCGCTAGAATCATTAGTGAGAAAGCCCATAAAGAAACCGGCATCGATATTAGTCCAGGCGCGACAATTGGTAAGAATCTCTTTATCGACCATGGAACTGGTATTGTCATTGGAGAAACCGCGATCATTGGAGATAATGTCAAACTCTATCAAGGCGTTACGATTGGAGCAAAATCATTATCAAGAGGGAAATTGCTCAAAGGTAGACGTCGTCACCCTACAATCGAAGATAATGTCACGATTTATTCCAACGCTTCGATTCTAGGCGGGAATACCGTTATAGGGAGAGGCTCTACGATTGGGGCTAACGTATATCTTACCGATTCAATAGCCGAAGATAGTGTCGTCTATCTTTGTGATAGCGGCATTAAAATCGTGACAAAACAAGATAAAAACTAAAGCAGAGGAAAGACTAAAAATAATGAAAACACTCATCATGACTTGCGGAGTTCCCGGAAGTGGAAAATCCACTTGGAACGAAGCGTATGCTAAAACTCATAAAAACGTTCGCATCATAGACACTGATCAAGTTCGTTTTTCCGTTATGGGAGATTATCAATCGTTCCCAAAAGATAGACGCATTCTTTACGATAAGATGATTGCGTTAGGGAACGAATGGTTTATAGAAAACGAAGGCGAATGCACCGTCATCGAGGATAGCACTTTTACCGATAATTATCGTAGAGACTATTATATGCATCGCTTAAAAGGCTACGACAAAGCAATCCTGATTCTTTTTAAGATGCATGATTATTCTTTATGCTTTAAACGCAACAAAATGCGGAGAAAAGAAAAATGGGTGCCAGAAGCTGCAATTCAAAATTTTATCGATCACTACGAAGAGCCAACAGAAGAAGTCGCAAAATTCTTCTCTGAAATTAAAACAATCTACCTTGATGAATGAGGTAGATTGTTTTGCTTATCCGTGTTTTTACTCGTCGATTCCTCGACGCATTTTATCATCTTCTTCTAGAATGGCATCGACAATCATCTTTTTGATGGTCGCTTTGCTAGCGACAGGCGTTGTTCGCTTATCGTAGATTTCTAAGCTCGCATAAATAATGTCGCGGACATTTTGTTTCGTTAAGCGTTTGCCCCAATTGAATTGTGGCTTTCCAAAAACAACGTCGACGTTGTCGTTAGTAGGGATTACTTTTTTCTTTTCTTCGACTTTGTGCTCAATCATCGGCACGATTTTCGGTTCTTCTTTTTTCTCTTCTTTAGAAGCGCCTGGCGCTAAATCACTAAAAACGGTCGCGTCACTGCGATAGTGATTTTTAATGACTTCATCATTGATGGAAGTGGAAGCTTTATCAACCACAACTGCTGTTTTTGGCGATTTGAAGATAAAGGTCTTTCTTGTCCAATAATTGTAGAAAAGAACAATAAAGGTCTTAATGCAAAATGCAGCAAAAAATGCCCAAAATGCAATGTTACCGTCATGGAAGAGTTTTCCCCAGTCCACTTTCTGGAACGGATCGATAGAAAGATTGATATCCCAAATTAAGTCAATAACCCATAAGCATAAGCATTGAACGCCAATACCTAGAGCCAATCCGCCAATCGCGAACCAAGTATATTTCCAGAAATAACGTGGGGTGTTGTAATTGGTGTTCTTATCAACGTCTTGGAAAACCCACTTTCTAGAAAAGAAGAAGTTAACCAATAAGGAAATCCCAAAGCCACATATAACGCAAATGGAAATCGCTAAATAAGAGCCATATCCTGGAATAACATTTCCGTCAGTTGTCTTAGAGCCTAATAAAGAAAGGTTATTTGCAAAGGCAAGCCCTAAAAGATATTCAATTGCAAAATCAATAATGGTGCATAAGCAGCCAATAACAATAAAGCGGAAGATTTCGCCCAACCGTGATTTCTTTTTTTGTGGAGCAATAGTAATGTTTTCGTTTTCTATCATAAAATTAGTTTAACGCGCAAACGATTCCTTTCAAAGAAAGATTCTCTAATTTTGGAAAACTAATCCACCTTGTTCGATAAAATTTTTACAAATAGTTTCATTTGACACAATTTCAATTTGAAAGAGTTGTCACATCTGAAACAGCGATGAAGCTATAATAGCAGCATGTTTCGAAAAGGGATTGTTATTTTAAACGCATACATCGCTTACGTTGGCTTGCTCCATCTAGCGGTTCGCCTCCAAGAAGAATTTCGACATTATGACATTGAAATCGAGATTACCAATAACGCCGAAATTTTTTCTTATATTGATGATGGCGGAAATTTCAAAAAGAAAGATTTAAAAGTGGATTTTATCATCTACTTAGATAAAGATCCTTACATCGCTTATATGCTTGAACAAAATGGATTCCGTTTATTCAATCATGCCGAAGCGATTCGCCTTTGTGACGATAAAATGCTCACTTATTTAGCGCTCGCTGGTCACGGCATCGCAATGCCAAAAACCATCAGCGGTCCTCTTTGCTACTCTAATAAAAATGATCTTTCTTTCCTAAATCATCTTGAAAAAGAACTTGCTTATCCTTTCGTGAGTAAAACCAATTATGGTTCGCAAGGAAGAGGCGTCAGTTTAATCCATAACCGTGAAGAATTAATCGCAAAAGAGAACGAAATTGCTTACTTGCCCCGCTTATATCAATCCTTTATCCGTAGCTCTTTTGGAAAAGATTTTCGTATCATCGTCATCAACAAAAAAGTATTCGCATGCATGAAACGCTATAACGAAAACGGTGATTTTCGTAGCAATATCGCCTTAGGCGGAAAAGGAGAAAGTTTCACTCCTCCTGCTTCATTCATTGAGATGGCAGAAAAAGCTGCACGTATTTTGGATTTAGATTATTGCGGCGTTGATTTATTGCTTGGAGAAAATGGCTCTCCGGTCTTATGTGAAGTCAATAGCAACGCCTTCATTGACGGAATCGAAAAGGCCACTGGTAAAAACATCGCCAAAGCCTATTGTGAGCACATTATTAAGACAATCTATTGATTTTTCTTATAGTGATAAAGAATTCTCGCACGTTCTTCGCAAGCCCATTGGATGACTTTCTTATCGCTATCGTGAGACATACAACGAACCGCGTCATTAGGAGAAAGCCAATAAATATCGCTGACTTCTTCTTTTTGAGGGGTTACATCTTTACTAGTAACATCGGCGATAAAAAATTTAACTTCTTTTGCTACGCCTACCTTAGGCGAATAGTAAATAGAATAGGTATGACTTTTCATTAAATTAGCGTCTAAGCCAGTCTCTTCTTTAATTTCCCGAAGCGCGGTCGCTTCATCGTTTTTGTCAAAAAGTTCTACGTGGCCTTTCGGAATGCTATAGTGCCCTTGATGCATATGCTCCACTAAAATGTCATTATCATGGAAAACAACCGCCCCACAGCTCTTCTCTTGCTTCCCAAGTAAGTTATGGAAGAGTTCGATTTCATCATCGGTGAAAAGTAGCCACTCTAAATAATCGTCTACGCTTCCCCATCTAGAAAGAAAAGCGTCATAGAAATCTAAAAATAAGAATTGATTAGGTGTCAAAGGGAAAAGCGGAAAAGAAGGGTCTTCTTGCTTTAATTTTCTAGTGGAAGGCGCTAGAAGAGGAAAAGATTCCATATAGTTTTCATTCACGTCGTCGATAGAAACGCCATTCGCAAGCAAAATCAAAGAGGAAAATACGCCAGTCCTGTCTTTTCCCGCCATGCAATGAATCAAAAGTGGTTTTGGAGAGTTCATGATGGAATAAAGGATTTTTCGTGCTTGGCGAGGATCCTCTAGCATTTCCAAGTAGCTAGAAACCCCATCCTCATAATCCACAGGGATTCTCCCATTTCCATTCACGGAGCATTCAATCGTCAAAAAGCGAGGATCAACTTTCGCACGGTCTAATTTTGTGGAAGGACTATTTTGGTCGCGAAGGTCAATAATCGTTTTGATGCCCAAAGAAGCCATCTTGTCTAAATCGTTATCTGTGGCGTTAGTTAAGGAACCGCTTCGATAAATCACCCCAGGATGCGTGTGACCATAGGGAGTTTCATAACCTCCTAAATCTCTAAAATTTTCGATTCCTTCAAAGTGCAAGTTTCTAATCATAATTATCCCTCTCGCAAATTATACGAACTTCCGTCACATTTGTGCTTTTGTAATCGTTTTTACGGACGATATTCATAAAAACGAATTGATTCAAATATTACGGATATTTTTCCAAAAACCCTGTCTTTTATTCGATTTCAATTATTCGGTTTTTGCAGGGTTTTTGTTAATAATCGCCGCAGTAAGCACTTATTTTTTAAAAAGCACTACGGAATAAAAAGCGTCCGCAACTCGTTTTGGAGCAACGGACGTTTTATTGATTTTTTATCTTATTTTTCTTCTTTTTTATCTTTTTCGTTGAGCTTCTTTAGTTCGTCGCGGATTTCAAGCAAGACATCAATATCGGCGGGTGTAACTGGAGTAACGGGTGCGGGTGCCGCTTCTTCCACAGCTGGAGTAGGCGCTTCTTCGGCGTCTTTTTCCGTTTTGGTCTTTAATTCCGCAAGGGCTTTTTCTTTAAGTTCCTTGTTCTTTTCCCCAATAACTTTCACCGTACGAACAATGATAAATAGAGTGAATCCGATAATTAAGAAGGAAACGATTGCATTAATGAATGCGCCCCAGTCAATAAGGGCGCTGCCATTATAGAAATAAGTTGTTCCGTGTAAGGTGTATTTGCTAAGAATTGTCGTCTTAACGGATTCAATTAAATTTGGATTCCCTTCGACAACGGTTTTGCCATAATCGGCAATTGCTTGAGTTTTTGCAAGCTCTTGCAATTTGCCCGCATCGAACTGTTGACCTAATCCAATGGCAGTATTCATGCCAGCTTGAGTACTATTCACGGCAGGCAAAACCGTAACAAGTCCTTTTAGGCCACCCGGGACTGTCCAAGTGCAAATACTAAGCAAAATGTTAACAAGCGCGGTAACAATCGCGTTGAACGCACCGCCGATGATAACGCCAACGGCAAGATCAAGCACGTTGCCACGTAACATGAAGGCCTTGAAATCTGCCCAAAAGTTCTTTTGTTGCTCTTTGAAACTTTTCTTCTTTTTCATGAAAAATAACTCTCCTTGTTTATTTCATCCATATAAATATACTACGACTTTTCTCTTATTCTCTTCCGAATATTTTAACGAGTGCGACAGATTCATTCGTTCGTCAAAAAAATAGCGAATCTTTACAATTAAAATTGTTTTGTTAGGCGCCTTCCGAAGACTTTTTGCTTTCTTTAGACAGTGTATAGTTTGCTATAAATCGATATTGACTTTCTTCTTTCAAAAATAGCGTTTCAAAATTCGGCGCAAAACCACGACTTTTCTTTAGAAAAAAGAAGACGATATAACACCGAAAAGTTTTCTTTTACTTTAAGAATCTTTTTGATAATTGAAATTAGAATTTTGCTCGGTATGATATCTTCCGCACGGCGAATAGAGCATATGAGAAGCGTCTTACTCTGTTCGTAGTATAGAATGGTTATAGCTAGGGTTCTACAAAGCTAAGACCCTATGGCTTTCTAACCCCAACCCACATCAAATTTCAGGAGGACTATGTTATGTTGCGCGTTAAGAAAAGGGACAATTCAATCGTTGACTTTAACATCAAGAAAATTGAGGCCGCTATGGGCCGTGCTTTCGATCAAGAGCACGTCACCATCACCCCAGAGATTCTTGAACTTTTAGCACTTCGTGTTACCGCCGATTTCTCGAAAAAGGTGAAAGAAAAAATCATCGCGGTAGAGGATATTCAAGACAGCGTTGAGACCGTATTGATTCAAGCTCAATACGTTGATGTCGCTCGTTCTTATATGGATTATCGTAATAAACACGCTCAACTCCGTGACATCAAGAAAACCGAACTTAACTATGCCGCTGTTGTCGATAGCTATCTCCGCCTTAACGACTGGCGCGTTAAAGAAAATAGTACAGTCACCTATTCGGTCGGAGGCTTAATCCTTTCTAACTCTGGCGCCGTCACCGCTAACTATTGGCTCTCCCAAGTCTATGATAAAGAAATCGCCGACGCTCACCGTAACGCCGATATCCACATCCATGATTTAAGCATGCTCACTGGCTATTGCGCTGGTTGGTCGCTTAAACAACTTATTCAACAAGGTTTAGGCGGAGTCACTGGTAAAATCACTTCCACTCCAGCTCGTCACTTAATGACCCTTTGCAATCAAATGGTGAACTTCTTAGGCATCATGCAAAACGAATGGGCAGGCGCGCAAGCTTTCTCAAGCTTTGATACGTATCTAGCACCTTTCGTCAAAGCGGATAACCTTGATTACAAACAAGTCAAGCAATGCATCCAAAGCTTTATTTATGGCGTGAACACCCCATCTCGTTGGGGTACGCAAGCGCCATTCACTAACGTCACATTAGATTGGACCGTTCCTGATGATATGGCAAATCTTCCAGCGCTTGTCGGCGGAAAGCCAATGAACTTCACTTATGGCGATTGCAAGGAAGAAATGGCCATGATCAACAAAGCCTTCATTGAAGTCATGATCGAAGGCGACGCGAATGGACGTGGTTTCCAATACCCAATCCCAACTTATTCCATCACGAAAGATTTCGATTGGAGCGATACGGAAAATAACCGACTTCTCTTCACAATGACTGCTAAATACGGCACCCCTTACTTCTCTAACTACATCAATAGCGATATGAAGCCAAGCGATGTCCGTTCTATGTGCTGCCGCTTACGTCTAGATTTACGTGAGCTCCGCAAGAAATCCGGCGGTTTCTTCGGAAGTGGCGAATCCACTGGCTCGATTGGTGTTGTTACGATCAACATGCCGCGTATCGCTTACTTAGCGACCGATAAAGCAGACTTCTATGCTCGTCTTGACCACATGATGGATATTGCAGCAAGAAGCTTGGACATCAAACGTAAGACCGTCACAACCTTGCTTGAAGCGGGATTATACCCATACACCAAGCATTACTTAGGAACCTTCAAGAACCACTTCTCCACGATTGGTCTAGTCGGTATGAACGAAGCTTGCCTCAATGCCCGTTGGATCAAAGAAGACCTCTCTCATAAAGACGCACAAGACTTCACCGTTGAAGTTCTTAACCATATGAGAACCCGCTTAAGCGATTACCAGGAAAAATATGGTGACCTCTTCAACCTTGAAGCGACACCAGCCGAATCAACCTCTTACCGCTTAGCAAAGCATGACCGCGAGCGTTATCCAGATATCATCACCGCTGGAAAGGCTGGCGAAGTTCCTTATTACACCAATAGCTCTCACTTGCCTGTTGGATTTACAAGCGATATCTTCCAAGCGCTGGATATCGAAGATAGATTCCAGACCCTTTATACTTCTGGAACCGTTTTCCATGCTTTCTTGGGCCAGCGTCTTCCAAACTGGGAAAGCTGCATGAAACTCGTTCGTAAGATTGCCGAAAACTACAAACTCCCTTATTACACAATGTCTCCAACTTATTCCATCTGCCCAGACCATGGGTATCTAGCTGGTGAAGTTTGGAAATGCCCAGTATGCGGGAAAGAAACGGAAGTCTATAGCCGCATCACTGGCTACTACCGTCCGGTGAAAAACTGGAACGCTGGTAAGAGCCAGGAATTCAAAGACCGTAAGACCTATGACCCATCCACAAGTGTCTTCCATAGTGAAGAAGGCGACCACTGTGCATGCGCTGAAAAACATGAGCACGCTCTTCCAAAAGTGACAGAGCCAATGCTATTCACTTCTGCAACTTGCCCGAACTGCAAGATGGCGAAGATGCTCCTTGATAAAGAAGGGATTCATTATCAAAACATCGATGCGATGAGCAATAAAGAAACCACCTTAGCGTTTGGCGTCACAAAAGCCCCAACCCTTATCGTTCCTAATGGCGATAGCTATGACGTGTATGAGAATGCTTCTCTCATTCGCGGATACATCGAGAAAGTCAAAGGCGGACATGTCGCCTGATATCATTACTATCGGTGGAGGACCTGCTGCTTTAACGGCAGGTCTTTATGCTCTAAGAGCAGGTAGAAGCGTTACCTTGCTCGAAAAAGAAGCGATTGGAGGTCAAATTGCCGATTCTCCTCGCGTTGAGAATTTCCCAAGCATCGCATCCATCAGTGGGCTAGAACTCTCAAATAATATGTTTGAGCAATATAGTGCTTTAGGCGGGTCTTTCGAACTCGATGAAGCATTGTCCATTCAAAAAGAAGGCGACGTCTTTATCATTAAAGGCCAATACGCTGAATACAAAGCAAAGGCAGTAATTATCGCAACAGGCGTTAAACACCGTCACTTAAATATCGAAGGCGAAGATAAATATCTAGGACATGGAATTTCCTATTGTGCCGTATGCGATGGGGCATTCTATAATGGCCAAGACGTAACCGTCATCGGGGACGCCAATAGCGCCCTCCAATACGCCTTGATGCTCGCTAGCATTTGCTCCCACGTCAATGTCGTTACTTTATTCGATCGCTTTTTCGCGGATGAAGTTCTTGTTAATGCGCTCCTATCTTTAAAGAACGTAACCGTTTATCACAACATGAATTCGAAAGAATTTATCGGAGACGGAATTTCCTTAACGGCAGTTCGCTATGAAAATACCCTCACGAAAGAAATGATAGAAATCCCTGCAAAAGCCGCGTTTGTTGCGATTGGGCAAGTTCCTGATAACGATAGATTCTCTAATCTAGTCGAACTAAACCACGGCTTCATCAAAGTGGATGAAGATAAGAGTACAAAGACAAAAGGATTGTTCGCCGCTGGTGATTGCACGGACAAAAAAGTGCGTCAGCTCACTACCGCATGCGGAGATGGAGCAATTGCGAGCTTAAGCGCAAATAAATATTTATATTCGGTCAAATAACGCTGGGTTCGCCTAGCGTTTTCTTTTTATTCATAGCCTCGCAAAGAAACTTGCGCGACGTATTTGCTTACGATAGCTTTGAAAACGAGAGCTTTTTCTTTTGCTACTTCGTGATAACCACGCTCAATGCAATATTCATTATCGATATAGTGCTGAAGGTAATAGCGTTTCGCCCCTTCAATCAATTGGCCAATTCGCTCCATATCCAAATTCGTATGGAATTCATCGATGATCGTTGTCCGGAATTCATAATCGACAACGCCATTAATCAAAAAACGAATGGATTCTTCTATTTTTGAAGTATCAAGTAATGGCTTCCCCGAAGTGACACCATATTTTGGTAAAGAATTTTTGATATCCATGGCAATATAGTCCACTAAACCAAGATTAGATAAATCCATCAATAAATCCGGATTTGTTCCATTGGTATCTAATTTAATTAAATAGCCAAGTTTCTTAATGTCTTGCATCTTTTCGATGAGGTCATTCATCAACGTCGGCTCTCCGCCCGTGATAACTACTGCATCTAGCACGCCTTTTCTCCGCTCAAGATATTCCATAATCTCTTCCCAAGGAATTGTCGGATTATTCTTTGGATGCAAAACAAGGGCGCTATTATGGCAAAATGGGCAACGCAAATTGCAACCCGCTACAAATAGAGTTGTCGCGATACGGTCATCGTAATCGACAAGAGAAAGTTTTTCCCAACCACTAAAATCCATACGATTTATTTTAGAAGTAAGTCGATAGAGTTGCAAAGAAAGTGAGAGAAAGGAATAATATTCTTTGGAACTTGGAGGTTCTCAATCATGTTAGTAAATGCTACTAGAATGTTGAAACTCGCCCGCAATGGCCATTACGCCGTTGGACAATTCAACATCAACAACCTTGAATGGACGAAAGCCGTCCTTCTCACCGCCCAAAAGCTCAATTCGCCAGTGATTCTAGGCGTCAGCTGTGGCGCAGGAAAATATATGGCAGGCTTTAAAACCGTTGCCGCAATGGTAAGAGCCATGGACGAAAGCCTTGGCATCACCGTCCCAGTCGTTCTTCACCTTGACCATGGCACCTATGAAGCCGCAAAAGAATGCATCGATGCCGGATTCACTTCCATCATGTTTGATGGTTCTTCTCTTCCATTTGAAGAAAATATCAAAAAGACCACTGAGCTCGTCGCGTTAGCTCACGATAAAGGCTTATCCATTGAAGCGGAAGTCGGCGCAATCGGCGGAACCGAAGATGGCGTTACTGCCGATGGAGAAGTCGCTGATCCAAAAGAATGCAAAAAGATCGTTGATCTTGGCATCGATTTCTTAGCCGCTGGCATCGGAAATATCCACGGCATCTATCCTGCCGACTGGAAAGGTCTCCATTTCGATGCGCTTGAAGAAATCAACAAAGCCACCGGTGGCATCCCTCTTGTCTTACATGGCGGAACTGGTATCCCAGACGATCAAATCGTCCACGCGATCAAAAACGGCGTGAGCAAAATCAACGTCAACACTGATTGCCAACTCGTTTTCGCGCAAGCGACAATCGATTACTGCGCAAGCGGAAAAGCCAATCCAACCGCGGATAACCTTGAAAAAGGATATGACCCACGCAAGATCTTAAAACCAGGATTCAATGCCATCTGCGCGAAAGTCGAAGAGAAGATGAAACTCTTCGGAAGCGTTGACAAAGCTTAATCAATTCTCAAACAAAAAACTGCTCGTAGCGATATGAGTAGTTTTCTTTTTGTTCAATGTATTTTGATTAACCAAACCAAAATAGTTTAGGAACGCGCTTATTGAAGATATTTATTGCGAACGCGCTCAATCGTCTCTTTATTCACCTTCGCCTCATGAAGAAGATACTCTTCATAACCCCCGTGCTTATTCACTTCATCCATCGCTTCTAGTAGCCAGCTTTTATGGACACCCGTAAGGAGTAATAGAGATTCATACATCGGGTCGCTCCGTGATAAATGTATGACTTCATCGAAATATTTTTTTCTTGCTTCAATTTTCTTTTTTACGTAAATATTCGTGGCTAGATAATCCTCTAAGATATCTTCGTCAGATACTCCAAGTATCCCTAAATAAAGCATCGTCACAACCCCAGTCCTGTCTTTGCCATCATGGCAATGGAACAAAACCGATCCTTCATCTAAATTCGCAAGCAAAGAAAAGAATTTTGCGTAACTGCGTTTAGCTTCTTCATCAATGATTCTTGCTCGATAATTCCTTTTCATGGCTTCTAAGCTTGATCCGTTCTTGTCCCAATGGAACAAAAAATTAACGTTCCGGTTCAAATTAACATCACCGAAATCGTAGGGCTTATGATTTTCATTATTCACGATAAAATCTCTTCCTTGGGTAGGGAGAGACAAATATTCCGCGCCTGGTATCTTCGTATCAGGAAAAATAGCGTTTTCTAAAGGGGCCCTCAAATCGATATCGTAACGAACGTGCAGCTTCTCAGAAAGAATCTTCACATCGTTTTCCGTAAGGTGATCAAGGGAATCGCTACGGAATACTTTCTTATAAACCGTCTTCTTGTGGTTTAAGCCTACGAAACCCCCTAGGTCGCGACAGTTAGCTAGTCCTTCAAAATCAATTCGTTCGCTTTTCATGGCTTCTATTCTACTCAAAGCGTTTGATTAATAAAGCATCTTGCTTGATATATACCCCCATAGGGTATATTGTTTTTCTGAAAGGCAGGCCATTTGCATGGAAAACTGTTGCCAAAAAACCCGAAGAACAGAAAGAAACCAAGAAGAACTTAAAGCTTTAAAGGCAAGAATCAATCGCCTGGTTGGACAAATGAAAGGAATCTCAAAAATGTTAGATGAGAACCGGTATTGCGGGGATATCTTGAATCAAATCGCCGCGATTGAAAAAGCACTCAAATCAGTAGGATATCTCATTTTGAAAACGCATATGAATACGTGCGTGAAAGAAAGTGTCCTCGAAGGGAAGGATGAGGCGATTGACGAAGTGTTTGAAATCATTAAGAGGTTACAATGATTATGGAAAACGAAAAATACGATATTAGTGGAATGAGCTGCGCAACCTGCGCGAATACAGTAGAAAAAGCCGTAAAAGGCGTCAAAGGCGTTAGTGATGCTTCGGTGAATCTTCTTACAAACTCATTACTCGTTAGCTATAAAGAGCCCGCTACCTCTTTTAAAATCATCGAGGCGATTCAAAAAGCAGGATATGGCGCTTCTATAGCAAATAAAAAAGAAGAAACTTCGTCTATAGAAGACGACCGTTTTCTTGATAAGGAGACGCCACATCTAGTAAAACGATTAATTGCCTCATTAATTTTGCTCGTTCCCCTTTTTTATTTAGGAATGGGCTATATGCTAAATTGGCCATTAGGCGTTTTCTATGATAACCCGTTCTATCTAGGCTTAACCGAGATGCTTTTGTCGTTAGCAATTATGCTCATTAATCACGAATTCTTTTTATCCGGATCAAAAACGTTGCTCCATCGCTCCCCAAACATGGATACGCTTGTGATGCTAGGATCAGGAATCGCCTGGATTTATAGCGTCGCGATGCTCTACTTAATGGGTAGAGACGCCTTAAGCATGAATATGAATTCGTTAATGAGAGACGCAATGAATTTGTCTTTTGAAACTAGTGGCATGGTTCCCGCTCTTATTACGATCGGAAAAACGCTTGAATCCTATAGCAAAGGCAAAACCACAAGCGCATTAAAAGGCTTACTCGATTTAGCACCAAAAGAAGCGCATCTATTAATCAATGATGAAGAAAAGACCGTTTTAGCAAGTTCTTTAAAAGTCGGTGACCTTTTCCTAGTGAAACCTGGCGAAAGCATCCCAGTAGACGGCATTATCAAAAGGGGCGAAAGCGCAGTTGACGAATCGCCCCTTACAGGCGAGTCTTTACCCGTTGATAAGAAAATAGGCGATAAAATAAGTGCCGCGACCATTAACCAAAACGGTGCCTTAGTTTGCGAAGCGAGGCATGTAGGAGAAGAAACAACACTAAGCCAAATCATTAAGATGGTAGAAACTTCTAGTGGCACCAAAACGAAGATATCCGAGGTCGCTAATAAAGTCGCAGGAATCTTCGTCCCCATCGTTTTATTCATCTCTTTGATTACATTTGTTTTCTGGATGATATTTGGGCAGGAATTCGTGAGCTCTTTAGAGGGAGTAACTCTTCTTTCTTATTCCCTAGAAAGAGCGATATCAATCCTAGTTATCTCTTGCCCATGCGCCTTAGGACTTGCTACGCCTGTTGCGATTATGGTCGGAAACGGCTTAGCGGCAAGAAACGGAATCCTCTTTAAAAATGCGCGCGCCTTAGAAGCGACAGGCAAAATTGACTTCGTTGTTTTAGATAAAACCGGAACGATCACAAAAGGGAAGCCAAAAGTGACCGATATCATTCCTACTACGAATAACGAAGATGATTTCTTACAAATCGCCGCCTCGATTGAAGCGAATTCTTCTCATCCCCTTGCGATTGCCGTCAATGAAGAAGCAAAAGAAAGAAATATCGCTTTATTAAAAACTAGTTCCTTTCAAAATCTAGTAGGAAGTGGATTAGTAGCGACAATCGGAAATGATGAATATCTTGCTGGTTCTCCCCTCTTTTTTAAGAAAAAAGGAATAATCGACGAAAAAATTAATCAAAAAATCGATGAATTATCACTAGGTGGCAAAACCCCTCTATTATTTGCAAAAAACAATCATTATCTTGGCATAATCGCCGTAAGTGACGTCATCAAGGAAGATTCTAAAGAAGCTATCAAAGAATTCTTCGATTTGGGAATTACCCCGATTATGTTAACGGGGGATAATGAAAGAACGGCACGTGCGATTGCAGAGGAAGTCGGAATCAAAAGCGTGATCGCTAATTGCTTGCCACTCGATAAGCAAAACGCGATTAAGCGTCTTAAAGAAAACGGCAAGGTCGCGATGATTGGCGACGGCATTAATGATGCGGTCTCATTAACGGAGGCGGATGTTGGTATCGCGATCGGAGCAGGAAGCGATATCGCTATCGATTCTAGTGATATCGTCTTAATGAAATCTAGCTTAATGGACGCGGTAGCAGCAATCCGAATCTCAAAAGCCACATACCGTAATATCCTAGAAAACCTTTTCTGGGCGTTTATCTATAACCTAATTATGATTCCGATTGCCGCAGGGGTATTCTCCGCGTTCGGCTTAGCGAAGTTACGTCCTTGGATGGGCGCCGCCGCGATGAGTTTATCTAGCGTTACGGTTGTATTAAATGCTTTAAGACTCAATTTGTTTAAACCTTATATAAATAAAGGACATAAGAAAAACGCAAAGCCTTCGCCTGCGTTTTTAACGAATGAGATGTGTCCAATCAATACGAGTAGCAATGACAAGGAGGATAAAAACATGAAAATCGAAATTGCTATTGAAGGAATGATGTGCGAGCACTGCGCTAGTCACGTCAAAAGCGCACTAGAAAAAGTCGATGGAGTCACTAAAGCAGATGTCTCACTAAAAGACAAAAAGGCGACCATCACTTTGAGCAAAGACGTTCCTAACGAAAAACTTATCAAAGCCGTTAGTGACGCTGGATATAAAGCAAAGATGTAGATTCGTCTAATCAGCTATTAATTATTTCAATTTGCTAAAAGAATTCGTGAAATAATAAAAAGGTTGCCAAGAAGCAAAACGTTTCTCGGCAGCCTTTTTTGTTTATGGATGATTAGTCAAGAATAGATGTATTGAAAGAGACTTTCGCAATTTGACTCTTCCCAGACCAACGGCTAACCATGAAATAACATTCGCCATTAACCATGGTCATCCCTTGAATGTTGTTGCTCGCATCGATGCCGTTAGAAAGACCGGTGATTGTTTGATTGGCTTTGACTAAATTCCCAGACCAATCATAAACAGAGAATTTTGCAGTCGCATTCTTTACCTTCTCTTCAAAGAAGACATAAATATAATTTGCGTCGCTAGCCATTCCTAAACCATTTGAGGCGGCAACGGATTTCTCAACTTTTAGCGATTTTCCACCGACAATATTGAGCTTGCCGCTTGTCATAATGGCCATCTTATTGACGGTTGCATTGTAAACGCCTGCCTTTGCCTTATCGATGCCTTCAATCGTAAGCGCATTGGATTCGAAAGTAGGCGTGTTATCGGGCGAGATGTCTTCAGCACTCACTCGTCTAATACCATCATCAGAGAATATGTAGACAAAGCCATCTTTATACATAAGGTAATCGGAATTCGACCATGCGTCTATTCTTTTAAACGAAGCCGTTTTACCCAAGTATTCGCCTGTAGCGATGCTAAATTTTTTCACTACAGTATCACCCGCTACAACGTTTGTCGTAATGTAGAGATTTTCTCCATCCGAGCAAATGCCATGAGCGTACATCTCCATTTGACTATCTATAACTTTGCTAGAGAAAAGGGAAGGATTGAATTTTGGATCAACGCCTTTTTGCTCACAAGCAGAGATATATTCGTATAAGCCCAAGCGCTCAATGGATTCGGATGCGCTATTTTCGCCAATAGCAGCAATTTTATATACGCTCGAATTATTGCCGCCCAACCAACGAACCATCGTGAAATATAGGTTTCCGTTCATGGCAACAATGGATTGGACATTTGTGCTGGATTTCTTCTCTTCTTCTATTCCCATCGTTTCAATTGTGTTAGTTGGGTTAATGGTTTTTATCGACTCGCCAGCCCAATTATAAATTTGGATAGAAGGGGAAATTGCGCCATTGCTTTTATTCGTAAATACATAAAGATAACTACCATCACCCGTAACCTTCACGCCAGTTTTGAACGATTTAGCGCCATACAAATAGTTACCATTTGCATCAAAATAGCTAAGGCCGCTATCAAGAAGTAGAGCGTATTGCCTTGTGCTTTGATTGAAATAGGCGGATTTTATCTTTTTATTGTCAGTGACATTTTCAAATGCAAGCTTTGGCAAAACTTCAAATTTCGCCGTTCCATTACCAGTGAATGAAAGCGGTAGGCGCAAGAACACGCCGCTATTATTTGTGGTGTAGATATACCCATCCTTTATAAACAAAGGCGTATGGTTTTCATCAAGCAAAGCAAAATAGGCAGAACTCGCTACAACCCGATTTGAATTCAAATCATATTTAATGATCGAAACATTATTACTGCCTGGTTTGCGTGAATAGAAATAAGCGTATTCATCGTCGCTACAAGAAGCATAAACCCAAGCTAAATCATTGCTCCAAGTTGTATTTTGGCTGATAGAGAGGGTCGGATTAGCGTTTTCGTTAAAATATTCGCCGAAAATAGAATGTTCTTGCGAACTTGAATTAGGAGAGATTTCCAGTTTCGAGATCGCACCTGCGACATATTCGCCGAAAGCGGATGTTTTACCTGTGTTGCTTTCTTTGAAAGTAACTCGGATTTTATTTTCTCCCGCTTTTATTCTATAGGCGCCCAAATCCACTTTTTGATAATTAGCATAGGCATCCGATAAATAATCGAAGGCGCCTCCCCCTAGGAAGGTGAAAGAAATATCTTTGATGGTACCATTAATCGAAACATAAGCGAAGTCGCTAAAATCAATCGCCTTTGAGACAAATTTGCTACCACTATAGTCTAGATACCCGTTCGACATGTCTAAAGCGAATTTGACAACGTCTTCTTTGCTCGATGTATAGCTGAATTCAACGTAATCATTATTATCAAAATCCTTCACATAGCCATCGTATTTTGTTGCGCCACTTACGGAAGCATCAACGCTAGATAAGTTCTTCATCGTCGTTAATAAGGTACGAGAAGTGACATGCGGATTTTCCGTAGAAGTAATTGTAATAAAATAATTCTTTCCAAATTCGGCATCGCCCACTAATCCGGTTAATTTATATTCGCTTTCATCAAGCAAGATGCGGTTCCCGCTAGAATAAGTGCCATATACAATCGGCTTATAATTAGCTAACGATTCTCCCGCTTCAATGAAGTTATCGCCTTCCACGGTAAATGTTTCTAATTCTCCATTAGAAAATTCATCTTTTGGCATAACTTTTACAGGGATTTCGCCATAAGCGATGTCATTTTCTCCATCCCCGAACTTAAACTCGACTTTAACGCTTGTCGTTTCTAACGTTAAACGATTGGTTGGGAAGGTTAATAAAGAAAGAGAGATATTAGAGGCATAAATTGATCCATCGTTATTGATGATATCGGCGGCTAAGCCATCACGATTAAACCTCTCCCCTTCGGCATAAGCCACAATATAAGGATTATGAGTGATGGAAATCAAAGCCGGTTTCACGTCAACTAAATTAATCGTAAGAGTTTCCGTAAAATCATAAACTGTCTTAAGAACCGCATTGCCTTCATCGTCTTTTTTCTCATTGCCATTTTCATCAAGCTCCGGCTCTTGCTTAACGTAATGGAAGACGACCTCTCCTCCCTTTTCCGTGAAATCTTCTGGCGCTTCGATTGAATAATCGGTGAGCTCTTCGGTGTAATCACGTTGGTTTACTTCATTGCCAATCGTGTATAGGCCTTCAACCACGAAATTGGATTTAATCGCTTTCGCCTTTCCGTTTTTATAGAAGCCCACCCCGTCTTTGATTTTGACGGAAATTCCATTCATCGTTGTCACTTCCGGGGCATGCTCTTTATCGTATTGCTCTTTTTCTTTGAGCATCATTTCGTAATAATTTTTCCAGCTTGAATAAGAAGCGCCGAATACGGTTCCAACCGTCGCCACTAGAGCTAAGCATAAAGCGCCAACGGAGAGGCCCTTGATTAAAGATGTATTATTTTTGTTTTTCATAATTATGCGTTCTCCTTCTTTTTGCCGTTATTTGGCACAGTCGGATCATCATTTAAGCGTTTTTTGGACGGAACAAATAAGCAAACAAGCCAAATTGCGCATCCAAAATACACAAGGCAATTTAAGGCAATGATTGAAGGTTGCCACCACTGCCAAGACTGAATGGTGAAGGACGTTGTAACGTTCTCACCTTCGCTAGGCTCATAAACGCTTGCTTGGTATTTTGGGGATAACCATCCATACAAAACATGCTTAACAGCATCTCTTAGGCGGTTTTGGAAACGAGGAGAGGTAGCCTCTTCTCTATAATCGTAAGAGATAGAATCTCCTAAAGCCTGGGCCATCCCGATTTCGCCTCCAGCGCGAAGTTGTTCATCAGGAGTGCCAATAATACCTTCAGTCCAGTCAGTATCAATATAGCCCTTAAAGCCCCATTCGTTTCTTAAAACGCCGGTGATTAGAGCAGTGCTTCCGCCAACCCATAATGATCCAATGCGGTTAAAGGCAGTCATCACACCAGATAGATTTTCTTCTTCCGTCACTCTTTGGAAAGGACGTAAATACGTTTCTCTAAGCGCTTGCTCCGTAAGCCAAGTGCCACATCCATAACGCCAAGACTCTTGTTCATTTAAGGCAAAATGCTTCATCTCAACGCTGCAGCCATAATTTTGTAATCCGCGGACAATAATGCGAGCCATACCGCCTGTCATATAGGTGTCTTCGGAGAAGTATTCGAAGTTTCTTCCACCAAAAGGAGAACGATGGAGATTGATACCAGGGCCGAAGACGGCTTGAACGCCAATCGCGTTCATTTCGTTCGCGAAATTTGTCGCATATTGATAAGCGAGGTTTTTGTTCCAACTCATCGCTAAAATCGTTGTTGATGGGTTACCAGTTCCTCTAGGTTTACCAGCAAAACCCTTGATTTGAATCATAGAATCGTAAGCCAAAAGTCTAGGTTTTCCGATAGAAGCAATCGCCTTATTCCCCGATGGGGATTTCGAAACTAAAGAAATAGCCTCGCTATATTTGACTTGATTGAGCACATCGTCCCATCTTGAGTCGTTATAGTCTTTGCCTAATTCTAATCCTAGTTCGGTAGGAACACCTTTCGCGTCAGCAACCTTAAAGTCGGTGTTAGCGCCCCATGTTGGCTTAGTTTGATTCACTTCGTTGCCGAAAGCGTCAGTCGTTGCATTATCCCATTCTTTTGCTTTACTAGCGGAATAAGTAAGCACCTTATTCTCTCGATCGGACAAGTCTCTTTTTGCGATTTCATTCGTCCTTTTCGGGAAAGAATAGCCAGCTTGGAAGTCATTCCTTGACATAAACGGAATATTCGCGTTGTAGTCAGATTCAATCCCATCGATGGAGAATCCATCAATCGCATCGTCACCAGTGAAAAGGTTTTTCACCGTTACGCCAGTGTATTTATCTTTTTCGCATAGAATCGTGCTATCCACCTTAAACTTCAAGACGGCATCTTCGTCACCGATTTTCTTGATGTTGTGGCTATCGGTCATGAGCTTGATTTCATAATCCCCGGCCTCTAGCTCATAGCCTTTAAAGCCGTTTTCGTTTTTGTCGTAGCAATCATAGGAAAGGAAATCATAGGCGTCGACATCGATCGTAACCGTTTGAGAAGTTCCAGGCGCTAAAAGCTCAGTTTTAGCATAGCCGACTAAAGAAACATAAGATTTCTCAATCCCACCTTTTGTGTAAGGCAAAGTGACGTAAGCCTCAACCACGTCTTTCCCAGCTAAGCTGCCCGTATTAGTGACTTCGACGTCAATCTTGAACTTTGTATTTTCGTCAATAGAAGCCCCTATTTCAGGCTCAGACTTGACGATTTTCCAATCGAAATTCGAATAAGATAAGCCATATCCGAAAGGATATTGGACAACCCCATAATATCCTTTTGCCTTTTCTCCATAAGTGGCACTGTTATCGATATTTGTCCACACGCCTTCTTTGTCGGCGGTTTCAAACCATTTGTATCCGACGTAGATTCCTTCTACATAGTCGACACCTTGTCCGCCGTTTGCATAGCTAATGGCGCCAAACCAATTGGAATAGCTTGATGTCATATCGCTAAAAGAATAAGGAACGGTATCCACTAGTTTTCCAGAGAATGGAGTATCGCCCCAAAGCAAGGCAGGGATTGATGCCGCAGCTTGAGTCCCCGTAACGCCCACATAAACGCAAGCGTCAAGACCCGGAATAGAATCCATGAAGCCAAGCTCCATCATGTTGCCAGCATTAATCAAAACAACGACCTTCTCGTAGTTAGAACCCAAATATCTAAGCATTTCCTCTTCTTCTGCTGAGATTTCTAAATAATGGCGAGTATTGTCTTCGTTCATTCCAGGCCCGGCTTTTCTTTGGGTATTAGGAAGATCGGTGTTTTCAAAGCAGGTGCGAGAAATAACCGCGATTGCAGTATTGGAATATTCTTTTGCTCTTTCGAGTAATTCACTAGAATATTGGCTCATTGGAGGTTCTCGAAGAGTGGCAGCGAAATTCCTATCGGTATTATTTGGATCTTTGATCAAATTAACCGGTTCGCACCACTCACGATAAAAGTTCTGCAATTCGCTATTGGCTTGGATCCCATAACGGTTGAGCGCCTTCATTAAATCGGTGACAGAATTTGGATCATCGTTTTCGGGCCTCACTTGGCCAGAACA
The DNA here is from genome assembly GCA_002449265.1 of Caryophanales bacterium UBA6865. GTDB lineage: Bacteria > Bacillota_I > Bacilli_A > RFN20 > CAG-826 > UBA4951. The sequence goes on along the minus strand of DKCV01000013.1, from coordinate 71,729 downwards.
TCCACTTCCAATCCCGCCATACGACCAATCAACTGACCCGAATCCAAAAACATTTACTTTTTTGTCGTCAGTCTTTGATAAAGGGAGGGTGTTATTGTCATTTTTTAGTAGCGTCGCACCTTCAAGTTCCACTTTTTTCGCGAGCTCAGCTCCTGCGGCTTGTGCTTGCGAAACTTGCGAATCGTCCGTCAGAGGCGGGCAAAGGTAGGCAGTAAGCTGAGAGGAATAGGAGTTTGCAATCGAAGTGCCAACGCTTATCGCTACGATTAAGGCGGCAATTGCGGCGCAGCTCACGGCTCGGCCGATAATCCAGCCCTTGCTAACGTGACCATAAATTCGCGTAAACAAATTTTCTTTTTTCTTGTCCATACAATCCTTTCTATTTGTGACAAATTTTCAAAATTTTAACCCCCCCCCCGCGTTTTTCAAGACTTTTCTTGAAATCGCTTACAAATTTTTATTTTCTAAAATCTTCGTTTAATTTTTCGTCTTAATTTTTGAAAATATCAAAGCAGTAAAAGCATTTCTTTAATCTCCAACAAGGAGGCAAAAGTTCTAGTTTCTAGAAAAATAGATATTTTATGAAGATAACGAAAAGTGTTAAAAGTGAGCTCTCTATTGAGAACTATAGAAATGTTTCCTATCCTTTTTCGTGATATTTTTAACGTTTTTTCATAGGTAAAACGTGATATTAATTGCAAAGATAATAGGGAATTACTAAAATTACTATGAGGAATAAGCAGTATGAAACGACTAATCACCGACAAACTTATCGCTTGGAAAAATGGCCCAAATCGTAAACCACTTATCATCTACGGCGCCAGACAAATTGGCAAAACCTATACAGTTTTAGAATTTGGAAACGCGGAATATGGCAACGTTGTTTATTGCAATTTCGAAAGTGATAAACAATTAGCTGCGTTATTCAAAAACACGTTGGATCCTAAAACAATTGTCGCCAACTTGGAGGCGTATTATTCCACTTCTATTGCTCGTGGAAACACTTTGATTTTCTTCGATGAAATCCAGGCCTCTGAAGAAGCATTAACATCTTTAAAATACTTTAATGAAGAGGCAAAAGAATATCACATCATCGCAGCGGGTTCGTTGCTCGGTCTAGCGATAAATAGAGGTCATTTCTCTTTTCCTGTTGGCAAGGTTGATTTTTTAAACATGTACCCGTTGAACTTTGAAGAGTTCTTACTTGCAACGGGCAATGAAACGCTAAGAAACATGATTGTGGAATCCTACAAAACTTTCACGCCTCTCCCACTCCACGAAAAAGCACTTGAACTATATCGCAAATACCTTGTTGTTGGAGGATATCCTCAAGCAGTAAAAACCTATTTGGAAAAGAATGATTTTAATTTGGTTAGGTCAGAGCAAAATTCGATATCAAACGCTTATATTGCCGATATGTCTAAATACGCAACGCCAGCCGAAACTGTTAAGTCCATCGAGATCTATAACAGTATCTTTTCTCAGCTAGGCAAAGAAACGGTGAAATTCACCTATTCTGCCGTATCTAAGAAAGCAAGAAGCAAGAACTACGAAGTTTCTTTAGCGTGGCTAAAATCCGCGAATGTTGTCATTAATTGCACATTAGTAACGGAGGGGCATTATCCTTTAAACGCCTATGAAGACCCCTCCACTTTCAAAATTTATTATTCCGATGTTGGACTATTTACGTTGAAAGGTTCCTTGTCCCCAAAAAAGATCATTCAAAACATTGATATCTCAGACAAAGTCAGAGGGATGCTCGCCGAAAGCTATGTGGCAGAAGAACTTACCTCAAATGGCATTGACCTACATTATTGGGACAATAACACTTCCGAAGTTGATTTTGTGATTCATATCGATGACGAACCGATTCCGGTTGAAGTTAAGTCGGCCGATAACGTTAAGGCAAAATCTTTAAAAATATACATAAAGAAATACGAGCCAAAATATAGCATTAAGATTTCAGCGAAGAATTTTGGTTTTGAAAATAATATTAAAACCATACCTCTATATGCTGCTTTTTGCATAAAGGGATAAGAGTATTGAGAAGCGTCTACCAATGATTCAAATGGAAAGCGAATAGCATTTAGATGCTTGAAATCCTTTTGATGCCTATAAAACAATTTCGATTTGAAAATGATTGAAATTGTTTCACTCCCCTATTAATTCAAGGAACCCATTAAAGGATAAAAGTGCTACATTCGGATTTTAAATGGGCGATTTCTTGATGAAATTCGCGAGGAATTTCGTATCTTGCTTTTCCATAACTAGATAAAGGGGCACTCTATAGCCAGTTAAGCTCTAGAACGTCCCTCTCTTGTGACTTAAATGTTGATTCCTAATTTTTGCTATTTTTAGCAATCTTTTTCTTTTTATCCTTTTTTGTATGGAAGGCAAAGAAGATTGATAATCCAGCTCCTGCCACTAAAACGACATCCAAAGCAACAAGAGTAGGAATCCACCACACAAACGGCTGTTCGTAAGTAACATAGGCGGTTTTGTAATTAGGATTATAAGTTTTTGATTTATAGTAGGTATTGCAGAAAGAATATAAGGCATTCTTTGTGGCTCTTCTTAATAAATAGACATCAACATCATTATCTTCGCTCACCTCTTGCATAGCGCTAGAAGAGTCAGGACCGATAAATCTTAAGTCGTTGCCCGATCGAATCAGGTTAGCGGTAGTTCTAGTTTTAGAACCAACGCTATAATCGGTTATGACAGAGCCTTTAAAGCCCCACTCTTCTCTTAAAACACCATTGATGAGCTCATAGCTATAAGCGCATTTGACACCGCCGATATTATTGAACGATGTCATGATGAAGTTAGCTTCGCCTTCTTTGACCGCGATTTCAAAAGGTCTTAAATAGTTTTCGCGAAGATTTTGTTCCGTTACCCAAGTGTTGTAATTGCTAGGATTCATGCCAGGCTGAGACAAAACAAAGTGTTTGACTGAGCCGCTTAAGCCGTGCGTGACCATGCCATTAACAACTTTGGCCCCCATAGTGCCGCTGAGTAATGCGTCTTCGCTATATTGCTCATAGTTTCTACCATTATAGGCGTGGCGATGCAAATCGACTGCCGGAGCATAAGCACCGCTGATGCCTAAGGAATTAAATTCGCCAGCCATCGCAACGCCTTCGTTAAAAGCGATATCCTTATTCCAAGTCATACCGACTAGTAGCGAGCAAGCGAAAGCAGAAACGTTTTCGAGTTCTTTAGGAGAAAGATAAGCGTTAGCAACTCCGGAAGGACCATCCATATCTTTAATCAAAGGTTTGCCAATGCTTTCGATTGGATTAGATTTTTGCCAATTTAAACAAATATATTGAGCCATGTCTCTATAAGATAATTGGTCAAGCATGGTATCCCATTCAGCAGCGTCATAATCTTTCCCTAATTTCATAATGAGCTCTTCATTAGGAACGATTTCTTTAGCGCCTGCATCTTTATTTAAGGCTTGCCAATAAGCTTTCTTGCCGTCTTTTAAAGTGTAGAGATATAAAGGCTTATCGGTGACTTTATTCATCGTAGGCCTTTTGGCTTCTGGATAATAAGTCGCGTCATCAATATAGATTCCGTCTTTTGTTATATCATAGCCATTAGTTCTAGGAGTGGTTTCCGTTTTAGGGAAGGTTTTTTCGAAATCGGCTCTAGAAAGATAAGTAATTTCATCGTTATCATTTCCATTTCCATCAATCGGAACGCCTGCTTCGGCTTTCTCGCCAGTGAATCTATTCGAGACTTCGTTACCGCTGACTGAGTCTTTATCATAAAGATAGCCGTCTGCTGGAATGGTGAATTTGACTTCGACCTTAGACGAATCCTTTGTAGTGTGAGCGTCAGTTTGAAGTCTAAGAGAATAATCTCCACCTTCTAATTCATAGCCCTTGAAGCCATTGTTATTTTTGTCATAGCAATCGTAAGAAGCTAAATAATAAGGGTCGACATCCAAGACTATCGTTTGTTTATTTGGGTGATCAGCATCCGCTTGGCTAGAAGGATAGAGAACTTTAGTTTTGTCATAAGCAATCAATGCTTCATAAGGCTTTTCGATTCCACCCTTTGTGTATGGGGCTAAGCCATAGAGCTGAAGTACATCTTTTCCCGCTTTATCGCCAGTATTTGTGACCTCAATGGCAATCTTCAAATTGGTGTCTTTCGGTAGTTGGTCACCGCTTTTAAATTGATGGGTGGCGTCATTTTCATCGGAATAATAGGTGCTCTTTATTTCCCATTTGAACGTGGTATAAGAAAGGCCATACCCAAAGGGTCTATAAACGGCATCTTCGTATTTTTTCCCTTGTCTTTCAAAATAACCATCGTGATAAGCGGTTTCGTACCACTTATAACCAACATAAATATCTTCGGCATAGTTGATTTGGCGACCATTGGTTTCGTTACAAGCGGCATTAGCATACGTAGGGTCGTCTTTGCTATTGACGACAAGCGTATCCGTCAAATGCCCGCTAGGATTGACATTGCCTTTTAAAATCTCGCCGATTTGTTTGGTGCCGGATTGCCCGGTGTAAGGGACATACAAGACCGCGTTGACATCATCTCGATCGAGATACTTTAATTCCATTGAATTGGCGCTATTGATCAAAACAATCGTCTTTTTATAATTTTTAGCGCAATAGTCTATCATTGCTTCTTCTTTTAAGGAAAGCTGAACAAAATTCCTGCCATCTTTGTCCTTATCGACATAAGAAGAAGGGAAAGGCTGGTCAAAACTATAGGAAGCGCTATCGCCCATGTTCCCTTTATCATCGCAATTCTCGCCCGTATATCTAGATACAGTGACAATGGCCACATCGGAATAAAGCTTCGCTTGCTCTAAAACAGTCTGCGAAGACTTCCACCAATCGGTTTTAGGATTGGTGCCGCTGTTCTTGAAGAAATTATAAAGAGTCTCGTTGACTTTAAAGCCAGAGCTTTCTAGTCCTTCTTTTAAGAAAACAGCTTTTTCTTTTGGAAGGGTGACGGTACCTGAACCGCCGCCCGAAATCTTAAAACCGTTTTCTCCATTATCCGTCGAACCGATTCCGAATAGATTTATTCTTGCATTTTTTTCGTTTATAAGAGGCAAAATGCCATCGTTCTTTAATAGCGTGATGCCTTCGGAAGCGATTTTCTGTATCAGTTCATCTGATTTAGAAAGCGTCTCTTGCACATCGACATCATGAGCAACGCTTTTCGCCGGGGACAAATAGTTAGTGATAATGCCAGCGTTTTGATAACAAACCACGCTACCAGCAACGCCAATGCCAGTAAGAACGCCCGCCAGCGATAAAAGAGTTACTTTTTTTATGATTCCAGTACTCATGCTCGCTAATCCTTCTTGGTTTTATTCTTCAATATTTTCTTGAATTACGACTTTGAAAGTTTTAGTAGCTTCGACTTGATCGAGAGTCAAATTCTTGACTGTAGCCGTCACTTCTTGCTCTCCTAGCTTTTCATAGTCGATATTTAGCATCGATGGCAAAACAGGAATTTCTCTACCATCAGCCAATCTCACATAGATATAGGTGTATTCGGTCGGACATCTAGAATCCAATGGCGTCTTTTTCCAGCCAGTTCCCATATATGTGCACATATCCGTCAGCTTTTCGCCTTGCGTTAAATAGATATTATTCTTCGTTAAATCGACAGGAGTTTTACTTCTCGTGCTGTAGATTTCATCGCCGACAGCGTAATCATTTTCTTTCACTTCAAAGAAATCGATATTAGGAAGGAAAGGAGTGTTAGTGAGGTTGCTATCGATTTTAATTTTGATGGTGTTTTCGCCTTGCGTTAAGTTAAGGTCTCCAAACTTAACAAAGCTCCACCATAGCATATTGTAATAAGAGCTATATTTGACGTCTTTTGTATCGACATAATCTTTAAGCTGATTAGCTGGATACAAAGTAAACTCATTAGAAGAAACTTCCGTTCCTTCACCAACGGCCACTTTGAAAGCGCCTTCCTTAAAGGTTAATGAGGCACCGCTCGTATCTCTTTGAACCCTTGCAAATAATTGGTAACTACCATCCTGAGGAACGTTGACTTTAAATTTGAAATAAACTTGGTCACGAATATTGGTTAATTTCTCAACCGAGCCTTTTCCAGAAGCGCCATTATAAATACCCCATTGCTGGACGGATTTATTATTCTCATCAAAGTATTCAGCTGAGCTGGAGCTATTTACGAATGAAGCCTCTTTTCCATTAACCATAGCTTTGCTGATTTTTTCATCAGTCTCTTCACCTTGGTCGAGTTTGAAAATCGAGTCTTCCGCTTCGATAGTTGAAGGATAGATAACAGTGTTAGGCTCATTAACGGCGATTGTAAAACTAGCGGTTAAGGCGGTCCCGTATTTGACAGTCAAAGTATGCTCCCCAGAAGTAGGCTCATAATTAGCTAAATCGGTAATTTGGGTGTCGCCATCATAAATAGCCCAGTCATCATTGGTTAAATTGCTGACTTTGCCGCCTTGCGATAATCTGACTACAATTGTGGTCAAATCAATTTTATCGCCTACTACATAGGATTCTTTGATTTTGGATGTATCAAGAAGCAATTTGGCATCGCCAATACCGACAGTAATCGTGACTTTTACTTTTAAAGTAGAATTCGGTACATCAACTTCAATTTCTTTAACTTCTTCAGTCAAAGGTTCATCTTTTTGAGTCCAATTAGTGAAATCGGTATCAAAGTAATTCTCCGTAGTTTGATTCGACATCGTCACTTCTACCGATAAACCAGTGATATCAAAGGTTTCGCCTGGAAAATACGACGTTTTGTTTGGTGGAATTACCACTTTAGCCGAAACGGCAGTGACATTTTCATCATTATGACTCCTAGTAGGTTCGTTGCCAGGATTAGTTGAATCAGATGGGGCATTTGCGACTTGGCAAGAAGCTAACGTCATTGTCATAGCCATAAAACCTAATAAAACAAACAAATTAGTCTTTTTACGTTTTTTCATCACAATTAAGTTCTCCTTAAAATTGACTAAATTTTACCCCCCCGCATTTTTTCAAGTTTTTTAGCGATATTTTTAAGTTTTATTAATTTTTTAAAGCAAAAAAGTAACCGCTTTTAAGGTTGATTTTCTTCAATGATACCGCTTACAAAAACATTCGATTGCAGCGAATAAAATCAGGAATTAAATATCGAAATATCGAATAAAATCATCTTTCAAAACGAAAGAAAAACATCATAGTTTATATGGCTCTATAAATAAAATCATTCGATGGAATCTTAATTCTATCTTCCTAAAAGACAAAATTCCTTTATAATTTAATTTAACTTTTTACATTCATAAGGAGAAACCACAATGAGTTTCAAAAAAGTCGTTGTCGCTGGGGGTGGCGTCCTCGGAACACAAATCGCCTTCCAAGCCGCGTACTGCGGTTTTGACGTGACTATTTGGCTACGTAGTGAGTCAAGCATTGGCCGCACCAAACCAAAGATCGAAATGGTGAAAAAAGACTATCTTGAAGCCATCGAAAGAATGGCCACCACGAAAGAAAAATGGTGCATGGGTATTGCTAGTCCAGATCATTTCGACGCGGAAGAATGCAAGAAAAAAGTCGAAGAAGCTTATCAAAGCCTTAAGCTTGAGCTCGACATGAAAAAAGCGTTTAAGGATGCCGATGTCGTTATCGAGTCCATGACGGAAAATAAAGACGCGAAAATTGAATTCTACAAGAAAGCCGCGCCTCTTCTTGATCCAAAAACCATTCTTCTTACCAATAGCTCCTCCATGCTACCAAGCACATTTGCGAAATACACAGGTCGCCCAGACCGCTACTTAGCGATGCACTTTGCGAATGAGATTTGGCTCAATAATATCGCCGAAGTCATGGCGCAAGGGAAAACGAATATGAAGTACTTCGATGAAACGCTCCAATTTGCCAAAGATATTCGTATGATTCCTCTCCCTGTTAAGAAAGAAAAAGCAGGATATTTGCTTAATTCTATGCTAATTCCTTTCCTTTTCTCGGCGATGGATCTATATGTTCTCGATATTAGCGATCCCGCTTCTATTGATACCGCTTGGGTCAAAGGAACAGGCGCTCCAAAAGGACCATTCCAAATCCTTGATGTCGTCGGACTAAAAACCGCTTACGAAATCGTGAATGCTTATTGCAAGATTCCTAGTTTCCTTGCCCCATTCCACTTCAAGCTTCAACGCGATATGCTCAAAGGCTATATTGATCAAGGTAAGCTTGGCGTTGCCGCTGGAGAAGGATTCTATAAATACAAATAAGTCGTTTTATATTATCATTAAGGCAAGGCGAAGCATTCTTCTATTTGCCTAATTCAGCATGAAGTACCGCTTATTTATCAAAAATGGATTAGAAGCATCCTCTTTCGTGAACAAAATTTTAGGCGTGCTTTCTAGTGACCGTCGTTTTCAAAAAGATGAAATAAATCCAGAATTAGTCATCATTGTAGGTGGAGATGGAACTTTTTTAAACGCCGTGCAAGCGACTTTCCCTAAGAACAAAGAAACCATCTATCTTTGCTTTAACGCTGGAACGATTGGCTTCTATAACGATTTCACGGAAGAAGATGTTCAAGACATCCCTACGATTGTTTATGGAGAAAAATACCTTCTTAGTGAAATCGATGTATTAGAAGCTCATTACGAAGGAAACACTTATTGCGCTTTAAACGAATTCAATCTAACCGGGTTATCCCAAAATATCGATTATGACATTTCTCTCGATGGCGAATACCTAGAGCACTATTTCGGCGCGGGTATTATCGTATCTACCGCTTCTGGCTCAATGGCGTATAACCGTAGCCTTAATGGTGCTATACTCGATTCCTCTCTTCGCGTGATGGAGCTCACGGAAGTCGCGGGCATCCGTTCTAAAGCCCATAAAACCATCGGTAGCCCATTAGTGATTAATGCGAATAGAACCATCCATTTCAAAAGCGACTCGTCTCGAAGAGGGTATCTATACGCGGATGGGTTTAAAGTTTCACCAATAGAGTTAGATGAATTAAGCATCCAAATGTCCAAAAAATCACTTCATTACTACACAAAGAAAAAGGATTACTTCGTGGATAGAATCCACAAAACAATAGATTTATAAGGAGGAAGTATGTTCAAAATTGTTAGAAAAAAGGTTTTGAACCCCACCGTCACCCAGATGGAAATCTACGCCCCTGACATTGCTAAAAAAGCAAAACCGGGCGAATTCATCATTCTCCGCGTGAATGAAAACGGAGAACGTATCCCCCTCACAATTGCCGGTGAGAATGTCGAAGAAGGGACCGTAAAAATCATCTTCCAGGTCGTCGGTGCGACAACGGAAGAATTGAATCACAAAAAAGAAGGCGAATATCTAGAGGATTTTGTTGGCCCTCTTGGAAAGCCAAGTGAACTCGACGGGCTAAAAAAAGTATGCATTATCGGCGGAGGTGCAGGAAGCGCAATCGCTCTCCCTATCGCAGAGAAACTTCACGAAATGGGCACAATAGTCCACTCAATTGTTGGATTTCGTAGTAAAAACCTCGTCATTTTGGAAGATGAGTTCAAAACGTGCAGCGATATTCTAAAAATCATGACCGATGATGGGAGCTATGGCGAAAAAGGACTTGTCACAAACGCGCTAGAATCATTAATTCAAATAGGTAACCAATACGATGAAGTCATCGCAATTGGTCCAATTGTCATGATGAAATTCGTTTGCTTGCTCACGAAGAAATACAACATTAAGACCGTAGTGTCCATGAACCCAATCATGATCGATGGGACTGGGATGTGCGGAGGATGCCGCTTATCGGTAGGGGGCGAAATGAAATTCGCCTGTGTCGATGGACCTGACTTTGATGGGCATCTTGTCGACTTCGATGAAGCGAATAAACGAAACTGCATCTATCGCGATTATGAACGTCATAAGTACGAAGAGACTTGTAATCTCTTCAAAATAGCGGAGGAAAAATAACATGGCATTCAATCCAAGCAAAGTAAAGAATCCAATGCCTTGCCAAGAGGCAAGCGTCCGCGCGCATAACTTCAAAGAGGTTGCAACAGGCTACACCTTAGATATCGCTCTAGACGAGGCGAATCGCTGCTTAAACTGCAAAGTCCCCCACTGTGTCTCTGGCTGCCCAGTCCATATCGATATCCCTGGTTTTATCGCTAAGATTAGAGAGAACGACTTAAAAGGGGCGAATGACGTCTTATTAAAATCTTCTTCTCTTTCTAGCATCTGTGGGAGAGTGTGCCCACAAGAATCGCAATGCGAGAAATATTGCATCCGCGCCGCTAATCCGAAAATGAAATGCGATCCCGTGGCAATTGGGCGCCTAGAGAGATTTGTCGCGGACTATGCGCGCGAAAATCATCTCGTAGAATTCAAAAAACCAACCCATAACGGTCATAAAGTGGCGGTTGTAGGAAGCGGGCCATCGGGTCTAACTTGTGCTGGAGATTTAGCGAAGCTTGGCTATGAAGTGACTGTTTTTGAAGCGCTTCATCTAGCGGGTGGCGTTTTGTCCTACGGCATCCCTGAATTCCGTCTACCAAAATCCATCGTCCAACTCGAAGTGGAGAACCTTAAAAAGATGGGCGTAACAATCCGCACTGACGTCGTGATTGGAAAAACATTCTCCATTGATGAACTCATGAATGAACATGGATACGAAGCAGTCTATATCGGAAGTGGGGCGGGACTCCCCCGCTTCATGGGAATACCTGGCGAGAATCTAAAAGGCGTTTATAGCGCGAACGAATTCCTCACCCGCATCAATTTAATGAAGGCTTATCTAGATGATAGCGAGACCCCAATCATGCACGGAAAGGCTGTTGCAGTCGTTGGAGGGGGGAACGTTGCGATGGACGCTTGTAGATGTGCGATGCGACTCGGTGCTGAAAAAGTCTATATCATCTATCGCCGTAGCCTAGAAGAACTCCCTGCCCGTAAAGAAGAAGTCGAGCACGCGAAAGAAGAAGGAATCGATTTCCGTCTTCTCAATAACCCTGTCGAGATTCTTGGTGATGACAATTTGATGGTAAAAGGCATCAAATGCATCAAAATGGAACTCGGTGAACCTGACGCAAGCGGGCGGCGTAGACCTATTGCAATCCAAGGAAGCGAATTCACGCTTGATGTCGATGTTGTTATCGAAGCGATCGGAACTTCTCCTAACCCGCTTATCAAAAATACAACCAAGGGATTAGACACGAATTCTCATGGCTGCATTATTACGAAAGGCGAAACTGGCGAAACAACAAAAGAAGGAGTCTACGCAGGAGGAGACGCCGTTACGGGTGCTGCAACCGTTATCCTTGCGATGGGCGCTGGGAAATCTGCCGCAGAAGCAATCGACACCTATATCAAAAACAAAAAATAAGCATTTGTTTGTTCTCCCCCTCTCAAAGGGGGAGATTTCATTCTATATTAAGCAATTGATCCATTTCTAATAACTCTAGTAAGACAATCAGCATTCAGACTCTAATAAACCACATTCGGACAACTAGGGCATATAATGGAATAACTAAGCAAAAGAATATTAGATAAACAAATAGCAAATCCAAGCCTAAAGCAAAGATTGTTTTTCTTTCGCAAAAGAATTAAGCAAAGAATCGAAACTAAGATGTTAAAAAGGCAAACGGAGAAAACCACAGCCAAGAAAACGCAGCGGAACGGAGGGAATAATAAATCAAACATTCGAATCCATGTCTCAATCATTCTTGGTTGATCTTCGCCTGGTAAAATCGGATACACACGTATAGGACGATAAATCAAAGGGATGAAAAACAAGATAAGATAAAGTGAGCAAACGAAGAGATTTAATACAAAGGGGATTTTCGATACGATTCCCCCTCTAGGGTCATTAAGCGTCGCCTTCATAAATATAATTCCTCTCCTTACTAATTAAACAAGTACAACATCCACGTTTTTTAAAGTGATGCTTAACTTACCTCTATTATGGGATTCATTTGGTTCAATTCTAAGTCGAAAGCCCCATACTGGTTCATCGACAGAACAATAGAAAAATATGTTTTTTTCTTCATCTATATCTTTGGAGGTGAAAGATTTGTGTTCAACCCAATAATAGCGTCTTTCCCATTCTCTGTATTTTAAAATGTCAAAATAAAGGATTTTCCTATTTTTAATCAGCTCACTTAAAATGCAATTATAGTCAATGTTCACTCTTATTTTTCGTAATCTAGAAATGAACCAGCACTGGAAAAATGTCTTTTCTTTATCATTTTCAGGTGGTGGGAGCAAACTGATTGACTCTTTCTTTCCTTCTTCCAAATAATGAGCACCACGTCCATAGCATCTAAACGAGATGCCCCTCAAAGAAATGTCTGTTCTCTTTTGTTCATAAGAAATAGATTTGTCAAAATTATATTCTTTAGGGTTGATTGTCAAAGCTGAAATCTCTTTGCCACTTGGCGAAACATACACGTTTCTATAAGTTGAAAAGTAATTGTCAGATCCAAATTCGCTTCCCGTATACATCATATCAATGCATGTCGGAGACCTAAGCCAAAAACAACCATCAGCGCCGACATACGTTTTCCACGGAGTGGCAGCTATATATCCCCAACCTGTATGAACCCAAACATATTCATCGTCGTAAGCAAAAGCAACAGCAGAGTGAGTCAGTCCATTCGCTATGATAGGTCGATTATTGTTAATCGCATTTTTGATAAAGTTCTTAGTCCGTCCTGTAATCACATCTCCGCAATTCCCTTCCGATGTTTCAATATCGAAATCGGAGAGAAGATTTCTTTTCTCTAAATATTTTCGAATCAATCTCATTTGTTCGTGATGTGTTGCTCCATGCTCAAAATCAATATTGAGTTCATTTTTTCCAACATCTTTGACGAGATAATCATGAAAATTATTATTCCCATTTTCCGGATCGTCGGTTCCACTGGACTGAGCAAAATCCGTAATCTTTAATGGGCATGCGCTAATGCTTTCGCGAGCAACAACATCATAATTTTCAGGAACGAGATTGTCATTGTGGAATGTGTCAAAATACCCAAGTAGAATTTGTATAGCAACTACTGTACATGTACCTTTTGTATTTGAACCATGTCTGCCCTTTAGCCTTTCAAAGTAAAACGAATTATTAATCTTTTTAACGTTGCTTGTAATTGGAACATCTTTGTAGTATTCGTTCGCATTATTTTTCTCTTTATCTTTAAAGTGCGAGCGAATTGCTGAGCAGTCATAAACTTTTTCACTCATCATATCAACGAATTTCTCGGTTTTGTCATCGAAATAACTAATGCCAAGTCCTGAGGTAAAGGGAAAGTAGACCATAAACTTCCCTTCAAAAGGCAAATGCTTATCCCATGTGCTGATTGCCTTTATCGTTCGTTTTTCTTTTTTGCTATATAACGAATAAGCCCCTGTGTCGAATTCGTAGAGGAGATACTCATTTTCCCCTCCTGAATTGTAGACATCTTCGCGCCTCACAATTGAAGAAATTTCTTTTTTTGACGCCCCACCAAAGTGTTCAATTATCGCGTCATTATGATGAAAAGGCGTAGTTTCGTAACTGTTTCCCCCTGAAAATCCGGTAAAGTTGCTGAGCGCTATTAAAGCTAAAACAATTGTCTCCATTTTCTCTCCTTTTTCAGTTGAATGATGCTGAGTAGGCCCCTTTGTTTATGCCTATGTTGTGGTTCTTTGACTAAAGAATAGCAAAAAGAAATCGCCTATGCTTCTAAAACGATAACTTAGATAATGCCGACCGCTTTAATAGAATAAGTTAAAGCAAAAAAGAAAAGGCCATGTTTTATCATGACCTAGTTCAATGATAGATGTCTACTTCAAGAACAGCTTAATGTCGTCTTCCACGAGCTTGCAATCCTTTTCATGAAGGATTTCGTGTCGCATGCCTTCATAAATATGAAGTTCAACATTCTTCACCCCAAGTTTGCGGTACATATCCGCTAAAGCACGTGGGCCTTTCCCCCATGCTCCAACCGGATCTTCACTTCCTGCAACAATAAGGATTTCTTGGTTCTTATCGATTTTCTTTAGGTTTTTCCGCAAATAGAGCGTTCGCAATCCTCTTAAGAATTCATGCCAGAAGCCATTGGTGGCAGGATATCCGCAGTATGGATCAGCCATAAAGTCGATAACATTTTGTTCATCAACGGATAGCCAATCATTCTCCGTTTTAGGATTATCGATACGATCAAGATAATTGCCCCAAGCGATTTTTTGAATTTGTTTTCCTTCTTTGTCCCAGTTTTTCTTATTCACCATGAATTTAGAAACGAAAGCCCCTAACTTTAAAGTGAGTTTCGCATTAGGGCCATTGCTAGACATGATGATGACTTTATCAACGATCCCAGGGTGTCTTTCTAAGAAACTCTGCGTCATAAACGAACCCATGGAATGCCCCATTAAGGCAAGTGGTTTTCCTTCTTTCTTTAAGCGCATTGCCATTAAACCAAGCGCATCAACATTATCAAAGAAGGCACCCTTATGCCACTTTTCTTGGTCTTCCACTTTCTCGACATTTAATCCTTGCCCGAAAGCGTCCATGATATAAACGTTAAACCCTTCTTCGTTTAGCATTTTCGCGAAAGGTTCATAACGCGTCGCATGTTCACACATACCCGTTTGAATTAGGATGTTCTTTGTAGTTCCTTCTTTTTTATAAGCAGCGCCGAAAATCTTTTTGTTATTCGGCAAAACGACTTCGAATTTGTCCATATGTTAGTCCTCGATTAAATTATACAAAGAACCATTTTTAGCGTCTATGAACGAAAAGAAGATGTTTGTCTAATTTTGTAGCGTTAATCGTTATTGGAAAGAAGCGTTTGCGAAAAGTCTTTAGAAAAAATAATGAAAAAGTTCTTTATTGTTTCCCAATCGCAAGGTTTATAAAAATTTGGAAGCTTTTCTTCATCGGCATCTACGAAGTACTGAAGGCTCATAGCGACAAAAGGGTAATTTCTGGCTTTGCCATACTTCATCATCATTGTTTTCACTAAGGATTTCGCGCTTAATTTTTCATCATGAATTATCCAGTATAAATCGAAAAAATCTTTTTTTGTTCCTCTCTCACTGATTGTAGCGGATTTCATACATGCAATATCAATAATAGAAGCAAGCTTTAGTCCTGGAAATTCCTTATCTATGACAAACTCATCCATTTGAGAATAGGGATAATAAAAGAAAGAGACCTGAACTCCTTTGATGAGTAAATCGCAGGTATCATGACTTACGGTAATGACTTGAAATGAAGGATCAATTTCTTTCACTTTGCTCATAATCACTTCCGGGTTAAAAAGATGAGGACAAAAAAATCAAAATCCATAGACATGCGATATCCTTTTTGTAGAGATAATGCAGTGCCTCCCGCCATATAAAAGTTATGAATGAAATCAAAGGAAGATATTTCCTTTAGAAGCTGAATTCTACTTCAATCCAATATCTCTAAATGAAGCATAATTCGAATTACCTCCACGGAATATCTGCATGCATCTTGTAATAGACCATGTCTTCTTTCTTTAAGTGATACGTGTTCTTTAGATAATTTGTGACAACTGGATCAAAGTTCCTGGCGTGAAGCGCAGTATCTTTGATTTCCTCATCGGTATACGTCATAAGGAGCCATTTTATTTGTTCGATATTGCCTTTATTTAATAAACGGCAAATCACGTAGTTTTTATTATCTTTTAAGCTGATCTTATCTGGTACAGTATCCCAAAACCATGGATAGAAATCCTTAGGAATCTTTTTTGTAAGACGCTTCCTTTCGTTTTTATAAAGCTCATCCATCGAGATGTTCAAGGATTTGGACAATATAGCGAAAAGCTCCACCCTTAATTTATTAAGAGGGATTTTCCCGTCGACGATATCGTGAAGCGTGGAATAAGAAATGCCACTTTCTTTAGAAAGCGAATAAAGGCTTTTGCCTTGTTTTTCAATCAGGTATTTTAAGGTCATGCCATCCATACGTTTAATATATCGACCTACCGATATATCGAGAAGAGGCTAAACAGTTTTAGGCATTTCCAAAATTATTCGATTCCGTTTGGATTCTTCTTCTGGAAGTTATAGGCATCGCGACATGCATCGACAATGGTAAGCGTCGCTTTCCAGTGAAGCTCTTTTTCCGCTTTTTGGCAAGAAGCGTAGTTCTCAGTAACGTCTCCTGCACGGCGTGGAAGAATTTCATAAGGAATCTTAACGCCGTTTGCTTCTTCAAAAGCGTGAACGAGCTCTAAAACACTCGTCCCTTTTCCTGTTCCCAAATTATAAATCACTAAGCCTGGAACCTCGTCTAATTTCTTCAGCGCGGCAACATGCCCTTTTGCTAAATCAACAACGTGGATATAGTCACGAATTCCCGTTCCGTCTCTCGTTGGATAATCATTACCAAACACTCTTAAGCGAGGAAGCTTTCCAATCGCAACTTGGGTGATATACGGCATAAGGTTATTAGGGATACCAGTAGGATCTTCGCCGAGTAATCCAGAAGGATGAGCGCCGATTGGATTGAAATATCTCAACAAAATCACGTTGAAAGAAGGATCGGCGAAGGAAATATCCTTTAAAATCCTTTCAATCATAATCTTGGTTTCCCCGTATGGGTTTGTCGCTTCTCCGATTGGATCAGTTTCCACCAGAGGAACACGTTTAGGGACCCCATATACTGTCGCACTACTAGAAAAAACGAAATTCTTTGTCCCCGTTTCTTTCATAATCCGAAGAACATTTAAAGCGCTGCCAAGGTTGTTTTCATAATATTCGATTGGCTTTTTCACGGATTCTCCAACTGCTTTATAGCCCGCGAAATGGATAACCGCATCGATTTTGTTCTCTAAGAAAACCTTTTTGGTATCTAGATAATTCGCCGCGTCGATTTCATAGAATTTTGGGCGAACGTGCGTAATCGTTTCAATGCGGTCAAGCACGGACTTTTTCGCATTGTACAAGTTATCGATGATAATCGGCGTATAGCCACTTTGGATGAGCTCAATCGCGGTTTCGCTTCCAATAAAGCCTAGCCCACCTGTAACCAAAACATTTTTAATCATTCTTTTTATCCTCCTGATTTTTAATGTTTTTTCCTTTTTCTTTTTTGTTCTTCTTAGATTTTTCCGCCTCTTGCTTTTGCTTCGCTACCGCGATGCGTTCCGATTCGGCCATCGAAATCTTCATCTCGCGTTTCATTTCGTGCGCGCCGCGATTATTCACCGCTTCCCACACTTCTTCGCCATGCATATTTTCCGCAATCGCTCTTAAAATCGCTTTCGAAATTACTTGGTTCACTTGTGATTGAATCGCAAGACGGAACGCCGTAAGCCCTAAAGCATCGCGAAGATCGCTTTCGGCTTTCGCATCATTGGTTTCGGCTTCTTTCTCGTAACGTCTTTCATAAGATTCAATTTTTGAAAGAACGGTTTTCGCTTTTTCTTGAAGAGCATCATTAGTCATCGAAGCAAAGAAACGATAAAGAACGCTTTTGTCATTAGAGACATGGGAATCCATCTCAATCAATAGAGATAAATCCGTCATCGAAAGAGTGTCTTTTAAACAAGAAATCGCAAGCAAATACCCCAAATGCTCTTCCGTATATTTTTTCTTTTCTGGAGCGCTTAGCATGCCGGCTTTTACGTAATTATTCACCATAAAAGAGGTGAGCTTATTCTTTTCGCCGATGCTAAGAGGAGCAAGTATCTCATTAATATACATAATGACTTGTTCCATATATAAAGGAACGGTTGGGAGAGATTTATAATCTGGCAAGGTGAAAGAGGCAGCGCCTTCGAGCCATTTTTTTAATTCTTGAGCTTCTTTTTCCATTGCATTATCTCTTTAATAATTCTTCTTTTATTAAGCGCGAAGCTTCGGCAGGATTAACTTTTCCATGGCTTAATTTCATTACTTGCCCAACGAGGAAGCCAAGGGCTCTATCCTTGCCCGCTTTATAGTCTTTAATCGATTGAGGATTGGCTTCTAAAGCTTGATTAACGAAGGCCATAATCGCGCCAGTATCGCTAACTTGAGCTTCGATATGCAAGGATTTTTTCGCTTCAAGCGGAGATAAGCCACTTTCAAGAACTTTGAAGAGGATATCGGCGCATTGTTTATGCGATAAGCCGCCTGTCTCTTGCATCGAAACGATTTCTGCGAGGGTAGCTGGCGATAAGTTCAATGAAGAAATCGTGATGTTTTTCTTATTGAGATAAGCATTGATTTCAACGATGAGGAAATTAGCGAAATTCTTCGGATTTTTGACTTTATTTGCTCCTTCCTCAAAATAATTTGCCATGAAAGGGTCGCTCAAAATGATAGCGACATCGTCTTTCGATAATCCCATTGCTAAATATCTCTCTTTCTTAGAATCATATAATTCAGGGCAAGAAGAAATCGCATCGTCAACAAAGGCATCGCTTAGTTTAATCGGAGTGATGTTTGGTTCAGGGAAATATTTATAATCCACTGCATCAGTTTTAATACGCATGAGGACGGTTTTGCCTGTTGCTTCATCAAAACGTCTTGTTTCTTGTTGGACTTTCCCACCACTTAAATAGACGCGGCTTTGACGTTCGATTTCATAATCGATTGCTAAAGAAACATTCTTCAAGGAGTTAATGTTTTTGACTTCAACTTTGGTACCAAATTCCTTACTACCAATTGGGCGAATGGAGACGTTCGTGTCGCAACGGAGCGACCCTTCTTCCATCTTGCCATCGCTAGTTCCACTATAGACGACGATATTTCGGATGCCTTCCACGTATTTTTGGGCCTCGTAACCATTCTTAATATCGGGAAGAGAGACGATTTCCACAAGTGGGGTACCGGCGCGGTTATAGTCAAGTAACGTATAATCGAGGAAATGCTCTTGCTTACAGGTGTCCTCTTCCATGTGGATTCTTTCAATCCGGATTTTACGTTTAGAGCCATCTGGTTCCTCGATTTCGATATAGCCGTTTGATCCGATGGGGCGACGCTGCTGTGTGATTTGGAATCCCTTTGGAAGGTCGCTATAGAAATAATTCTTACGGTCAAAGTGAAGGGTATGATCAATTGTCATATGTAATGCATTTGCGACACGAATCGCATTAATGACCGCAGCTTTGTTTACAACTGGCATCGTGCCAGGATAAGCCATATCAAAAGGGGTGACTTCGCTATTTGGTTCACGCAAGAATCCATTAGGAGATGACGAAAACATCTTGGATTTCGTCTTCATTTGAACGTGAATCTCTAAGCCGATAACTGCTTCAAAGTTCATAAATTCCCCTCCTTCTTGTTCATCACGCTTACATCCATTAAACCGCTTAATTTCTCAAACGCATGGCTTATTTGGAAGAGTTTCTTTTCTTCGAACGCTCTGCCCATGAAGTTGATGCCAACCGGCATATTGTCAATGAAGCATAATGGAAGCGTGATCGACGGTAATCCTGCAAAATTCCCTAAGCACAAGTGGTTATCCGCGACAAGGTATTCATCGGAAAGCTTATCGCTACTATCGCTAAACTTTGGTGCAATGCCTGGAGCGGCTGGAACATAAATGAAATCGTAATCAGCAAGAATTTCATTGACGCGGCTAACGATTTTAGCGCGGTTTTTTTGTGCGCGGAGGAATAATTCTTCTTGGTTTTCTCTCATTAACGCATAAGAGCCGATAACGAAACGGCGTTTAATAAGTTCGCTAAATCCAGCAGTTCTAGCGTTATACATCACTTCTTGATAAGTGTTGCCACCCTTATACGGGCCGAACTTAATGCCGTCAAGATTCGCATCATTACTCGTTGCTTCGGCGCAAGAAATCACAAAATAAGTCGCATAAAGACTCTCTAGCATCTCTTTGCCAAATTCGACATATTCGACTTCTACGTCTTCTTTCTTTAATGCTTCAAGAGAAGATAAAAAGTGTTTTAAAAGCTTTTCGTTATTAATCGCATCGACGATTTCTTTAATAACGGCAACCTTAAATCCCTTTACGGGTTTATTGAGGTCCTCTTCATATTTTTCCACAGGTTTATCGCTAGAAGTGGAATCCAAGTTATCTCTACCAGCGAGAACATCAAGGAGAACCGCACTTGTATAGACATCGCGAGAGAAATAGCCAACATGGTCTAAAGATGGAGCAAACGGGAATAAACCATATCGAGAAATCCTTCCCCAAGTCGGTTTCATTCCGACTAAGCCAGCGTAAGAAGCGGGTTTACGAACAGAGTCCCCTGTGTCGCTTCCTAAAGCGAAAGGAACAATCGAAGCGGCGACAGCGGCTGCACTACCGCAGCTACTCCCCCCGACCAAGCGTTCATGCTTTGGGTCATACGGATTATAGGTTGTGCCTAAGTGACCCGTCGTTCCCGTGCCACCCATTGCTAGTTCATCAAGCGTAGCTTTCGCGATCATGATGGCTTTTGCATCTTTGAGCTTTTTGATAACCGTTGCATCAAAAAGAGGAACATAACCATTTAGAATATTGCTAGAAGCAGTCGTCTCGATCCCTTTTGTGCTGTAATTATCTTTTGCCACAAACGGGATTCCCCAAAGAGGGTTATCTTTTTCGGGTTCTATAAGAGAATTCGCCATAGCGATAGCTTCTTCATCGCAAATCTTTTCAAACGCATTATCTTTATTTTCGTGGCAGCGTTTTAGCGCTTCTAAGGTTAACTCAAGCGGAGTGACCTTTTTTGTAACGAGTGCATCGTGAAGCTCTTTAAGAGGTAAATCTAAATAATTCATCATTGCACCACCTTTGGAAGTTTGATTTGGCCGTCTTTGACATTGTGAGCATTTTTAAGAACATCCTCTCTAGAAAGAGGGGCAGTAAGTTCGTCTTCCCTCAAATAGGAAGTGGAACAATCAAAAGGGAAAGTCATCGGCTCATATTGATCAAGCCCTTTAATTTCTCCAATTTTTTCCATCTGCTTTTTTAGTGTTTGGAACTCTTCATAAAGAGTCTTATATTGCTCATCGTTCAAATCGAAGAGAAGTCGATTTGCAGCATCTTTGAGCACATCCATAGTAATCGTTTTCATAATCGCTCTTTTCTTTCTAGAAAAGAATACCACAACTTGCCCTCTATTTAGTAACGAAAAGAAATGGACCATTTATTAAAAAAGCAAATAAGCAAAACGAAAAAATCAAAGAAACGAGAATCATGAAAATTAATGTTTTTAGGGGTCTAGCCTCGGCCTCTATCGAAGTGTTAAACTCGGGGCTACGCTCTCATTATTAGGCTTCTATTAACGATTTATTCGTTGGAATTTTTTAAATACTACAAAAAAAACTTATTTTGCAGGGATTTCCTTAAAAATTGCTTCGCTTATCACTTTTGAGGTAAATTTGTTTTAATTCTTCTTTATTTAGTTCTTTCGGAACAGGATATAAGGGGTTCGCTTCTTTATCAGCGTGCGTGGATAATCTCTCTAAATCCGCCTCATTTCGAATCAAATTATCGAATTTTGCAGGGATTTCCATTTTGGCATTCATGGAATTAATCCACGCAATAACCGCCTCTGCTTTTGTTTTTTTATCGCTTAATGGATCGGTTAAATTTAAATCGTCTGAGATTTCGCTTAGGCGAGAATAAGCGCTTTTCCCATACGCTAGTAAAACGTGAGGGAGAAGAACAGCGTTCGCATAGCCGTGCGGAACATTATATAGTCCACCTAAAGCGTGCGCTAAGGCGTGAACATATCCAACATAAGCGCGCGTGAAGCTTACACCCGCTAGATAAGCCGCTTTTTGCATGTTGGCTCTTGCCGTTTCATTATGGGGGTCAACATAAAACTCATAGAGATTACTCTTAACGAGTTTCATCGCGTGAAGCGCATATTCTTTAGTCTTCTTCGTGGATTCTTTGCCAATATAAGATTCAATCGCATGCGTTAAAGTATCCATGCCGGTAGAAGAAATAATCTTTTTCGGTAATCCTTCCAATAACGAATTATCCAAAACGGCAACATCTGGAATAATAGCGGGATCATTGATCGAGAATTTGTCTTTTGTTTTTTCGTTTACGATAACCGCGCAAACGGTAGCCTCGCTTCCCGTTCCTGCCGTTGTTGGAATCGCAATAAGAAAAGGAATCTTCTTCCTAACGGAAAGCACATGTTTGAATTTCGATAAATCTTTAGAAGGATATATCACTTTTACGCCCACGGCTTTTGCGGCATCCATCGAAGACCCTCCGCCTAAAGCAATAATAGAGTCGCAACCTTCTTTTTGATAAAGGGAGAAGGCTTCTTCAACGACAGAAAACGTTGGATTTGGACATACCTTATCGAATAGAGAATAAGGAATCCCTTCATCATCAAGCGCTTCGAGTAGATTCTTATGTAACCCTAAAGAGACAATCCCAGGGTCAGTAACGATAAGAGGATGACATTTATCGATTTTCTTTAAAACGGTTGGAATTTGATAAAGAGCCCCATTTCCTTCAATGACTTGTGGCTCACGGAAATTAAGGAACATCGCCGCTAAATACATCACTCGTTGATAAATTCGGCAATAGCAAGTTCGGATTGCGTTCATAAATTTATCTCCCATCACCATTATAAAAGGCTTGAAGCGATTTTGCTTCAAATCAGTTCTTATCGATCAAGAATTGAAAAGTTAATTTTTATTATTGCCTAAGGCATAAATACTTAGTGGCGCGCCCGAGGTGATTCGAACACCTGACCGATAGTTTCGAAGACTATTGCTCTATCCAGGCTGAGCTACGGGCGCAATTTGGCGATTATCCGCCAATTTTGTTGAGATGAGACAAAGCAGTTTCTTCGTCCATCACTTCGATTCCTAGTTCGGTAGCCTTATCGAGTTTACTACCTGCGCCAGGGCCGGCAATGACGATATCGGTATTCTTAGAAACGCTCCCGGCGCAGTGCGCGCCAATGCCTTCTAGGATTTCCGTCATTTTCGGACGCGTATATTTTACTAGAGTTCCCGTTAAAACAATCGTTTTTCCGTAAAAATAGCTATTTACGTCAACCGTATCCGTTCCTAAATAGGCGAAATTGACGTTATCCGCACGTAATTTTTCTATAAGCGCGAGGTTATTTTCATTATGAAACCAGCTGAATATCGATTCTGCTGCAACTGGGCCTAAGTCCTTAATGCGAAGTAGGTCATCTTCTTTAGCTTCTTTTAAAGCATCTAGCGTTTTATATTTTCGCGCCAAAATCTTAGCCATTTTCTCACCGACTTCTTTGATCCCTAAGCCAAATAGAAGTCGCTCAAGGGATTGCTTTTTCGATTTTTGAATCGCGGAAATTAAAGAATTGATGGATTTATCGCTCCAACCATCGAGTTCTTTAATTTCTTGTGCGTGGTTCTCTAAACGATAAATATCTGGAATATCCTTTAAGAACCCTTCAGCGAAGAATTCTTCTACAACCTTGTCACCCATTCCATCGATGTCCATCGCGTTACGGGAGGCAAAATGGATCATGCCTTCGATTTTGCGTGATCCGCAATTTGGGTTAAGGCAATAATGAAGGCCTTTGACTTTCGTTAATGGGCCGCCACATACGGGGCAAGTTAAAGGCATAATCCATTTTCTCTCTGCCCCAGTTCGACGGTTAACGATTGGCCCAGTGACTTCCGGGATGACGTCCGCGGCTTTATGAAGTCCGACGATATCGCCAATCATGAGCCCCTTTTCTTTAATGAAATCTTCGTTATTGAGTGTCGCTCTTTGTACCAAGCTCCCTGCGACACGGACTGGTTCAAGGATGGCGTTAGGAGTAACGCGCCCAGTTCTACCAATCGTAATCACGATATCAAGAAGCTTTGTTGTCACTTCTAATGGAGGGAATTTATAAGCAATCGACCATTTTGGTTCTTTCGCCGTGTATCCCAATATGTCATAGTCATCGATATTGTCTACTTTGATAACTAATCCATCGATATCATAAGGAAGAGTCGGACGTTTTTCGGTGTATTCGCGAATATAAGCAATAACATCTTCAATGCCATGTAATTTCCTTCGTTCATGATTGGTTCTAAAACCTAGTGAATCCAAATAAGAGAGCGAATCGCTATGAACGTGATAGCCAAGTTCTCGCGCATTGACTAAATAATACCAAAAAGCATCTAAGCCTCGAGAAGCGGCAACACTGCTATCAAGTTGACGGATTGAACCCGCAGCAGCGTTTCGCGCGTTTGCGAAAAGCGGTTCACCGTTTGCTTCTCTTTGTTGATTTAAGCGTTTTAAGGAAGCGTTTGGCATATAAACTTCGCCACGCACCTCAAAAGGACGTTTTTCTTTTACGCGTAAGGGGATGGAATGAATCGTAATGACGTTTGCAGTGACATCTTCCCCAGTAACGCCATCCCCACGAGTGACGCAATATTGAAGCTCGCCATTTTCATAAATAAGCGACATTCCTAAGCCATCTATTTTCACTTCACCCATATAATCGATAACGTCTTTATGAAGAATCGCGCGTACTTTTGAATCCCACTCGCGCATTTCCTCTTCGTTATAGACGTTTCCTAAAGAAAGCATCAAACGTTTATGGGGGATTTTCTTAAAGCCATCTTGCACCGCCCCGCCAACTCGTTCCGTTGGGGAGTTTTTCTTTTTTAAGCCAGGAAAGGCTTCTTCTAGCATTTTAAGTTCGCCCATTAAGCGATCAAATTCTGCATCGGAGACGCTAGATTGGTTCAGAATATAATATTCGTAAGTGTACTTATCGAGCAAAGTGGTTAATTCATCAATCCGCTTTTTTGCTTCTTCTATCGTCATGCCGCTCCTCCTTTTTTCGAAATCCTAGTTAATTTTGGGTGGGTTGCAAGTAAGGTCTTCTTCCCAACGCTATCAAATTGAATCACGATAATGGATTTATCGATGATATCGATGACGGTTCCATCGCCAAACACTTCATGATGTGCTTTATCGCCAAGCGCCCAATCGGTAACGCCGTTTGTTTGCTTTGGTTTTGTTTCCGCTGGCTTTTCTTTTTTCTCTTCGAAAGAAGAAAGGTGATTACCATCGTTAAAGAAAGAAGGTGCAAAGGAAGAGCCGCTTTGTTTACGCCCATATCCTTTATTTCCTCTAGAGGCACTACCAAACCCGTGCCAACCAATACCGACGTTATATTCGTCATGAGGCACTTCAATGCCAGCCTCTTTGAAGTAGCTAGAAGGAATCGCGTGAGAATCGGTAACGTAGCTATAACTAGTGTTACAAGATAAATAAAGACGCTTTTTTGCACGGGTGAAGGCAACATAAGCGAGCCTTCGCTCTTCTTCGGTTCCATCCCGTCCGGTTTCGGCTTCTGCTCTTGCGCTAGGGAATGAGCCTTCGTTCATACCAATTATAAATACGTAATCAAATTCCAGCCCCTTCGCAACATGGATAGTCATAAGCGAAACATAATTCCCGCCATTCATGTCATCTTGACTCGTCAACAAAGTAACGTTTTGTAAATATTGTTCGAAAGAAGAATCAGGGTTCCTGTCGATAAAGTGATTGATGTCATCAAAAAGCGCGTTCACGTTTTTAATGCGGTCTTCATCCGGATCTTGGTCTTCGGCAAGGTAATCGTAATAGTGAATATCGGTGACAAATTCTTTCAAAACGCTTGCAAAAGTCTCTCCGTTTTCATTCATGCGATGCTTCGTTTCTTCCATTTTTATGATTAAATCACGAAGAGTTTGTATGGCTTTTGCAGGGATATTCGTATCTGGATAATTATCAATTTGATGGAGGTATTCGTATTCGCTTAAACGCGCGGAAGCCGCTTCATTATGGATTTTCTCTAATGTCGTTTCTCCAATGCCACGCTTAGGAACATTGACGATTCGTTCAAAAGAAACATTATCGAGCGGATTAACGAGCAACGAAAAATAGGCAAGAAGGTCTTTTACTTCCATTCGTTCATAGAAGCGGAGCCCCCCAAAGATACGATAAGGAATACCCCTATCTTTTAGTTCGGCTTCAAAAGGACGAGTCAAATAGCTCGAGCGATATAGAATCGCGATATTGTTATAATTTGGATTACCTTGGCTATCTAATTGTTTACTGGCGATCTTTTTAATTTCGCCTGCAACCCATTCCGCTTCCCGCTCTGGGGTTGAAGTTTGCTTCACGCAAATTGATTCCCCACCTGGAGCGCGCGTAAACAAATCTTTCGGGACGCGTTTTTTGTTATTGCTAATCAAGCGGTTAGCAGCATCCAAAATGACTTTGGTACTACGGTAGTTTTCATCAAGAATGATCGTTTGTGCGCCTGGGAAACGAGATTCAAAATCAACGATAATTCCTTGATTAGCCCCTCGCCAAGTATAGATTGTCTGGTCTGGATCACCAACGACGAACAAATGAGAATCATCTCTTAATAAGTACTGCATTAATTTGATTTGCTTGTCGTCAGTATCCTGAAATTCATCGACGAGCATATAGTCATAACGTTTTGACCAAGTTTCTCTAACGGCGGGATTTTCTTCAAGGATTTTGAGGGTTTTGCAAATCAAATCGTCAAAATCAAGCGCGATATTTTGCGTCTTCCGTTTCTCATATTCGACATAGAATTTATAAGAAATCTTATCGTCTTCATAAAGAATGTTTTTCGTATTGATATTGCTAGGATAAACACCCTTCATTTTCTTTTTGCGAATATAGGCGATTGCTTTCTTTACAACATCATCACCCTTTTTATAGCCTAAATCCGGGGCAATGGATTTGATTAGCCGCGATTGATCGTCATCAGAATAAATCGTAAATCCAATCGGATAAGAAGCGGGAACCTTTTGATAATCGATAACTTGCTCGCCGGTTATATCATTGAAAAGGATAGTTTTCTCTTCCTTTTCATAGGTGAGGTATTGATGTTCCGTACGTAAAAAACGAGCGCAAAAAGAATGGAATGTAGAAATATTCAGATGTGGGGTCTCACCGATAATATCGGCAACAAGCTTAGAGGCTCTTTCACTCATCTCACCTGCCGCTTTATTGGTAAAAGTAAAAGCGAGGATGCGTGAGGGATCGACATGAAGCTCACTGATAAGATAAGCAATGCGATAAGTTAAAACACGAGTTTTGCCACTACCCGCGCCAGCGATGACACGAATAAATTGAGATTCACTTGAGACAGCTTGGAACTGTTTTTCGTTTAATAATGATCTGTAATCCATAATATCTAGAACTTTCAAATTATACCCTTTCGCTCGCTACTCTAGTAGTGAGAAGGAGATGTTTTTCAGGAAGAAAAACGTAGAAGATTTTCGTTTGATAAATTTTCGCAATCATGAGAAGCGGCAATCATACAACATTCCAAATATGGCTCGCTATCACTCATTAACGTTTCTTTCAAAGATGTTCTAAGCAATCAGCTTTTTTACCGTTTTGACAGAAAACACTTGTGAGACAATAAAAAACGAATTTCATACGAAAAAGCATTCGAAGTCCTTATGGTTAAAGCTAACACCCTCCTTATTTTTATCAATCGCTAAAGCAAATGGGCCGTAGTCGACGTTGGTGGAAAGGGGGAGACAAATAAATTTAATTTACAAAAACTTGTTTGTCCGTTTTCCTATGTGAAAAATCTGAACGCAGTTCATCACAAAGAATTGCAAGGCAAATATACAAACTACGCAAAAAAGTGTATCGATGAAACTGGCAAGGCTTAATATGCTTGGCAACTTCAGGCTTGTTTACTCGAAATTCCAATAGCCTTTGAGCCTTGCCTGTTTTATCTTAAAACAAGTTCTAATTCACTAAATTTATAATCCATCGTATCGATCGGATAATTGGTTTTATCCCAAAGTTCAACAACACAGGCATCATGTCCATTATATACATGAACTATCAAGCCCTTTGTTCCAGCTTTATAGTTTTCTTTATTTATTGTTGTTTTAACAATATCTCCTTCTAAAAACTCCATCTTATTATTTTCCTTTCTTTTTTGAATGATTAGTAATTAATCTTGGAATGCCATTTCCGTCTTTATCAATTTGGTAAACTGCTACAACGACTTTTGTTTTACCATTTATACCTTTGATTGGAATTTCGTAAGTATATCTCATGCCATATTCAGTTTCCTGAATTTTGATTAAGTGCGCGTTGCCGTTGTTCACTTCATTGATAATTTGCTGTTTTAGTGAAGCAAAATTGGTTTTGTCATAGCCTAGACCCAATTTATAGGCTATTGCCTTGTCCTTGCCTCTTTCAGAATCAATGTCTAACGAATATTTGAGAAACTTATTGTCGTCAATGGTTGCCCTATCATAATTAGGCATCAAAGATGAGGTTTCTATATTTTTGCTACTAAAATTTTCTTGATTCAAAGATTGTTGAGGGTTGACTCTAGTGCCAATACCATTACCGCTGTTCTTGTATCTGCCCATGTCGGATAGCCTCCAAAGCTTGATTACGAATAAGAAGTTTGTTAGGCGATGAGATTACTTTGGCACCGGTATCCTTAATCCTATTGACAATTCCTTCGAATTTTTGGCTTTTTGCAGAAACATTGTACAAAATCACTGTCTTTGGTCGTATTACTTTCATCGTTTCTTCGACGATGTAATCTAATAACTCTTGCCTATCTTTGCCGTTTAAAAGTCCTTTCGTGCTTATGGCGATGGTGCTGCCTTTTGAAATGCCACTCAAAGCCGCGTTTTGGTAACCTCTACTAAGACAGAAAAAACGTCAAAATAAAACCGAGAGACATCGCAAGAGTAATCATATCATTCGCCAACGCAGAAGGCGGAACAATTGCAGTCGGCGTTGAAGATGACAAATCAATCACGGGAATTGATGGCCATACAGCTGAAATCAACGAGATAGAGTATGCCCCAATCAGCCTATGCAATCCACCCATAAAATGCACATTCCAAAAGATTCCGGTCATGGATAAAGACAGGCATCCAAATCATGTTCTTCTAATTCACGTTCCCATGAGTTCTAAAGTGTATGAAGGCGCCTCAGGAGACGCATATTGCAGAGTTGGCGACAAGAGCCCTAGGATGTCATTCAACGAAAGATTAACTTTAGCATACGCTAGAGGCGAGCAAATTTTCGAAACATCCCCCGTTTTTGGTTCTTCTATCGATGATATCGACAAAAACTTAGTTTTAGAATACATGGATAAAATTGGGTATTCGATGCCTTTTGAAGACTATGTTAGCGAAAATGGATTCGTTGTAAATAAGCGAGGTGAGGTATCCGCAAAAGCCATTCTTCTCTTTGGCAAAAATCCCCAGAAATTTTTCGCGAGAGCCCGAATAAGATTCGTAAGGTTTGAGGGGACAGAAGAATTGACCGGAGCCGAAATGAACGTCATTAAAGACGAGACATTCGAAGGACGTTTGCTAGATCAGCTCAATGCGGCGATTGCATTCGTCAGAACTCAAATAAAGGAAAGGTCTTTTTTAGGCGAGGACGGCAGATTCGTGACCATACCGGAATATCCTGAATTTTGTTGGAAAGAGCTTATCGTAAACGCGGTCACCCATAGAGACTATTCAATCACTGGAACCGACATTCAAATCAAGATGTTCGACAATAGATTCGCCGTTGAGAGCCCTGGAATATTCGCGAGAACCGTAACCGAAAAGAACATCAAGAATACGCATTTCTCCAGAAACAAAGCTATCGCGGCCTATATGAAAGAATACAAATTCGTCAAAGAGTTTGGCGAAGGTGTCAAACGTATCTATAGAGAAATGGACGAAGCAAACCTTCCAATCCCTACGTTCAAAAAGCAAGACTTTATGACGATTGCGACAATTAAAAATAGTTATATTGATGACAATGTCCCTCAAAATGTCCCTCAATCGAAAGAAGTTAAAATCATCATAGAAACAATTAAATCGAACCCCTTAGTAACAAGAAGTGAATTAGCCAAAGCTATAGGAAAATCAACGAAAACAGTTCAACGCATTTTGAATGAAAATCCTAAAATCAAACATATTGGTTCTTCCAAAAAAGGTCATTGGAAGATCGATGAATAGGTCTGTATCCATCCAACAATGTAGATAAAACGGTTCACGTTCATGCAAATCATCGCGAGCAAAACCAACGAACGATAAAAATAGCAAGAATTCCAAAAAAAGGGATAATAAGCGTATGTCGTTTTTCGTAGAGAGAAAAGGAGCAAGCAAAAACATCGCCTATATCGCGATTCTTGTCGCGATTATTTGTGCGTTTTCTATTGTTTCCGCTTTTCTTCCGCTATCGGCAATATTTATTATCGTTTTCATTCCTTTAATCTCGACTCTAGCGGTCGAATATTGCGAGAAAAAATACGCGTGGCTATTTTTAATCAGTGCGCTAATCGCCACATTTGTATCCACTATCTATAACTATATGGATACCTTATTTTATATCTATCCCGGGATTATCTCTGGATTCTTTTATGGGTATCTACGAAAACGAAATTTTCCTATCACCGTCGTAGTTTTTTTAAGCGCTTTAATTTCTTTAGGCTTAAATTATTTGTCGCTTCCTTTGATCCAATTCGTGTATCAAATCGACATGATTGCGTTTTCGCTTGAACTATTCGCACTAAAAGATGTTCCAAATATCCTTTATATAGTTCCTGCCTTTATTTTTTCTTTGTCATTAGGAGAAATCACGATTTCGCATTTGCTCATTGAAATGACAAACAAAAAGTTTTCTTATGGAGAAGAAAATGAAATGAAACTAGAAAAATATTATCCTTTCGTTTCTTTGCTTTTCTCTTCGCTTACCATCGCTTTAGCGTTCTTATATCCGCCTATCGGGTATTTATTCCTCGTTATGGCGTTCTTTTTTGCCGCTTCTAGCGATTATTATCTTCTTCCAAAGGGGAATAAAATTCATTACATCATCTTAGTCGTATTGTTAATCACGATGGTCTTTTTATTCGCTTTTCTTTATAAAAAGATGCCAAAGCAAACCGGAATTCTATTAATTTCGCTTTTCTTGTTCGCTAATGATTTCGCGATACTTCCAATCGGATTACAATTAGTAGGTAAGGAAAAAGAGCATGGACAAAAAGAAAAGTGATAACTTCTTCAAAAACTTTGGGTTAGGTCTAGCCTATACTTTGGTTTTCCCTCTCATTGTCATCGCTTCATTATTCTATGGATTATACGGCTTAATCCTATGGGCGATAAATGCTTCGAAAGGCGTTGTCCGCTTTTTTAAAGGGGAAACGTTTTATCCAGTGCTTCGTGAAGATAAAGAAGTCGCGCTTATCTTAAAAAGACAGCATGAAGTCATTGTTAACGGCGTTCCTCCTACTCCCGCTCCTTCCCCAGCTCCTGCCACTCCAACTCTTGCACCTACTCCTAATAATGTCTATGTCCAAAATAATTATTACTCGCAAGAAAAGAAGGTAGAGAAAGAAACTCCTACCCTTCCAAATAATACGAATCCCTTCATTGAAGGAAGCGCGAATTATATTTCTTCTCCTTCTAGTATCAATCGAGTAAGCCCTTCTTTAGAAGCTACTCGTCCTACGTTTGAAGCAGAACCAATTCCTTCGAGTTTCCCTTCTCAAAGTGAGCCACGATTAATGGAGATTCCTTCTTATACGCCCCAACAAAAGGAAAAAGAAAACGCGACAAGCATCAATATCGACTCGACCCAAGGAGATAACCCTTATGGCACTCATTGACATCATCAATAACGAAAGTGATCGCCGCCTTGCCATCGCCGCTTTTATCATTCTCACGATTTTATTCCTTATCGTTGGTTTAATCGGAATGCTCATTCGTAAAATCATGCAGCTACAAGGTGCGAAATTAGACGAGCTAGTTTCCCATGCCGTTCATTTTCGGATTCTAGAAGACGAAAAACATTTTCGAAAATACGCGAAAACAAAATCAAAATTTCTTTATTTCAAGCAAGCGTTACCGCCGATTCTAATTTTGTTTGTCTCCCTCGTTTTTTATTTGATTTACGCTGGAGTAACTAACAAGTGGGTTCATAATTATTGGAATGAATTTAGCACTCTATTCTTTGTCTGGGACTTCGCAGATGAAGGGAGTCACGTCACTTTTTGGGGTCTCCGCCTTTTGGCGAAATGGCCACCTTGCATCAATGAGCCTCACTTCGTTCCAGAATATTTTGCTAGTTATATCCTTTGCTCGCTTTGGATCATCGGTTCAGTTTATTTCTTCGTCGTGAGCCAAGCTTATTTATCACGCGCGTTTATGATTTCTCATCGCGCAAAAACGGTATATTCCAAATCGCTAGAAGGCTATAACTACTACGACTCGATTTATCCCGCGAACGGGGTTCCTAATCCGTATACCGGTGTTAATCCCGCAAATGGAGGGCCTCTTTCCCAAAATCAGCAAAATCCTAATAATTTTCCCCCCAATCGTTAGATATTAGAAATAATCTCCGCAAAAAGCCTATTCTTTAAAAGAAAAGAAACGCTCTTTCTTCTTTGATGAATTGAATTTGAAGAAGCGTTTTTAGCGACAATCCTTTAGTCTTCTAGGCGCCATTACCAACCAATTTTGCCACTTTTTTGTGGCATATTTGATTGAATTTGCCACTTTTTTGTGTCATATTTCTTATTAGAGGTGAGAGTCATGAAAAGAAAAATAACGAAAATGTTAGATGATTTCTATCATTCAACCGCTCAAAAAGTATTTTTGCTAAAAGGAACACGCCAGGTTGGCAAAACTTATATCCTCAATGAATTCATCGTCAACCACTACGTCCATAATTCTATTATCTATATCAATTTCTTAAAGCAGCCTGAAGCGAAGTCTTTCTTTGAGCCGCTTGAAAACGATTCTTCCCTTGATCCAAAAAGAATACTTCAGCGAATTCTAAACAATCCTCTTTATCAAAACATTAAACTGGGTAATAAGAAAATCGCCCTCTTTTTAGATGAAATACAAGAATGTCCAAAAGCAATCACATCGTTGAAGTTTTTTGCTTTAGAAAGAGAAAAATATGACGTCTACGCTTCTGGAAGCTATCTAGGTTTCACATTTATGGATATTGAGAAAGGCGAATCTTTTCCGACAGGTTACGTCCAAAGAGCAAGGCTATATGGCCTTGATTTTGAGGAATTTTTATGGGCGAACGGGTACGAAGAATCCTATACCGAGAATTTAAAGAACAGTCTCAAAGAAGGTGTGACTCTTGATCCAAGCTCTCACACTGAGTTACTTGATATGTTCCATAAATATATCGTCGTCGGTTCACTTCCTGAATCAATTAGCGTTTATCTAAAAACGAAAAACTTTAAAGAAGTCCGAAAAGTAGAACAAAACCTTTATGAAGATTATTGCACCGAGATGAATAAACACCTCTCCTTCTTTTCTAGAGTTCATTATGGAGAGGGTTTTGCCGAAATCATGAAAGTGAAAAACAAAGCCGTTTTCGATAGTATCCCAAGCCAATTAAGACAGCAAAACAAAAAATTTATGTACCGAAGGGTGTCTCGAGGTGGTAGAGAAAGAATGTATGTCGATAACATTTACTGGCTTAAGACCGCCGGTTTAGTCGAGGAAGTCGACAATATCAAAAAGCCATCGCTCTTTCTAAATGACTACAAAGACGAGGCGGATTTTAAACTCTATTATTTCGATACTGGCTTATTGATGTCCCGTTTCGACTTCGATTTAGTGGATGACATATTAAATCCAAAAAAAGATGAGCCATACGAAGTATCGCTTAGTATCGGCGGCATATACGAAAACGCGATCAGCAATGCCCTTAGTAAATACTTTGACGAAGACAAAGAATATTTCTTTTATAAGCAAGACGACTACGAAGTCGATTTCGCTTATCAAGAGAATCATAAAATTGCTCTAATCGAAGTGAAATCCGGCGACAATATCAAACCAAAATCTCTTAAGGCATTAGTCGAAAATAGAAAAGATATAATCCCAATCCGTATCAGCCAAAAACAAATAATAGAAAAGAAATATATCGAATATCCTTTCTATGCTTTCGCACTTCTTTATTCTAGATAAAACAAGTTTTTAAAAGGAATCCCTTTCGACTCGAATCAAGCGAGGGGAAGAAGAATCATATATTTCTAATGTATTTTGTATTTCTTCCTTCACCGCTTTTGATTATTTTTCCTTCCTTAAGTATTTTCGCCAAAACGAATTCAATCGTAGTAATCGACACGTCTGGTAAAATATCGGCAATTTCTTTTTTCGAAATTGGTAAAACGCTATTTAATAGTGTCGCTTCTATTCTTGCTGTTTTGCTTATTTTCTTGCTATTAACCGTAGCGAATCGCTTATCCAATTCCTTATAACAACTAAATAATGTCATGATAAAGTTTTCGGCAAAATAGAAATAATCATTATTGCCATTGTGCCAGGATATCGATGATTTTCTTAGAGCTTCATAATAATAAGTTTTTGTTTCATTTATTTGTTCTTCAAACGAAACGTATTTGCCTACATCAAAACCATTCTTATATAAGAGTAATAAGGTCAGCAGTCTTGACATTCTTCCACTACCATCGGAAAAAGGATGGATACATAAAAAATCTAAAATAACGCACGGAATCAGTAATAACGGATTTATATTTGGGTCATCTCTAGCTTTCATATAAGCAAAAACAAATTGTTCCATGACCCTTGGCGTTTCAATTGCAGGAACAGGCGAAAATCTTATTTGGCGAGTGCCATCCGGATTAACTTCCATGATGACATTGTCACTGGTTTTATATTTCCCAGCTGTTTCAGGGCTTGCGGTTTTTAATAGTTGTTCATGGAAAGACAAAATATTAGCTTCAGAAATATCAAAATGGTCGTTATTATGATGAACTAAATCTAAAACATCTCGATAACCAGCAATTTCTTTTTCGTTATGATTTAAGGGGGCGCTTTTTTATTTACGATTTCTACAATTCTTTCGTCCGCTATTATAATTCCCTCGATTGCATTTGAGCTTTTGGCAGATTGTATGACTGCAACTTTTTCTAACTATGTATAAATCTTTGGGTAATCTTGTTTTCGGTTAACGTTATAAGCGTTCATCGAATAAATACTGGTCAATACGTTTAACATATTTCCCGGTATCTTATCCATTTCTAAAAAACGGTAATCAAGCTTTCTCATACGAGGCCTTTCTCCATATTTTTAGCTGTTTTTATGCATATAACAAAGCCTTTCATGCATAATAACTAATAAAAAATATGCAAAAGGAGTTCCTTATGCATCTTATAGAGCAAGCAAAAAACAGGTGAACCATTAGAATCCACCTGTTTCTATTCGCGTCAATTCTTACAAAAGGAATAATTCCACGATTTCCCAAAGAATGAGGATAGCCATCGCGATATCTAAAGCGACAATGACATAGAAAATTCTTTTGCGGCTCAAAGCCTTTTTTTCTTGATCGCTTGCTTCAAAAATGTCTTGTGTATCCATAATTAATATTTTAGTCCGCTAGAATTTCTTGGATATGGTTCGGTGTCGCGGATATTCCCGATGCCGGTAATATACATGAGAAGTCTATCGAATCCAATCCCGAATCCACTATGGATGCAAGTCCCGTATTTACGAAGATTGAGATACCACTCAAGGCCCTTTTCATTGCCTTGCTTTTCCATCTTGGCTTTAAGAATATCGTAACGTTCTTCACGTTGGCTTCCACCGACGATCTCTCCTTCTCCCGGAACGAGCAAGTCGCACGCCGCAACCGTCTTTCCATCATCGTTTTCACGCATATAGAAGGCTTTGATTTCTTTCGGATAGTTGATTAAGAACATTGGTCCTTTGACGACTTGTTCGGTGAGATAACGTTCATGCTCGCTTTGTAAATCCATGCCCCACTTGATGTCATTATTCTCGAATTTATGGCCACCTTTCACTGCGTCAGCAAGAATTTTAATGCCTTCGGTGTATTCCATTTTGGTAAACGGCTTATTCAAAACAAGGTTGAGTTTTTCTTTCACGCCTGGAGCGACCCATTTATCAAAGAAATCCATCTCGTCTTTGCAGTGCTCTAAAACATAACGGATGCAGAACTTAATGGAATCCTCAATGCATTCCATATCGTCCTCTAAATCAGCGAAAGCAAGTTCGGGCTCAATCATCCAGAATTCGCTCGCGTGACGAGTGGTATTGCTCTTTTCGGCACGGAAAGTAGGGCCAAAAGTATAAACGTCTTTGAACGCTAAAGCGAACGCTTCAACATGGAGTTGTCCTGATACCGTCAAAGAAGCGCGTTTCCCAAAGAAAGCGGTATCGCTTAATTTGCCGTTTTCATTCGTGCAAACGGTGAAAACTTGCCCCGCTCCTTCCGCGTCATTCCCGGTAATTTCAGGCGTATGAACATAAACGAAATTATGGCTTTGGAAATAAGTATGGATTGCCATTGCTAGAACGCTTCTGACACGGAATACCGCATCGAAAGTGTTAGTTCTTGGACGTAAATAGGCTTCATCGCGAAGGAATTCGAAAGAATGGCGTTTCTTTTGAAGCGGATAATCATTAGCGACCCCACCCATTAGAATCACTTCTTCTGCCTGGATTTCGAAAGGCTGTTTGCTATTTGGGGTAAGAGCAATCTTGCCTTTTACTTCCAAACTAGACCCCGTGTTATAGTGAGAAATAGCATCAAAATCCTTCAAAGCATCACTATAAACGATCTGAACGGATTTAAAAGCAGTGCCATCATGTAGCTCAATAAAGCCGATTTTCCCGCTATTGCGGTTGGTCCTCACCCAACCCACCATATTGATTTGTTCTTTTGGCAAATCTCCACCGCTCTGGTAGATACTATAGAGTTCGCGGACACTAATTACCTTGTCTTGCATAAAATCTCCTAAACACGAATAAACGCGAAATTTCGGAAATATTTTACCGCCACTTCCTTCTTGATAGATAGAAAATGTTACGCAAGAAGGCATAATCAATACTCGAATCCCTTAATCGCGTTATTGATTTGCTGTCGAATTAACATTCGGCCCCGGGGAAAGAGGGCAACCATTATTGCAAAGCCTTGCAGCTAAGCTATAATGGTAGAGGTTTTAGGTTCTAACGACCTCTTCGGCCGTTAGAATTTTTTTAACTCTCTATTAGGAGGATGAGAATCAAAATCATCACGATTGACGTGACGTCCATCCCCGACTCTCCTTTCTCGTCATTCTCCCCGGGGAAATGTTTTTGAGTTCGCATAAATGCTCCCTCACTTATCTATAGGCATGCTTTTCCTATTTTTACCAAAAAATTTTGTAAGATTTTGATTTTTCAACTTTTTAAAAAGAAAACCAAACCTCACTACAAAGGTTCGGTTTCTACTTGATAGCTGGCTGAATACTAAGCAGCCATCGTAGCGATGTTGGCCGCAGCCACAATCGCAATGATCCAAATAATAGCAGGGATAAATGAAAACACGGTGCCAATGATTGAGGTGACTAATCCGCCCGTTGCACGACCACCCTTATGTATCACAATACCGGCCAAAACGATGCCGGTAACGCCGAGAACGAACGCGACAATCGATAAATAGCCGAGTATAACGGAAAAAGAAACACAACTCAAAATCAAAGAGATGATGCCTAGAACCAATGCAGCAATACCCATAGAAGCCTCCTTTCTATAGGAATTTTACCCCCCACGTTTTTTCAAGTTTTTTCGCACTTTTGCAAGTTTCTTTAAAAAACAAGGATTCAATTTTCAAAATCGCGGAAATGATCGATTTTCCAGTTAGGATCAACCCCTAAAGACAAAGGAGCAAAGAGTTTTTCTTTGTATAGATGCTCAGCGACTTTAGCAATCATCGCGGCATTGTCGGTCGTGCACCATAATGGCGGAATAATCAAATCAATCCCCGTTCCTTTGAGACGTTCTGTTATTTCTTGGCGAAGATAGCTATTCGCGCTGACTCCACCCGCTAAAACGACTTGTTTCACTTGATACTCAAGCGCGGCTTTCGTTGCTTTTTCAATAATCATGCCAATTGCAACGTCTTGGAAACTCTTACACATATCATCAAGACGAACTTCTTCGCCTTTCATCTTAAGCTGATTTACGAGATTGATGACGCTTGTTTTTAAGCCACTATAAGAGAAATCATATGTCCCTTTTCCAGCAAGAGGCAGAGGGAGGTGATAAGTATGTTTCCCGAGTTTTGCGTGTTGATCGATCGGTAGACCTCCAGGATAAGGAAGACCTAAAACACGGGCCACCTTGTCATAGCATTCCCCAACCGCATCATCTTTTGTTTCGCCGATGATTGAGAAATTTAAGTGCTCACGCATGATGACGAGTTCGGTATTCCCACCGCTTACGACAACGCATAAAAGAGGAAATTTGAGCTCACCCACGTATTCATTGGCGTAAATATGGCCCGCTAAATGGTGGACTGGGATTAAAGGTTTATGATAAAGCATCGCTAAGGTTTTTGCTGCTTGTAAGCCAACATGGAGGCAGCCGATTAATCCTGGGCCCCTCGTCACGGCAAAAGCATCCATGTCTATAAAAGACAAATGAGATTGCTCTAATGCTTCTTTTAAGCAAACATCGATATTTTCGCAGTGTAAGCGCGACGCGATTTCTGGCATAACGCCGCCATATTTTTGGTGAACAGCAATCTGGGTGCTCACCACGTTTGCCAAAAGCTTTCCATTATCGGTAATTGCGACGCTAGTTTCGTCGCAACTGGATTCAATCGCTAGAATTTTTGCCATGTTATAAACTCCTCACCATGTATATCGCATCTTCCCCGTTTTCGTAATAATGAGGCTTTTTTACTATCTCTTCCCAATCGTTCTTTTGATATAGAGATATTGCCTTTTCGTTAGAGGCGCGTACTTCTAGAGTAATGAAATCGACACGATCTTTTTGTTTTTTACATACTTCGACCATCTTATCAAGGAGAGCTTGGGCAATCCCTTTTCGGCGATAGTTTTCATTCACGCATAAGCGATTAATCGTCGCGCTATCGAAGGTGATCATAAAATCGAGATAGCCAACGACTTCATCTTCTAGAAGCGCGACATATACTTTCGCGCAGGGATTTTCTTTCATCTCGTAACGGACTTGCTTTTCTGGCCAAGGGTCAATAAAGCAAGCAGCCTCAAGATTTGCGACAGCTAGTACGTCCTCTTCTTTAATTTTTCGAATACGGATATTGCTCATACTGGATAGCTATCTTTTAAATAAACCGGTTTAGCGCTTAAGACGTTCTTTGCGAGATTTTTATTGGAGGTAGCTTCATTTAAATTCTTAAGAATATCCGGCCTTTTTGCTTCTAATCCTAAATAATCAACTTCCCCACATAGTGAGACGGAAGGATGCTCTTTTAAATAAGAAAGGAGTTCTTCGTTCGTCCAAATCGTATCTTCTAGAAGTGTCTTTTCCCCTTCATAGATCCCTACATAAGAACGCTTGCTTCTAGCGTTAGAAACGCATAGGGAAACGACGCTCGCTTCTTTTAGCACTTCCAAACTCGAAACAAGATACAAAGGAATATTC
This sequence comes from Caryophanales bacterium UBA6865, assembly GCA_002449265.1. GTDB lineage: Bacteria > Bacillota_I > Bacilli_A > RFN20 > CAG-826 > UBA4951. The sequence continues at coordinate 32,379 of DKCV01000013.1, read as the reverse complement.
AAGGCAAACGCCATGACTTTGGCGACCGTTAAGGCAATACGAACGCCAGTATAGGAACCAGGGCCTTTCGTAGCGACAACATAGGAAATATCCTTACGGTCAATATGATTTTTATCCATTAGCTTTCCTAAATAATCAACAAGGAGTTCGCTTTGTCTTTGCCAAGCGGGCTCATCAATTTGATCGATGATTTTCTTATCTTTACTAATGCCTAAAATCAAACTTGCATTGCTCGAGTCAATCAAAATGCCAATCATATTAGTATCTCCTCTACTTTTTTAACCATTGTATCAAAATGAGGGGAATTGCTTTTTAAGGTGATTTTCCTCTGATTTTCATCGATATGCTCTAAAACGATTTCTAGATATTCATCAGGAAGCAATGGCTTAATGAATTGGGGCCATTCCACAAAGCATACTCCGTCCCCTTCAATATATTCGTCTAGTCCTAATTCAATGTTTTGGTTCTCAAGTCGATAAGCATCGATATGATAAAGAGGCAAGTCCCCCTTGAAGTAGCATTTCATGATGTTAAAGGTAGGGGAAATGACTTCGTCTACAATATGGAGAGCTTTACTAACCCCACCCACTAAAGTCGTCTTTCCAGCGCCCAAATCTCCTTCTAGTAGGACTACGTCCCCAGCCTTAAACAAGGGGGCGATAATTTCGCCTAGACGGACTGTCTCTTCTCTATTTTTACTAACAAAAGTGTAGTTCATAATCAATACCCATTATAGTCTTCTAGAAAAGGAGCATATATCAAAAACGCTCGTTTTTTGTGACCACGAAAGGCTTATTTTCGCTTAAGAATTTATCGTAAATCGCGTTGATGCTTTCGCTTTGAAAAGGAAAATCGTGACGATTCATGGCTTCTTTGACTTCTTTCGTGGACTTACGAATCGCTTTCGTGAGTTCAGGAGAATAGCCATATGTTAAAACGTGACGTTCAAATTCTTGCTCATCAAGTTCTTTAATCCCACCATCCGGGAAAAGCTTCACGTCTAAATCATAATCGATATATTTAAGATATCCCTTATCCAAAATGGTTGGGGAAGCGATATTGACGTAATAACAAAGTCCGTCTTCTTTCATCATGCAGATGACATTCATCCACTTTTTCTTGAATAAAAGAAATACGGCATGCTCCTTTGTCATCCATCTTCTTCCATCAGATTCGGTGACTAAAGATGCGCGGGAGCATATTGCCCAATAATCGTCAGTTTCTTCCGCTAAATAAGCCGGAGACCATTGTCGATGGAGTAAGCCATCATGCTTATAAGCTTGAACGATAATCCATTTTGGAAATCGATTTGTTGATAATTTTTTATCCATAAAGAAGGTCGCCTCAAACGAGGAACTGACTTAATTATAAGTCAAGCCTATTATTTCGACACCTACTTTCGCTAAAGAAAAAATGGCGAAAATCACTTAATTTCAGCTGGAATAGAAAATCACTGCAAAATACGCATTATTTTTTAAAATAAATAACGAAGTAGTTTATGATTTGTTTTTAAATATCCTCGCAAAACGAATATAAACAAAAAAACGAATAAAGGGTTATTTTTATTGCGCCTTTATTCGTTAGACTTACGACAAGAAATTAGTTTTTATTCTTTTTCTTTGTAGCCATTGATGGTATCAATCGCCGTAAGTACTTTCTTTAAATCGGCGTGATAATGCTCAGTTGGTGCTGGGTCAAACGGTTTTTCTAGCGGGAGCACCATAAGCGTATCTTCATACCCCATTAAGAAATAGGTATTCCCTTCTCTAATCGATACAGCAACATCAATAAGCGTCTTATCCGTACGAATTTCTTTAATCGCTTCTAAGCTCTTTTTGGTTAAGCCTTTGCGGTTCCCTTTTTTGCCGTAGACAACATAATCGCTATGGTCTTCTAGAACATCAAGCCCCGCCAAGTTGGTGGGAGGAAGAGCTCTTTTGTTCCCTTTTAAGTAAACGATTAAATCTTCACCTGTGTAGTGATTTGGGGCAACGATCATTTTCCCAACAAATACGGTGCGTAATGTCTTTTCTCCTCTAGTTTGAGCGGCACAATCAACGACTTTAATGCGATTATCGTGATAATCAAAGCTCACTAAATCCCTTGAACCGACCTTGACCACATTCTCATAGAGATTGCAGGCGCTTAAATCTTCAGGCTGAATCTTATTCGTAACCCCGCCCTCAATATTCATAACGCCAAGATTGGAGAAAGAATAGGCGTTAGAGAAAGAATAGAATTTGGCAAAATAATCATTCATCAAACGGTCGAGTCTCTTTTTGGAGAAAAAGCTATAAACGCCTAAGATTAAAATCGCACCTAGCAATACGCCTAAAGTGATATACATACCGGTTTGCTTTCCGCTTAACGCAGGAATGGTATTAGGAATAATATAACCAACAATAATCAAAGCAAGGCTAACGCCAGTGATGATCCATTTGATGAGATTTTCTTTTTTATAAGCTTTATGGAATTCGCCTCTCGCGTTTTCAATCGCGGCTAGATTCTCATCATTATATTCGTAAGTCGGAGCAATTTTCCCCTTCTCTTTCTTAGAAGTGTCAGCCACTTCTTCTGATACGGCATCTTCCTCTTCTTTATAAAGATTAACTTCAGGCTGCGCCTCTTTTTCCTGAACGGGTTCTTCTACGGTAACAGGTTCTTCCCTTTTTACTTCATCTGCAAAATCGCTTTCAGGTTCTTTTTTCGTTTCTACTTCTTTTGTTTCTTCTATAGAAGCATCATCGATTTTCTTTTCTTCCATCTTCGTGTCTCCTACCAAAAATATTTTGGCACGCGTCTATTACGTACTAGAAGAATTATAAACGAGTAAACGCAAAACACCCACAAAATAGTAGGGAATGCTCTATTTATATTCCTACGCAAAATAAACATTCTTTTAAATTAATGGCGTCTACTTCTTATTTCTCTAACATGTGATAGCAGAATTGTGCCAATCATCAAGAATTCAGTGATGAAAAATGTTTCAACACTCCTTTAAAGATTAATCAAAATTCTTAAAACAATTAACGTTCTTGCTCCGTTGGGAACATCGCATTGATATGACATAATGGGCCATATAAAGCCATTAAAACCGCAAGAGCGATCGCTCCAGAAACCGGAATATAAATCGCGTTATAGACGCACGCGGCGGGGAAATCTAACTCATAGAACACCATAGAGCTTACTGAGCTTCCTAAGAAGCGAACGGCTGTCGCCAAAACGCCAGCAAGCAATAGATATAATTCGCCCTTAATCGAGTAATGACCCCAAGAAGCGGCATCTTTCCTAGAGGGCATAATGAGTTTTGAGAAAAAGCCCATAACCGCTACCGAACCAAAGCCAATCAAATAATCAAATGGGTAAGTGAATAAGCCGTATCCATCCGTTAAGCAAGTTAACATGCCGTAGACAATACCCCCCGAAATAAAGCCATGAAGCGGCCCTCTCCTTAAGGCGATTAAGAATAGAGGGAGCATTTGAAGATTAATGGAACCGGCCCCGGTCGAGATTGGGAGTTTAATAAAATTAAAGACAAAAGCTAAGGCAATCAAAATTCCATCTTCCGTAATTGCTCGAATATTGTCGCCATATTTTTTCCCAGTAGTCGCTAGTGAAGTAAAAGCGCCAATCGTTGCCATAAGGAGTGATAAGGCAGTCCCGTATCCAACATCGGCCGAATGATAATTTTCAATTAAATTCGCGGCAAAATAAGAGAAAAGCTCTTTATACGCGGCAAGAAAGCAAACCCCAAATAAGAAAGAGAATGTCGAACTAAGCGCGAAGTTTTCGCGAACTTTATCTTTGGTGAATAAACCGAATATCGGCGCAATTCCTGCCCAAATTAATAAAGAAATGATACAAATAACCGGCCAAGACGGAGTAAGAGAAGTGTTAAACATATCCCATAAATGGATATTGAAATAGTCTTTCACCGCTTTTTCAGCACCGACTGGGGTGTACTTAATCGAATACGTTAGTACCGTTCCTAATAAGAACAAAATGCTCATCACCGCAAATACTAACGGCATAAAGAAGATAAATTTCTTCTCTTTTCGGCTCTCGTCTTCCATGAAAAAACCTCCAAATGGACACACTCGGAGGACAAAAAAACAAGTTTTTTATTACCTCCGCCAGCATTATCTGGATCAGGTGTGCCGTCGAGTCTCCTATAGACTCCTCTCAGCCCACTGGACGGTGAGCTCCGGATAAGAAAAGACTAACCTTATTGGATGAGCCAGTCAATAGAGGCTACACCATTATCTTCTAAATACCGGTTGCATTTTGAAAACAAATGGAGCCCAAACCATCCCCCGCGATTCGCGCTTAGTGGAGATGGGTGCACCGCTTCTAAAACAAGATGTTTTGGATTATGAATCATCGCTTTGTATTTTTTAGCAAATCCACCCCAGAGCATAAAAACGATTGGCTGATCCAAAGTATCCAAATACATCATGACATCATGAATGAAATCATCGTATTCCGCGCGTCTATGGCTTAAAGGTTCATTCATTCTCACGGTAAGATAAGCGTTCAATAAAAGCACCCCTTGCTTTGCCCAAGGCGTTAAATCGCCATTGTCGTAATTCATTTTGATCCCACCGATATCGCGTTCAATTTCGCGGTAAATATTCATTAAAGAAGGGGGTGGTTCGATTCCACGGGGTACGCTAAAAGATAACCCCATCGCTTGCCCGGGGTTGTGATAAGGATCTTGACCAATAATGACAACCTTTAATTCGCTTGGTTTGGTTAAGCGAAACGCTTGAAATACCATGTCACGAGGCGGATAAACCGTGTGATGCTGATATTCTTCGTCTAGAAACGCATGAAGACTTTTTGAATAATCCTTATTTTTAATGCTTTGAAAAAGCGCGTCCCAGTCTTGTAGCATGCCCTTCATTATAGAGAATTGAATCGAAGGAACAAACAAATCCCACTAGAAAAAGAAGAAATCGCCTTATCGGTAAAAGCGGTATCAACTTATATTTTCGGTGTTAACAAAGTTAAGAGTGGCTTATAATGACAAGTGCTTACCCTGTAAGCATGTTGCGAAAACGAAAAAATTATTTAAGGAGAAGAAAACCAACATGTCCATGATTGAAAAAGTTCATGCTCGTCAAATCATCGATTCCCGTGGCAATCCAACGGTTGAAGTCGAAGTGACGACTGATGAAGGCGCTTTTGGCCGTGCCGCTGTTCCAAGTGGCGCTTCCACTGGCGAACGCGAGGCTCTTGAGCTCCGCGACGGCGATAAGAAATACTTTGGCGGAAAGAGCGTTCTCAAAGCCGTTAAGAACGTTAATGAAGTCATTGCTCCAGCTCTCGAAGGCAAATTTGATGTCCTTGACCAAGTCGGCATTGATGAAGCCATGATTAAGCTCGATGGCACCGCCACCAAGAGCAAACTCGGCGCAAACGCAATGTTAGGCGTATCGCTTGCCGTTGCTCACGCCGCTGCCGATTTACTCGGTATCCCACTTTGGAGATATCTCGGTGGACCAAATGCGAAACAACTCCCAGTCCCAATGATGAACGTCATCAATGGTGGCAAACACGCTGATAGCTCCGTCGACTTCCAAGAATATATGATTATGCCAGTTGGCGCAAAATCCTTCAGCGAAGCCATCCAAATGGGTGCTGAAACATTTGCTGCCCTCCGCAAAATTCTCAAAGATAGAAAAGACATCACCGCTGTCGGCGATGAAGGCGGATTTGCTCCAAACGGCATGAAGAATAACGAAGAACCTCTCGAAGTCCTCGTTGAAGCCATCAAAGCTGCTGGTTATAAACCAGGGAAAGACGGCATCATGCTCGGTATGGACCTTGCTTCTAGCGAATTCTATAACCCAGAGACTCATATGTACGAGCTTAAGAGATCCGGACAAGGCGCAAAGACCACCGATGAAATGATCGACATCATTGCTTCCTTCGTTGAGAAATATCCTCTTATCACTGTCGAAGACGCTCTTAGCGAAAACGACTGGGAAGGTTGGGAGAAACTCACCAAGAGACTCGGCAAGAAAGTCCAACTCGTTGGCGATGACTTATTTGTCACCAACAAGCTTTATGTCAAGAAAGGTATCGAACTTGGCTGCGCCAATAGCGTTCTCATCAAAGTAAACCAAATCGGCACCTTAACCGAAACCCTCGATACTTGCCAAATGGCGATGCGCGCTGGCTATACTTGCGTTGTGAGCCATCGTTCTGGCGAAACCGAAGATACCACAATCGCGGACCTCGTTGTCGCGCTTAACGCTGGTCAAATCAAGACCGGTTCTATGAGCCGTACTGACCGTATTGCAAAATACAATCAACTTCTCCGCATAGAAGAAGAACTCGGTGCAGAAGCCGAATATCCTGGCATCAACGCCTTCTATAACCTCATTAAATAAGGTTAGAAACTCAACTAGACTACTGAAAAGCGAAAGGCATTCAGTAGTCTTTTCTTTTTTAATCAAATGGGATGAAAAAAGATATAACCCCATTCTTTGTTTTAATGGTTTCGTAGTCAAATATTAAGCGATTATTTAATGAGGGGTCCCTACAGTCAAGTTATTGAAACATCCATAAACATCCATAAACATCCATAAACATGGTAGGCAATACCAATGAAAAGACCTATAAAATAAATAGTTGGTTTCTTATTGAAAGTTTCAGATAAACATCACCATATAATGCGGCATTGTTTTCTTGTTTTCGATAACGCCACTATTCCCACTAATGAGTTTATAAGCAACAGATGGTGAAAAGTCTTTTATGAAGGCATTAAGTGAGGCTGAAGGATTATTTCCAGCTTTAACTTCAATTGGGACAACCGTTCCGTCTTTTTCGATCAAAAATTCAAGTTCGTGGTCGTCGTCAGGCTTGTAATAATGAAGTGCGTATCCTCTTTTTACTAGTGATTCAGCAACGACGTTTTCATAAACAGCCCCGCGAGCGTTCCCTTTAATCGTGTTGTTTAAAATACCAATTTTTGCCTCTCGTCCATACATCTCCGTCAATAGGCCGGTGTCATTGATATACATTTTAAATTGTTCTTCAATTTCATTCGCCATCAAGGGAATGTATGGTTCTCTAACGTTATAGCAAGCGTTAACGAGCTCTGAATCCTTGAGCCATTTCACACTGCCACCATATTTCCTGCTCGTTTGTTTTTTCTCAACGAAAGAATATTGAAATCTCTTCAATTCCCTTGCCAATTGTTTGGGAATGGAGTCATAACATGCCCTGACTTTCGTCTTTTCCTCGCCTTTCGCGTGCTTGGATATATCGCTTTGATAATCACAAATGATTTTCTTTTGAATCCTAAAGGCTTCATTAAAATCATTTGTTTTCGTATAAGAGGCGACAACCTCAGGCATCCCACCGATAATCATATATTCTCTAAATAATGATTCGAACTTTTCGTTTATCATAGGGGGTACTTTTTCGCCACTATCAAAAAACGATTTTATATACAATAGTTGCTCTTGCTTATAACCTTTTGCCCATAGAAACTCTTCAAAATCCATCGAATACATTGTAAGAGGTGATTCATAACCAACCGGAATTGAATCAGGAACTTCAACATCTTTATCGCCATCTTCCCCGTATTCAAGTCCAAGCAAAGAACCGGAAGCAATAAAGTCATAATTCAAATCACAAGCGAGAAATTTGAGCGCGGTTCTTGCCCCGCCACAATTTTGTATTTCATCAAAGAAAAACAAGGTTTTCCCCGGAATGAGTTTCATCTCCGGAAAATATATAGATAGTTTGTTATAAATGTTCTCCGGCTCTTTACTGCCGCTAAAAACACTTTTGAGTTCTGGCCTACGGACAAAATTGATTTCGATAAATGATTCGTATTCGTTTTCGCCGAATTTCTCAACTAAATAGGATTTCCCAACTTGCCTAGCGCCCTTAATCAATAAAGCTTCTTTCAAACCAGTTTCATGGCGATGTTTTTTCCAATCTAATAAAAGATCATACGTTTTTCTTCTAAGCATTGAAATTACCTCGATGTTATCTTGACTTATAATATTGTAATTGCCATTTAGAATCAATAAAATGCATCAAATCGGAATATTGAATTGCTGTTTTTTGCATCAAATCGGAACATCAAAAATGAAAAATATGCATCAAATCGGAACATGAACTTGTGGAATTTTACATCAAAGAAGAGTTGTAAGAAATTATGTGTTTTCTCCTTTCAGTCACAACGTCGATACGTTTTTTGCCTCAGTCAATCAATTTGAATCCCATTCCATATTTTTGGGAGTGACTTGCACCTATAAAGAAAAATGGACACGGAAAGTGTTTTTCGGCGGATCCCGTTTCCGTTTTTAAGCAATATGAACAACAAGCATGCCCTTTATCACTAATATAAAAATCACTCATCATTCATTAAGGGTGGGAACAAGTAATATGGTAAATTAATTAAATCGTTCATTTTCCGATAATCCTTCGCGGAAATTAGATATCTTTGCCCACAAATAGAAGAATATTTTTCTTTAAATTCGTCGATTGATTCGTGATTAGTAATCTTGCTAGATTTGATTTCTAGCGGAGTTATTTTTCCTTTATTGCAATACAAGAAATCAATCTCATAACTATGGGTACTACCCTTTTTCCTCCATGAGTAATAATAGAGCTTTCTTTTGGAAGCCACTAGCATCTGGGAAATCATATTCTCATATAGATAGCCTAGATTTAAGGCGATTTTGTCGCTTAATAGTTTCTTGTAAATGGATTCGTACTCACCAGCCCCGTTATTAAAAAGCATCGTCACAAAAAGCCCCGTATCAAATAAATACAATTTAAAGGTGGACATATCGATGGACTGATTCAAGGATAAACTCGGCTCGAAAACGCGGTAGCAAATGTTTACAAGTTTCGAATCGACTAAATCGAAAATCCTCTCGTCGTCTTTGCTCGTTTTGCTTTTAATCTTGGCGGCTCTAAATGAAAAGTTCTTCTTTTTTGCGGCGAGCTGCGCGGGGATGGATGAAAAAATCTTGGATAGCCTGCCGCTAGGATCTATTTTTTTTAAATCCTCTTCATACAAAGAAATGATTTCTTGCTTTATCCGGTCGATTTGGCTGAAATTCATTTTGTTGACATATGCTTCAACCGCTTGCGGCATTCCGCCAATGGCCAAATAAACCCTAAAATTCCTTATTAGGGTTCTATTGGTCATTTCCCCAATGGGCTTTTTGAATGAATATAGTTTTTCTAAAACGTCATAGTTTGTGTTGGTTGCCAAACAAAATTCTTCATAATCCATCGGATTAACCTGAATTTTCATTTCTTCAGAGGGAATTAAAATATCTTTGACGTTCTTTTTAATGGAAATCAAAGATCCGGTTTCGATATAGTCATATCTCCCGTCCTTCACCAAGTGCTTTATTGCTTGTCTTGCTTTAGGGAACAATTGAACCTCGTCGAAAACGATAACCGACTCTCGAGGATACAAAGTGGTTTTCATTTCGGCTTGGAGGCGAATGAAAAAGAGATCCAAATTGCCGATATCATTAAAACAATCGATGATATTTTGCTGGTTCTTTGAGAAATCAATGAATAGATACGATCTGTATTCGTTTTTCGCGAAGTTAAGAGCGATTGTAGTTTTCCCAACGCGTCTAGCCCCTTCTAACAAAACAGCATACTTACCATTCCACGTTTTTTTCCATTCTAAGAGTTCATCATAAGCTTTTCTTTTGAACATATTATTCACCACGGCTGTTTTCGTGTTTTAAGTTTTATTATGACCAAATATTCTCATATTTCAAGTTGCAAGAACGAGAAATGTGCTCATATTTCAAGTAAGTAAAGTCCAAAATGTGCTCATATTTCAAGTACCTGTAGGCTTCTGATTCGCTAAAATATTCTTTACATTAATTATTTATTGTCAGCTTACACTAATGTTTTTTTATGATTTAAAACAAGGATATAACGAATTGACTCGTATTTTGCCATATCTTTAGTTTTGCAAGGTCGTTTCGAAAATCAAAAAGAATCTAAAACCGGGTTTTATTTTAAGGCAATCCCGCTCTTTTTGCTTAAAAGCTATAGGCAAGGAAGATTAAGCGTCTTAGTTTTCGTCTTTATAGTGGACTTGAACGACGATGTCTTGATTATGATCGCCAAAGCCTTTCCCAAAGACGTTAATCCCTCCTACGTAATGGGAATTCGGCTTTACACCAAAACGTAATGAGAAAAAAGATCTCGAGCATAAATCTAGCTGAGCAATATTCGTATCAGAAACTATCTCATTATCAATCCAAGTCCCTTCCTGATCGACTCTGATTTTCACTAACATCCCGTATTGTGAAGATTGGGATGGGTACCAGTCTGGATTCAATAATCCCCTTCTATCGCCATAATCGCCCATAGAGCGATACGTGCAAATCTCTTTCTCGTTGACCCAGAAAGTAATATCGCTTTTCCAGGTATTATTATAGTTAGGGCATTCCGAGCAAACCTCTAAAGAGAACGTTAAGCTTTGCGCGTCTTTATCTTTAAACGCGGCGGTTGGAATGCGGTACTCCACCCATCCTTTAATAAAAGAGAATAATTTTGCTTCGCTCCGTCTAGATGAAAAGAAAGGCAAGATAGAATCCACCTCACCTAATTGCCCATTATGTCCATGCATGATGCAAGGAGGAGTGATATCAAAATCAAAGTAAGATCCAATCGGTAATTCAACCGAATACATGCTTTTCTTCGTGATGGTATTTTGAGAGAAAGAGATATAAATATTCTCACAAGACTGAGAAATATTTTTCTCGTTTCCTCTTTTGCTTGGCGAAGAAAGAGCATTAATTAATTTAGCGTCTTTTAATATCTTTAAATGGAAGGAGGCCGTAGAAAGAGCAACATTCGTTAAAGAGGCAAGCTCTAAAGCGGAGTAAGAACGCTTTGTTAATAATCGCAGCATTTTTCTTCGAATCGGAGAAGAAAGCGCGTCTCCGATCTTTTCAAGCATGTCATCGTCTTTAATGTTGCAATAAATATCGCGCATAATCTATCCTTTTTCCTCCGTTTTAATGAAATGATAACACTTGAAATATGGTTTGAGAAATTCGAATATTTTCGAAGTAAAAAATCAGATTTAAAATTCTAAAAGAAAGCGGTTACAATTATTTAGTGATTTCTCTATAGTAGGCATATAAAGGAGGGATATTTCGCTCATGAGAAAGTCCTTAAAGAAATTATTAATCGTTCCTCTTATGGCAGCCTTAATGACTGCTTGCGGCAACGTTGATGACTCTAAACCTTCAACGGAACCGCCTGCCGATTCTACTGGTTCTAGTGCAACTGAAGCTATTCATGTAGAAAGCGTTACGCTAGACAAAACCTCGCTTGACATGTATGTCGGCGCTGAAGATGACCTTGTTGCTTCCGTTTTACCTGCAAATGCGGATAACAAAAACATCAAATGGTCCTCATCTAGCACGGAAACTGTCTCCGTGAATAACGGACACATCGTCGCGTTAAAAATAGGTACCGCTACTATCACCGCAACAAGTGAAGACGGAAACAAAACCGCAACATGCACCGTTAATGTTTTAAAAGACGTATTAACTTTCGCGGTTCAAGGCGAAACCAAGAAAGCAATTACTAGAGACGTCAACTTCGATCTCAAAAAATCGGACTCAATCCAATTAGATGTCAAAAAGAACGGAGTAGACTTGCTTGACAAAACGGTGAAAATCACCATGACTGGTGATGAAGGGGTTCTCACCTATAAAGAAAAAGAAAACGTCGATTATTGCTATGATGTCACCCTAACTGGCAAAAACGGCACTGTAACCCTAACTTTCGCCCTAGAGGGCCAAGAAGAAGTCGAAGCTCTCTCCGTCACCTATAACGTCACCGAATATTTCTTAAATCAAACGATTAAACGCGCGAACGTTGATGAAACAGATAACAAGATTACCTTTGATGGCTCTGGTCAACACACCGCAGTTGTAAAGAAAAAGGATACGAACTGGGTATTAAAAGCGACACTCGATATCACCAAATACACCGGCAACGATTCTATTGGTTTAGGTGGATTCCTCGATAATGGTGACCACGCATTATGGTTCGGATTAAAGAATAACGATGGAGCAGCTGACCAATACTCAGGAATCTATATCCAAGATTTCTATAGTAGTGGTTGGTTTGGGAAAGCCATTCCGACTCCAAAATCATATGAGAAAGTTGCTTTTAACGAAAACGAAGGCAGAACCGCTTTAAAGGTTGACTGCGAGCTTATCCGCAAAGGAAAAGACTATTACTACAATCTCGGCGGATACCATGGCAAATACACTTCTGACTACGAAGGTGCTTCTTACGCTGGATTCTATAGCCAAGCAAAGTCTCTCACGATTACGAATTATTCCATCGCATATGGTGAAGAAGCCGCAACTGCTGCAATCGGTGATAACTATTCGGAAAACGCCAAGATTGATGCTGGTCGCTTCGTTAACGCAGATTTATATACCTACGATATCGCTCATGGAGAATCCCGTAATCTAAAAGAACTAAAAATGGAGGTTGCACCAACATATTCTAAAGAAACCTACTCTATGGTAGTGGACGAAAGATATGCTGAGCACGTTATCGTTGATGGCTTAAAAATCACAATCAAAGATACCGCGCCAGAAGGTGACATGTCTTTAATACTAAAGAGCGCATCTGGCAAAATCTTAGATACCATGGTGTTCCCAGTCAAAGAACAGCCTGCTAAAAAGAGCAACGATACACTAACCGTCCAAGGCCCTACCATTCTTAACGATGATGGTTCTATCGTTTTCCCAGAAAACAAGCGAAGCATCAATGGCGTTGGTAACGAAGCAGCTTACGATGATAGCGTAGAATATGGTGCGATCCTTAACCAAAAAGTCCTAGGTGGCGATTTCACCCTTGAATTCGATGTTTCTGATTATAAGACTACCGCCCAATATCCAAAATTAATGGTTTCCTTGGGTGGCGTTGAAAGCCAATTCTATCTTGCCTATGGATACAATAACGGGACAAATTCTCGTATAGAAACCCATACTTATTCCACACAATACTATGGTGGCCAATGGAACAATACCGAAGACTTCAAAGATTTCGATAAAAATGCCAGTCACCACTTTAAGATTGAATCCAAAGATGGCTACTACAATTTCTACGTTGATAACTCTACAACTCCTTTAACACAAAAGTGTGACAACGACGCTCGTAACATCATTGTCCCAATGCAAAGCTATTACAGCATGCTTCCAGTCCGTTTCTCTACGAATGGCGTCTCGGCGAAAATCAGCAATATTACAGTTACTTCTGGCGAAGCAAGCTCTTTAAAGGACATCTATACCTATAGTGACTGCGCAACAGCTCTTGAAGGAGGCTTCAAAGCAACCTTCCCAGTTGTTGGATGGGATGTTCGCACTGATGTCTCTAAGAGTATGTTCGCTTCTAAGCTCTTTGCGAACGCAACTGGCGCATATACTGCTAAGTTTGACGTGACTTTCTCCAAAGCGATGGTGGACGCTAAGCTTGCAATCGCCTTTGGAAATCACGAATTCCATATTTGTAATGCCGGCAATAAATCCAAATTACAAAGTTATCCCGGAAATTGGGGAGCCAATCTAGAGGGCATTGCGCTAAGTGCCACAAATCTCACCACAACCGTCACCCTTGTCAATGACGGCAATGGCAAGGTAACCATTTCTGTTCCACTGGCAAATGGCGAAACTGGTTCACTTACCGACACAAGTGTCAATCCAAGCTTCATCCCTTATTTCTGGACATTCAATGGCACTGAAGCCGATGCCGATACCACAGTCACAGTTTCTAACATCAGTATTACAAAAACAGCCGAATAACTAAATTAGTTTAACGATTCACGAAATTGAGAAAGGGGCTTTGGGGAACCATCGCCCCTCTCTTAGGAGGAAGATACATATGAAAAACAAAAAGTCGAGATTTTTAATCCCCGGTTTATTATTAGCCGCTTCGCTTGGCGCATTAGTCGCGTGTGCTCCAGGTGGCTCTTCGAATGGCGGCGCTGCATCTAATAGCATCATTGATCTTCGCTCCGCGACAACGCAAAAACTCAAAATCGGCGAAGAAATGACCATTGTTTATCTATTAAAAGATAGCAAAAAGGAGGTCGCTTTCCGCTCCGACGATGAAAATATCGCTACGGTTGATGACTTTGGTAGCGTCCGCGGCATTTCAGAAGGCGAAACCAATATCGTAATTTATGTTTTAGGCAATGAATCAGATTCTATCTCGATTCATTTTACGATCAGCAAATCTTTCTTCATCACGGAGAAAGGCTATTATAATGGGCAAGTCGACTATTCTAAGGAAGATGAAGGGCTAGTCAAAGCCAAAGAAGGCCAAGTCCAAATGCTAGTGAACACGCCTGGCCAAGAATGGTATTTCAAAGCCCATATCACGAGAACTGGTAGCGCCAATAACGACACCGGCGGAAGATGGGGCGTTGGCTCTTTCTTAGTGGACAAAGATCACCCAATCGGCAACAACATGTTCTGGTATGGCTTTAGAAGGCCAGGCGGCGGAAAAGATCAAGACGTCACCCCTTATTACGGTGGTTGGCGGTATGCAAAGAACATCGTTAATAATGAAACCGATATCGATTCTTCCTTTATCTATGACGCAACAAAAGGGGTTGATGTAGAAATCATCCGCAAAGGAAAGATGCACTACTTCACTTGGTCAACGGAAATTGAGGGTCACGAAAAAGTCAAAATGGCTTATGCCGTTCCTTTCTTTAATGACTTAGACACCTATCCAGGTATCTATTCCCAAAACCAAGTCTTGGAAGTCACTAAATTCGAAGCGAATTCCGATTCCTCTTATGTTGATCAAAAGCTAAACGATTTCCAAAAAGCGGAATCTTTGGACATCAACTGCATTGATAACCGTTTAATCAATGGCAACACCTACCACTTATCCACGACCGTTTATCCAGAATCAACTCCAAATAAGGCAGTCAGTTATAAGCTATACGAAGAAAAAGAAGGTATCAGCTTATCGGAGGATGGTACATTGACGATTGACGAAGGTGTTACAGGTGTATTCCGCGTTATCGCTACTTCAAAGAATAACAAAAAAATCACTCAAAATAAGAAATTTGAAGCGATTAATCGCCCAGAAAGTGGAACGGGAACAATCAACACTGGAATGGTTAAAATCGAAGACAAAGACGCGACGATTGAGAATAACACAATCAAAGTGAATTCTAGCAAGAACTACTTCCCACTAAATACGGAAGATTCTTCTTGGGCAGTTACTTTAAAAGTGAAGAATCTCTCCTCCGCGTTAAGTGAAGGCCAGATTGGCTTGCTCTCTTCTAAGTTAGGGTACATGGATTATTTCCAAAATGCCTTCAAATATGACGGAGATACGAGCGAAAGAAATATCGTTAGCCATAGATTAGGCGATGAAGAAAGTAACAAACTAGTTTACGCGAAAGAGTCCTCTCCGGTGCTCAATATAGAAAACGAGCTCACTGTCATTAAACATGACGATAAGCAATACGTCGCAGTCGATGGAAGATTATTAGGCGTTTATGATGCTTTAAGCGATAAGAGCACCCCAGTTATCTATACCGATAACGTCAAAGCGGAAATTCAAATCGCAAGTGTGAAAGTTGGTGTGACGGATACGAAAGCCGTTCTTGACCAATACAAGTTCTTTAGCGGCGGTAACGTCAATAAGAACGGTGAAACCTACACTCTCGCTAGAATGGATTTCGCTGGTAACGACATGAACTGGCCGCCAGTCAATGGATTCAGTAACGGCATCAAGGCAAAAGAAGAGCTTCGTGGCGATTTCGATATCACCTTCAAACTTTCTAATCTCGACCCAATGGAAACAAACGGAAAGCTCGATAGCAAAGTCTTAGTCTATTTAGATAGTGGTAGTCCAACTTGTTCCATGCAACTCGTCATCAAAGGCACGAAAGAAAAACCAACGTTCGCCTTATGCCCAAACTATGATGACGCGACTTGGAAAGAATATCCCTTAGACTCTAGTAACATCGATTTCACGAAAGAAGTAAGCGTGAAAATCGAAAAACGCGAGGAAGGCTGCAAAGTCTACTTCAATAATGTTGCTGTCTTAGAAAATTCCGTTGCTTTAAAGAACGATAACTACGATTGGACCAAGACTAGCCCAATGCTTCCAGGCATTGGCACCTTTAGGTGTGGGGCAACAATCACCGATCCAACTATCAAACTCGTGAACTAGGAGATAACGACATGAATAAAAAGAAAATAGCATTAAGTATCTTAGCGTCATTGTCTTTATTGTCTTGCGCACCCGAAAACGATATTCCATTAGAGGAAGACAAAGTCGAGCTTTCTTACAAAAGCTATAGCGAAAAGAAAGGAAAAGACCAGGATTTCAATCACGATCTTTTCTATCGAAACGACTTAGAGCTAGACATGGGTGACCCGATGATGCTTTACGATGATGAAAGCGGGTATTTCTACGCCTATGGAACTAGAGGAACAACGACATTCCATTGCTTTAGGAGCAAAACACTTAGTAATTGGGAAAGATTAGATGATTGCTACGTTCCTGAACCTGGCGCATGGAGCCAAACTAACCTTTGGGCACCGGATATCCATAAAATCAACGGCAAATGGTATCTCTATTACACAGGCGAATTCAAGAATAACGGCACTTCAAATTGCCAAATCGGAGTCGCTGTCGCTGATAAGCCGTACGGCCCATATAAACAAGTCGTCGGCGATGATGGCACGTTAGCGACTTCCCCCTTTACGATGAAAGAAAGTTCTTCTAAGTACTGCACCGTCCTCGATCAACACGTCTTCGTGGATGATGATGGCGAAATGTATATGTATTTCTCTTACGACATGCGGAAGAGCCGTAAGGAAGACTACGCAAAATCAAATTACCCGGTCCAAGAAATCTGGGGTGTGAAAATGACTTCCCCCACCTCTTGGGACTTATCCACATTGACTAGGCTATTATCACCCGGTTTAGCGAAATTAAGCGATAAAAAACGCACCATCGAATGGGAAACCTGGTCCACATCGTTTAATGGCGATATGGAGTGCCTAGAAGGCCCATACATGATTAAACGAAACGGGAAATATCTATTAACCTATGTAGGCAATTCCTATGTCGATACCGTTTATAACGTTGGCTACGCCTTCGCTTCTAGCCCATTAGGAGAATACACAAAGCCAAATTCCTATCCATTAGAAAATATGCTACTTGGCGTTCCTGGCAATGATGGTACTTATGTGAATACCCGTTATCTAGGTTTCCAAACCGGCACTGGGCACGCTTCAATTTGCCAAGTTGGCGATGAATATATGTTCGCCTATCACGCACATCGTAACCGTAACGTTTGGGGATACGATAATGATGAGTATCGCTGCTTAGGGTATGACTATCTCTATTTCAAAGAAGATGGCACCCCATATACGCGTGGCCCAACTTGGTCCATCAATCGCCTCCCTGAAAAGGTTACTGGTTACCATAATGTTGCTTTAGATAAAGATACGAAATTCTCTTATAGTGGCAAGGTAACAGGCCTAGATTATCTTCACGATAATTTCTCATATCGCGGCAATACTGATTCGAAAAGAGTAGAACAAGATGTTCGAAAAGAGGCGGATTTTGAAGGGTTATCTCGTGTTTCCGTCAAATTAGCGGAAAAGAAAAAGGTGAAATATATCCTCGTTGGTAATTCTTATACCTATGATCAAAAATTGGATTTCATCGACAAAATCCATTTTGGAGAAGGGCGTTACGTGAAAAGCGTCCTCTTCAACCAAGGATATTACCGAACGAAACCGAATAAATGGATCTATCCACATAGTAGTTTCGTCATCGAATTAGACGAAGAGGTGAGTACTGACACCATCACTTTCACCTTCAATTCCAATCAACCGTATTCCTTAAGTGAAATCGAAATCTACGCAAAATAAGGAGAAATAAAATGAAAAAGAAACATCTATTTGCTTTGCCGCTTCTTGTCTTATCTCTTGCTTCATGTGGAGGGGGCAACGAGGATATAGATTTTAAAGACGTAAAGCTGAACGTCTGGTCTATTATCGGCGACCCAGATCAAAGTTACTTAGATAAGGTGAACCGCGCTTTTAATGATTTATATAATGGCAAAATTAGTGCCGAAATCAAACCATTGAGCACCCAAGCCTTCTACACCGCTTTAGCGAGCACAATCCAAA
Source organism: Caryophanales bacterium UBA6865 (assembly GCA_002449265.1). Taxonomy (GTDB): domain Bacteria; phylum Bacillota_I; class Bacilli_A; order RFN20; family CAG-826; genus UBA4951. The sequence goes on along the minus strand of DKCV01000013.1, from coordinate 14,170 downwards.
GCGACCCAGAAAATGCGCCAGATGTCATTATCTATCATAGTGAGCGTCTTACTTCCTTTATCGATAATAACATCATCATCCCTCTTGACGATTACTTCAAACATACTGAAATCCCTTTCGACCGCGATGAATATCTATCAAACGTCATTGATGAATGCTATGGCAAAAACAACAAATTATATGGCGTCCCTCTTGATGTCCACGCGGGCGTTTGGTTCACTCGTAGCGATATCTTAGAGAAAAACGGCTTTGCTAAACCAACGAATCTAGAAGAATTCAAAAACGTCTGCAATGGCTTAATTCGCTTAAATAATGAAGGCAAAATGTGGCATAGAGCCATGAACAAGAACAAACCAAACGCTTGCGAATGGAGCCAAATGAAACTAGAAAACTTCAACCCCGTTTGCATGTTTAGCGGCGATAACATCGAATCTGGCTGGATCCCTCAAACAGCCGTCTTTCAAAACGGCGGAACGCTGACGGATCCTAATGGCAAGCCAACATGGAACACCGATGGATTAAAAGACACGATGCAAATGTTCCGCGACTGGCAAAGCGGAAATGGCTACGAAGGAAAATTTGTCGCAGAAGGGCTAGATTCCCAAACAATCTGGACGAATTTTGCCGCTGGAAACGCCGTTTTCACTTGTGAAGGTCCTTGGTGGAGCGAAGGACGCTTAAACGAATACGAAGAGGTTTTGTTAGACAAAAAAGATGAACAGGGTAAAACCTACAAGCCTGTCGATATTTTGAATATGAGCAAGCTCTACGCAAAAGACGCAAGCAAAGACTACGCCAATAATATCTACGGAGTTGGGCACTGCTTCTCCATCACTAGAACTTGCGAGTCCAACGTTAAGAAAGTCGCCGGTCTCCTTTATAGCCAATATATGACCACCCATTCCGCTGAATATATGCAAGGTGGGCATCTTCCAGCCTCTAAAACGGTTTTGAATAGCAAGCAATACAAAGAATCTTCTTTCTATAATCGCTATTTGAAAGAGTTTGGCGATCCTTCTAGTTTCAAAATGCTTGGAAGGACCCCTTATTACGAAGAAGTCTATGTTGGGTTAAAAAGGGTTTACATGGATGTGTTCGACCCAAATTATAAAGAAAAGTCCGTCACCGAGATTGTCGATACCCGTTATAAAGAGGCTATGGAAGCCATTCAATCGAAAGAAGAATTATAAGACATGGAAAAACGTGTTAGTCTTGAAGAATACGCATTAGCTCGTAGCAAAAGAACCTCTTTTTGGAAACGATATGGGGCTGCCGCGTTTTTCCTATTCCCATATCTATTCTTCTTCCTCCTTTTTACCATCTACCCTTTGATTTACGGCATCGTGATGTCTTTGATGAAATTCAACGTCGCTGACGCTACTCAAAACGAATGGAGAGGGTTCCAAAATTATTACAACATTCTCTTTAACCCGAATAACACCTATTTCAAAAACTTTTGGTGGTCCATGAGGAACACGGTCCTCTTCTCTTTGATTCTTGTTCCTCTCGGAGTCATCTTGCCTCTAATCTTCGCGGTTTTGATTAACTTCCAGCCAAAGGGATATAAATTCTTCCGGGCGATTATTTATCTTCCTTCTATTCTCCCTGTCACAGCCTCAGGTGTCATCTTTAGTGCCTTGTTCTCCAAGAATTTCGGTTACATCAATCAATGGACCAATCAGACTATTGATTGGCTTGGTTCAACAAATACCGCCTGGTTTGTCATCATTCTCCTTTGCCTTTGGGGCGGATGGGGTGGTAATTTCATCATTCTATCAGCCGGATTAAAGAACGTAGACAAATCTCTTCTTGAAGCCGCTTCAATGGATGGATGCGACACGTTTAAGAAAATTGTTTCCATCACAATTCCAGCGATTAAACCACAACTGATCCTTTGTATTTTTACCACAATCATCGGTTATTTTGGGCTATATGGACAAATCTATGTCTTAACTGGCGGAGGCCCTAGCTTAATGATTGATGGGGCGAATAAAATGACAACCCAGACCATCATGGTTTATCTTCAAAACCTCATCACTGGGACAAATTATAACGTCTTTGGGATGGTTTCGGCGATGGGCTTAACCTTGGGCATATTCATTGGTATCGTGACCGCGTTTCAATTGCTCGTCACAAAAGAAAGACCTTCTAATAGCAAGCACCGTTACGAATATCAAGAATACATCAATCATAAAAAAGAAGTGAAGCAGGAGGAAAAGGCATGAACCCATTGAGCGTCGTCTTACTCATTATCGGCATTATTTTTGCTGCCTTGATTCTATTCGATATCGTTTATTTCATCTTGAAGAAAAGGGCTCTATTGCCAGAAAACAAATTCACCTATTACGTATCTAACCGGATTGTGCAAATTAACTGCTTTGTGATTTTGTTTGTGTTCTGTGCGGTTTGGCTATCCCCTCTTATCATCGGTGTTTTGGGTTCATTCACGAAAGAATATTCTTTCACCTATGAGCCAGGGCAACTTTTCCCGGAAAGCGGATATACATTTGAAAATTACTTAAAACTCTTCAATAAAACCGACTTAGATGGAACTAGAGTCCCAGTAGAAAGATGGGTCCTCAATTCTTTTATTGTCGCGATTAGTAACACTTTCTTATATCTACTCATTGTGGGATTTGCCGCTTACGCGTTCGTGTTCTTGAATTTCAAATTCCGTCAAGCGATTTTCACCGTCATTCTCTTTACGATGGTAATCCCAGGAATTGCCACTACCGCGGCCCAATATTCAAATGTGGCACGCTTAAATATCTCCCGCTCTTTATTGGCCTTAATCCTACCTGGTTTAGGAGGAGTAGGAGGATTATTCCTCATCCGTCAATTCTATTTAGGGATCCCGAAAGATTTGATCGAATCCGCGAGGATGGATGGGGCCAAAAACCTCACGATTTTCTTTAGAATCGTCTTCCCGTTAGCGAAAACCGTCTTCCTAGTCCAGGGCTTGTTTAGTTTCATGGGCTCTTGGAATGACTTATTTTGGCCCCAAATCGTCTTAGGTCCTAGTAAAGAATTATGGACTTTGCCCGTTGGCATCGCTTCCATTAGTAACACGACGCGAGGCGACACGATTGGCTTATCTTTAGCAAGCGCGATCTTTAGCGCCATCCCAATCTTCATCCTCTATCTATTTACGCAAAACAAAATCATCGAAGGTGTCGCCAATACTGGCGTTAAGCGTTAGGAGAACCTCATATGGAAGAAAAAATCAGCATAGAAGAAGCACGGAAAGAATATAAAGCGACAGGCGGAAAAATCATCAATGATGACATTGATGGCTTTGTCGTGTTGAAAAACATCAACAAGATATATGGCAATCACGTTCAGGCGGTCTATGATTTCAATCTTTCCATTAAACCACAAGAATTTATTGTCTTAGTTGGTCCATCAGGGTGCGGGAAATCCACAACCTTAAGAATGATCGCAGGCTTAGAAGAAATCTCTTCTGGCTACTTATATATCGATAAAGTCATCGCTAATCATTTGGAAAGCAAAGACAGGAACATCGCGATGGTTTTCCAAAGCTATGCCTTATATCCGAATATGACGGTTTATGACAATATCGCCTTTGGCTTAAAGATTCGTAAGCTCCCCAAAGAAGAGATTCAAAAACGGGTCTTCAATGCCGCTGAAATCCTTGATTTAGGACCGTATCTCGACCGTAAGCCAAAAGAGCTTTCGGGTGGGCAAATGCAGCGTGTTGCTTTAGGGAGAGCGATCGTGCGTGACGCGAAAGTATTCTTAATGGATGAGCCGTTAAGTAACTTAGACGCCAAGCTCCGTGTCCAAACAAGAAGCAAAATCGTTAAGATCCATAAGTCGATTCACGCAACCACAATCTATGTCACCCATGACCAAACCGAAGCCATGACGATGGCGGACCGCATTGTCGTCATGAATAAAGGCTTCATTCAGCAAGTTGGCACCCCAAAAGAAATCTATAGCAATCCGAAAAACCTATTCGTCGCTACCTTTATTGGCACTCCCCCAATGAATGTCTTTGAAGCGAATCTAAATAAGAGCATCGTAACGAAAGGCAATGAGTCCTTTACGATTCCTCCTTCCTTAAAGAAAGCACTTGTTGCTTACCGCAAAAAGAAGGCGGAAAGCATGAAAACGCTTGAGGATTGCGCGGATTTAAGTAAAGAAAACGAAATCGAAAAAGAATTAGAAAGCGGTGTGAATAAAGAATCTGTCATTAAAGAATTAGAGGATTTATCGCTAAATAGACCTTTATTTGCTTCGGTCTATTCTAATGTCATTAGTATCTTAAAAGACGATAGCGTCAAAGAAAAAATCGCCTATCGAAAAGCAAACAAAGAACTAAAAGAAGTCCGTTACATCTTAGAATCAGAGATTAAGCGCCTAGAGTCTTCTTTAAAAACATCTTTTGGTAAGAAAGAGGCAAGCATCTTGGAAGCGCCAAAGAAGAAGCATTTCTTCTTCTTTCAAAAGAAAGAAAAAGAGTCCACTTCTTCTTTACCAACCCTAGAAGAAACAAAGGCGAAATTCGCGCGCTTAAGAAAGATTTATGAGGAAAAAGCGGAAATAGAGACTTGCTACTTTGGCATTCGCCCAGAAAACGTTCATTTAAAGGAAGACAACTTCCCTAACGTGAGTGAATCACTTCCTACAGAAATCACTTTCTTTGAGCTTCTTGGGAGTGAGTATCTTGTTGATTTCAACTTATTTGGGACGAATATTACAATGAAACTCCCTAACACAAAAGAAGTCTATATCGGAAAGAAAATAGAAGTTTGCTTCGATTTGAACGCCTTGAAATTATTCGACAAAGAAAGCGGAGAAAACGTCTTATGGAAAGAAAACGATTAACGCTATTTTTGCTTTTGCCGATTCTCCTTTCTTGTTCGTTAGAAGAATCTTCTAGCGAATCTAATCCAAAAAAATTATTTTTCCCAACCGATGTTGATGGAACTGGAAGTGGCGTGGGGATAGATGCTTTCATCGGCTATAGCGATTATCGTATCACTCATATGCAAATAGGCGATGAGGAAGAAGAAATCCTCCGCTACACCTATAACGAAAAATATTGCTCGATTGATGATCTCGGAAGGATTCATGCCTTAAAAGTAGGTAGTGCCTTATGTAGCGCCATAACCAAAAACGGCAAATACCCTTTTAGAGTCAATATCAAAAAAGGTGAAAGCTTCAATAATCACATAAGGCAATCCGCGGCACAGATGAAAGACAATTTTGTCAAGCGCGGCTCTAAAAAAGATGCCTATGTCTTTTTAGGTGATTCCTTCTTCGACCCAAGAGGATTTTGGGAAGAAAGCAATTTCTATAACGCCTTTCGTGGGGAAAATGTCTTCTTAACGGGTATAGGAACAGCAAAAACAAACGATTGGATGACCATCAAGCAAGAGAACATCATCGATCTTTCTCCGAAAGCCCTATTCGTCAATTTAGGCGTAAATAACCTCATTAACGCGGGCGATACGGGGAAAACGCTTGCGGCAAAGCTTTCAACCCTATTTGATGAACTCCATTATTTAAAAGAAGATATGCCGATTTATTACTATGGAATCATTAAATCTGGCGAGCAATCTTGGAATCCGCAAAGTGCAATTAGTAATGCATTAATGAAAGAATATGCCGATTCTCACTCTTGGTTCACCTATTTAGATATTCCTTCTTTGGTCGATAGCAATATCAGCGAATATCTTAAGGAGGACAATCTTCACCCTAACGATAAGGCCTACGCCTTATATGCAAAACTTGCGAAGGAGAAAATGTAATGGGCTGCCTCTACTACAAGAAAACCAGGCTTCTTCATCTCTATTCTCATGATATATCCTACGTGATGAAGATTAATTCCCATAGAATCATCGAGCATCTTTATTTTGGAAAAAGAATCCATGATTTATCTTCCTTAAAACAAGAAGGAGGAGAGAATTTCCAATATTTCGAAAACGGGCGTTTTCAAAATCTAGATGACTATTACCCCAATATTTCTCGTAATGAATTTGGTTCGCATTTAAGGATGGACCTTCGCCCCTCTTCTTTTGTCGTTTCTCAAAATGACGACGAACTTACTGACTTCCGTTTCGTAAGCCTTTCGCATAAAAGCCATAATGAATATGGGGAAAACTATCCTCATACTAGAAATAAAGAAGAAGCGACTTCAGTCACGCTAAAGCTAAAAGACGCGTATCGAAATATCTATTTATACGCGACTTATACCCTTTTTGAAAAAGAGAATATCCTTGTAAAAAGCACGCGTATCGAAAATAAAACAAGGAAAAGCGTTCTTTTAAAGAAGGTTGTCTCTTCTACGATCGATTTCGATTATAAAGACCAAACATTAATCCATTTTCCTGGACGATGGGCTAAAGAAAGGCAATACCAAGAAGAAAGAATCGGGTATGGAAATAAAGTCTTATTCTCCTTAGAAGGGAGAAGCGGGCATTACGAAAACCCCTTCTTTATCGTGGGTGACAAACGCCTTTCGGAAAAAGAGGGCGAATGCTATTCCTTTAATCTTCTTTATAGCGGGAACTACAAAAACGAAATCTACGTTTCTAGTACCGACAAATTAAGAATCAATGTCGGAATCAATGACGATGGCTTCTCTTATTCACTCAAAAAAGGCGAGAGCTTCCTTTCTCCAGAAGTCGTGATTGGTTATTCCTCGAGTGGATTCGACCCTTTATCCATCACCAATCACGAATTCATCAAAAAGCACATTCTTCCCGAAATTAGTAATAAGCCTCTCCCCCTTATCTTTAATTCTTGGGAAGGGACTGGAATGAATTTCACCCTTTCTTCTATCATGGAATACGCGAAAAACGCAAAAGATATCGGTGCAGAATTATTCGTTTTGGATGATGGCTGGTTCTCTTCTAGAAATGACGATAGCCATGGATTAGGAGATTGGAGAGTCAATAAGAAGAAAGTGGATTTAGTGAAGCTTTCTCATTATGTTCACTCCTTAGGGATGAAATTTGGAATTTGGCTAGAACCAGAAATGGTCAATATCGATACGGAATTGTTCCTTAAGCACCCCGACTGGGTCATCTCTCACCCAAAATTAGAAAAGCTATATTCCCGCAATCAGCTCGTATTAGATTTTTCTAATCCTCAGGTAAGAGAATTTATCCTCTCTTCGATAACGAAATCTTTAGAAGGAGTAAAGATTGACTATATCAAATACGATATGAACCGTTACTTGGGGGATATTTATTCTCTCTATTCTCCTCAAGGGGAACTCTTTCACAAAAACATCTTGGGCGTATATGAATTCATGAATGAATTACTCAAAAAATTCCCCGGAATTTTATTTGAGAACTGCGCCTCAGGCGGAGGGAGATTCGACTTAGGGATGCTTTATTTCTCTTCCCTCATTTGGTGTAGCGATAATACAAACCCGTTAGACCGGACTTTGATTCAATACGGGACATCGTTTGCGTATCCGTTAAGCGTCATCTCTTCCCATGTTTCGGCAGCAAACTCCTCAATCCTAGATAAAGCGAATGTCGCTTTCTTAGGGACGTATGGCTATGAAATGAACCCTTTAACGTTAAAGGAAGAAGATAAGGCTTTATTAAGGAAGTACGATGAACTTTATCATAAATTCCACGCAGAAGCCGTTCAAAATGGAGAAATTCATCGTTATTCAAACCCGTTCAAAGACGGGTATCTAGCGGAACTATCTTTATCCAAAAACAAAAAAATAGGATTCCTGCTTCTTAGTCTAGTCGAGGATATCGATAAAGAGATTCTCGTCTATTTAAAGGATTTAATTCCTTCTAAAAAATACGAAATTGAAGGAAATATCTATCAAGGTTCTACCCTCATCAAAAAAGGCTATTCTTGCAAGTCCTTAACGAAAAAAGGACAAACAAAATTACTACTCATCATGGAGAAAACATTATGAAAAAGAAAATGATTGTTGACGACTATCCTAGACCTCTAGCGAGACGAAATTCCTTCACTAGTCTCAATGGCAAATGGGATTTTTACATGGATTATCTTGGTGAAGGCAATCAAAAGAATTTCCAAAATGGCTTTCAAAAAGAACGCGATATCCTTGTTCCTTTTTGCTATGAAGCACCCGCTTCAGGGATTGGCGAGGGTAAACGCTGCGACGATGTGTGGTATCAAAAAGAAATCACCTACAAGAAAAAAGATAACAAAAGATTATTGCTCCATCTAGAAGGGGCTGACTATGAAACTTCCGTTTATCTAAACGGGGAATTCGTCGGTAGGGACTCGGGGGCCTATCACCGTGAAACATTCGAATTAACCTCATTTTTAAAGATGGGAAAAAACCTTCTTGTCATCCATTGTCACGACGACTACTCCAAAGAAAAGCCAAGAGGCAAACAAAGATGGGAAGATAAGAATTTTGGTTGCTGGTATCTAGACACAACCGGTATCTATAAAACCGTTTGGCTAGAAGAAGTCCCTTCTACTTATATTGAAGATTTCTCTATCTCACCAGACATAAAAAAGAAGTCCGTTTCTTTATCCTTAAAAACAAACGGGAACGAAAAACTAAAAAGGGTCGTCGTAGTAACTTACGATGATAAAGAAATCGCTCGAAAAGAAAGCGATTCGAATGAAATCGAAATCAAGATTCCTTCTCCGTTTCATTTGTGGAACGTACTTTCGCCAGAAATCTATGGTTTAAAGATATCTCTATACAAAAACGATGAGCTTATCGATTCATTAGATTCTTATTTTGCCTTCCGCCACTTAGAAACGAAAAACGGCAAAGTATATCTAAACGACAAACCTCTTTATCAAAGGCTTGTATTAGATCAAGGCTATTTCAAAGAGGGAAAACTCACCCCTAAAAATGGAGAAGAGCTTCTTAACGATATCTCTTTAATGATGGATATCGGTTTTAATGGGGCTAGAAAACACCAAAAGATCGAGGATGAGCGGTTCTATTATTACGCGGATATGCTTGGTTACCTCACTTGGGGTGAAATGCCTTCGATGTATGAACTCACAGAGAAAAGCAAAAAGACATTCGAGCGAGAATACACGCTCGCGCTCCATCAGCTCAAAAACCATCCTTCCATCATTACATGGGTCCCTTTTAATGAATCTTGGGGGATTGAAGACGTTGGAACAAATGTAGAAACCCAAGCCTTCGTGAACCATATCGTAGATTTAACAAAGAAATTAGACCCTACCCGGTTCTGCATTTCCAATGATGGCTGGGAACATACGCATTCTAGTCTTATCACCATCCACGATTATGAGCAAAATGGAGAAGCCTTAAAAAAGAAGTACCCAACTGCAATAGAAGCGTCCACCGTTCATTACGAATGGAGAGGGAAACATGCCTTCGTAGACAACTATTCATATAAAGGTGAACCAATGTTACTAACCGAATTCGGCGGAACAGCCTTTAAATGCAATTACGGTGGAAAGAACGAAAGTTGGGGGTATGGAGAAGGCGTCACTAGTACCGAAGACTTCCTCAATCGTCTTTCCTTACTCGTAAAATCCACCGTAGAAATCCCCTTCTTTGAAGGATTTTGCTATACCCAACTCTCCGATGTCGAGCAAGAGGTCAATGGCTTAGTCAAAGAAGATCGCACCTATAAACTACCAAAAGAAGCGCTGCGTAAAATATTCGGAATGCCTAGAGAATAATATTTAGACGTAGTTCCTTAAGCGTTAGTTAAAAACTTATAAGCTGATTTTATCGCTAGATACTAAAAGCTGATAAGCATAAAACTGACGCTTTTTCAGTTCTAATGATTTTATATATTTTAATAGATATTTTTATGTGAATTTCTCAAATTCTAACTACTTTTATTATATTTTAATATATGTTTTTACGCATATAAAATCTTTGCAATACTTTGATGAATTAGTAAGTCTTGTTGAAACAAGGTGGGCAATTTATTTTTAAAAGCCAAACTAAATATGGTTAGTTATTCATGCTTAAGCGCTCATGAAAACAAACTAACTATTTCTCAAGACTATTTGGGTCGGAAAGGAATTCTCTTAATCCAATATAGAAAATGCCACTATCATCGTAGCTCGGAACAATGTAATCGTAGACAACAACAATTTTTTTAAATGAGTCGCCGATGCTTTTAAGAGACTTGATTTCTTGATTCAGCTTATCTTCATCGTTAATTTTATACACCGACTGTATGTAATATCTTTTGCTGCCGTAATTCGCGACGAAATCCACTTCTGCAGAGTATTGCTTTCTTTTACTATTTCCGTCTTCATCCTTGACGTTTTCTCTAATCTCCACTTCACCGACATCGACGGAAAAACCACGATACCTTAATTCGTTATAGATAACGTTTTCCATGATGTGATTGAATTCGGTTTGTCTAAAATTGATTCGCGCATTTCTAACGCCAAGATCCTCGAAATACACTTTATACGGCGTGGAAATATACTTTTTGCCTTTAACATCATATTTGTTAGCGATGCTAACGAGAAAAGAATCTTCAAAATATTTGATATATTGGGCTATGGTATCTTCGCTTAGTCCATCGTTATGAACACTTCTAAAAGTATCCGCTAACTTTTTGGGATTAACCAAACCCGATATGCCAGATGCAAGGATGTTGAATAGCTCATCCAATTCAATTTTGTTTTTTACATGGAACCTATCAATGATATCGGTAAGGTAGGTTTCATCGCTTTGGGTTTTGATGTAATTGATTTTTTCTTCATCAGTAGGCGCTAATACGGCGAATGGCAAGCCACCATACCGCATATATTTTTCTAGCGCTTCCTTTTTGTCACTATCATAGTAATTCCAGCATTCCGAAAAGGCTAAAGGAAGGACATGAATCTTATCGCCTCTCCCTCGAAATTCAGTGATGATGTCCTTCACTAAGAATTTGGCGTTGCTGCCAGTCACATAGACATCGAATTTATCATTACCAACGTAACTATTCAAAACATATTCGAAAGAATCGAGTTCCTGCACTTCGTCCAAAAGAAGGAAATAATGACCAGGTTCAGCGGTTATCTTATCGATATAGTCGGTGAACTTATATGGGTCTACTTTCCTTTTTTCTTTTTTTAGTGTGAGAAAGCTTTCGCCAACCTTCTTTAAATCTTCATTTTTATCAAAAGCGAATTTGATAATATGCGAGGCGTTTACTTTTCTTTCAGCAAGCAAATATTGATAGAAAATCTCATTCAAAAGATAGGATTTGCCAGATCGACGCATCCCGGTAATGACTTTAATCATGCCGTTACCAATCTTATTAATTAGCTGGTTTAAATATTTGTCTCTTTTGATCAATGCCATAGTGTTAACCCTCGATACTTCAATTTTATATTAGGCGCACTGCCTCATCAATAGTTCTATTCGATTTTTCGTGCCATTTGGCAGTTTTAATCGACTGATAGCGTTTTAGAAGTGTAACGAGAGATTAAATCAGCAAAATATCGCTTTATTGTCTTTTTTATCAAAAATATCGTCATAAAAACTAAAGCAATCAATTCGTAGGAAAAGAAAAAAGACGGGGTTTTAAGGATAGTACCCTACATTTCTGATGGTTTTGAAAACATTCCATAAAATGCCTACTTTGCACATTTTAGATGTTTTTTAACATATCAGATTGCACATTTAAGGTATTTTTTGAGGCATCAAATTGCACTTTTTATGTTATTAGACTAAGATTTTCTTAAGAAAGGTGTCTAATAAATGGAAAGAAACGCTTTAAAGAAAATCATTGAATGGAACGAAATGAGAATGAAGCCTCTTGTCGTCTACGGGGCAAGGCAGATTGGTAAGACCTACTTGATCAAAGACATCTTCGCAGAAAGATATTACAAAGATAACTACATCTATATCGATTTCAAAAAGGACGACGATGCGCGTTTATTTATAAATGGAAACGGGAAGAATTCATCGATAGTAGACGCCAAAAAAATCATCGAATTCCTTTCCTTGCGCGAGAATCGCCCCATCGATAAGAACACCTTACTCATATTTGATGAGATACAAGAAGCTCTACCAATCATCACCTCCTTAAAATACTTCAAGCAAGATTTTAGAGATATACCCGTTATTGCTTCTGGCTCGATGGTTAGAATCAAATTGAAAAGGCAGCACAAAATCGATCGCCAGCAAAACTCGGAAGGCTTCTTTTTCCCAGTCGGAGCTATCGAAGAAATTGTGATGCATCCCCTTTCTTTTGATGAATTTCTATTCAATTGCAATAAGCTCCTCTATGCAAAAATCATGGACGCCTACAAAACGAAGACACCTTTAGATCAAGAAATCCACGAAATGGCGTTAGACGTTTTATACAAATACTTATTGGTGGGTGGCATGCCCGAAAACGTCCAGATGTTTCTAGACAAAGAGCCATTAGTGAAAATCAGAGAAAACATCATTTCCATCTTTGACGATTATTTGAACGATATGGATCTTTATCAAGTCAGTAGCGAGTCCATTGTTCGTTCTAAACTCATCCTGAAAAGTATCTATCAGCAGCTAAATAAAGAATCCAAGAATTTTAAAGCATCTTTGCTAGACAAAAAACTAAAAACAAGGGACCTAAAATCCCCAATTGAATGGCTTTTGACCGCTGGAGTAGTTTATCAATCTGAACAAGTAAAGGAAAAAGTTACTTTACCTTTTTCACCAACGGATGGATCGAATTTCAGACTATATTTGATGGATTTAGGCTTCTTAGCGTACCAAAGCGGGATTAACATGTCCACTTTCGTGAATCCCGCCATAAAGAACACCCTGTCTGGCGTCTTTTTCGAAAACTATGTGGCAAATGAACTAGAGGCAAAAAACATCCCACTCTTCTTTTGGAAAGGGAAGGATAATGCGGAATTCGAATTCCTTTTACACAATCAAAACAAAATTATTCCTCTGGATGCTAAAAAAGAAAAAGGCAAACTGTCTTCCATCAAAAAATTCAAGCAGCTTAACGAATACACGTATTGCGTAAAGACCTCAGCGAGTAACTACGGCTATGACAAAGAAAACAAGATATTGACGATTCCTCTCTACATGTTCTTTGCGTATCTAAACGATTTAAAAGAAAGAAATTCCTCCATAGAAAGCGCAAGTAGCGTAGAACTTTAACCCATTTATAAGACTTGAAAAACTGAGAAATCTGTAGCCTTAAAATTCCTATTTTTCTTGCAACGAAAAGTATTTTATCGTTGGAATATTCTCATTTTCGATAAAGTTCCAACTATAAAATAGTCCAAAATACAGTTAAGACGTCTATCACGGATTTAAATTTTAGATTGAACCCAAGAAAGAAAATCTTGATATCGGACGCCCCCAGAAGCAAGTTCAAGGAACTCCTCTATCACTTCTTCATCCGTGGCTTTAAGCGAGAATCTATTCGCGCTAAGCCCCAAATACAAAATAGCGGCGGCAATTCGTTTGTTGCCATCAAAGAACGGGTGGTCCATGGCTAATCCAAACGAAAGCCTCGCTATCTTCTCTACCGGCGAGGGGTAAAGATCAATGGAATCGAAAGTTTGAAGCGGGGTGTTTATCGCCGACTCTAATATACCGCTATCTCTAATTCCGTCACTACCACCGAAATCAGCAATCAGCACAGTATGAATATGAAAATCTCGTCTTTGGAAAAATAAAACATCACTTGGCCAACTCCTCATAGACTTTGTGGTGCTCTTGTTCCGATTGTTTCAGCATTTTGTCAATAGTCTTTCGGTCGAGATACTGAATATTGGCATTCTTAGCAGTTTTGGTGATTTTGAAAGGGATGCTCTGTTCTCTTAATGTTTGTTTAACGAACATATTAATAGCAGCGTTCATCGTAAGCCCAAATTCGGATAGAAGTTTCTCCAATTGGACTTTATCGTCTAAGTCCATTCTAATCGTTACGTTTACGCTAGCCATAATAAGCACGCCTCCTTGTTACAAATATTATCCAATTTCCTTAAAGAACAGTAAATATAAAACATGTGCAAGATATGTGCAAAAAACGTGTAGATATTGGTAGATATGTCAATCATTATGTCGTGAATATGACAATCTTTCCTATTCATTCCGCTTTCCGTCTTTTAATTGCTTTCCCATGAACGTTTATCTTGAAAAAGTATGAAAGCGTATGAAGAAAAGAAAAACAACCCATTCACATTATCGTTTGGAAGAAAGCCTTTTGAATATATCGGTCGAGTGTTAGTTCTCAATTGATGT
>DKCV01000020.1 GCA_002449265.1 Caryophanales bacterium UBA6865 | reverse complement strand
CATCAATTGAGAACTAACATTGATAAAAATTTGAGACCAATGAGCAATAACACGTTGTTCTTATGATGGAGTTACACTTATGATTCAGCTAAAAAACGTCAGCAAAGTATATATCCACAAAAAGAACGTTGAGCAGGGAGTAAATGATATTAATCTCATTCTTCCTAATACTGGCTTTGTGTGGCTAAAAGGAAAATCTGGAGCGGGTAAATCCACGCTCCTTAAATTAATTTCTTTGCAGTTTAGTCCTACTGGAGGAGAAATCTTTCTCGAAGACAAAGAAATAAGCCGTTTGCGTTCTAAAGAAATCCTTGGTTATCGAAGAGAATATTACGGGATTGTGACACAAGAATTTGATCTTCTTAACGATTTTAGCGTAGAGAAGAATCTTTCTTTATCACGTGAGGTTGGGGGACTTTCTATTCAAAAAAAGGAGCTAGAAGCGGCATTGGAACAAGTGGGACTACCTCTAACGTATCTATCGAAAAAACCAGTGGAGCTTAGTGGCGGAGAAAAGCAACGTGTCGCTTTAGCAAGGGCATTACTTAGGAAACCTAGAGCCCTTATTTGTGACGAACCAACAGGCAATCTCGATGAAGAAAACGCTTCTATTGTCTATGACATTCTTAAAAAGATATCGAAAGACACCCTTGTTGTTATAGCAAGTCACGATGAATCGGTAGCTGGAATCGCGGATCGGACTATCTTTATGAAAAAAGGGCGCATAGAAAGCGATTCGGATGATTTAAAACAATCCGATTCGCAGCCATTTGTACTCAATCAAGGAAAAAGAGCCATCCCTACTTATGAGCCATTACTTGCTTTTTCTTTTCTAAAAAAAGGTATCAAGCGTTTTATTTTCACCATGGTTACTTTGGTGTTTTCCTTTTCTCTCGCTTTGATTGGAACCGCGATTCGTAGCTTTGATAAGGCTAATGCAGTGAACTCGGTTTTTAATGAGCATAATCTTAACTATTTTTCTATCCGAAACCATTGGACAGAAAAAATCAGTCCGAAGGTCAATCACATCGTGGAAGCGGGGTTCCCTTTAAAAGATTATCATAAAGCAGCCTCTATTTTTGGTGAGGATGGAGTCATTCCTTCTTTGATTTTAAATCGAGACACCTATTTTCGATATGAGTCACAATTATCTCCAGGCGAACCAGGCTATATCAAAGGTGCTAGTATAGGTCCTCGTATTCTTTTCTTTAATATCCGCCGTTTTTCTCCTTTGAAAAAAAGCAATGTATCCGCATTTGATTTTTCTTTGTACGGGAAGATGCCTGAAGATGGTGCGAATAACGAGATTTTATTTACCGCTTATAGCTGCAGACAGCTTAAGTTACTCAAATGGGATGAGGAATTAAACGCGGAAAAAGCAGAATATTTATTATCTTTATTGAAAAACAAAATACGTGGTCAGGTTGAGCTTTTTGTGAGATATGATGAGAACAAGAACCGGGAGAAAATACTTGATTATAAGCAAACGAATGTTGTGGGCATCATTGATACACACGAAAATAGAGCGAAACAAAGAGATTCAGAAACTCCACACACTCTTCGCTTACTAGATGAAGATAGTGAAATTCATAAAACCGTATTTTGCTCTTCCTCCTTATTGGCCGATTTAACTCCTTATGCTCGTTATTGCTCTGACAATAAAGATACGACAGGGAAAAACAATCATATTTATGATTTCTATAACATCTTTGTATCCACAAAAAATAATGCGTATATGAAACTAAATCAACTTAACCCTTCTTCTGGAGGAAAGGCGATTTGCGTATCTCGCGCGATAGACAAATTGAGACAAATCGACGATTTTGTTTCCGGTGGAGGGTGGCCGATGATAATTGACTATGCATCGATTTTATTTTTGTCATTAAGCGCAATATCGTTACTTGCTTTACTAAAAAGTGTGCTCGCTCGCTCTTTAAACGATATTCGAATCCTTCAACTTTTGGGGTTATCATCGGGATCGTTTTTACGAATGTGCGTTTTCTCGTCCATACTAATCGTGACTTTCGCGTTTCTATTTTCGCTTCCTCTTTACTTTCTAGGCTTAAAGCAATTAAATCATTTGATTTTGAATGAATTTGGATTGAAACAGGTTCAATACTCGTTCTGGAATTACCAGATGTTTACCCACTTGTTATTGCCAATTTTCGCTTCCTCTATCTTGCTTGCATCGGTAGCGGCTTTCTTGCATTCGCGGAAAAATGTGAAGAACGGAGCTCGCTATATCAATTGAGTAGCAACGACATTTTGATTAAGGATAAGTGGAGCCGCTTATCCTTTTTAATATCGAAATCGTTAAATGAAGTAGAACGATTATTTCATCAAAAATTCCTTTTCCTACTTTTGAACAAAATATTTTCAATTGATTGAAATTGAGAAAATATCGCGACAATTTTTCGCCTTCATATCGTTAACTAAGAGAATTAATTTCATAATCGATGTTTTTAATGCATAATAATTTTCGTAACGAAAGAGGCTTAAAAATGAAAAAATCAAAATTACTTCTACTTTTACCCGCAGCTTGCTTACTTTGCTCATGTGGAGAACCTGGCTCCGATTTTAAGGAAATCAAAACCGAAGAAGCGAGCAAAAAAGCGAAAGCAATCGAACAAAATGTCGATTCTGATAAATGGGAAATCCCTTCCAAAGTCACCTTTACTCTTTCTTCATCCGCGAGCGGGAAGACTGGGGAGAGCGACGAATTCACTTCTCTTAATGGCGAGGTGAAAGCTATCGCCGATATGGAAAATAGTTACCTCTACGCTTCGCTTGGTGGCGACTACGCGAGCGAGGCGGAGAAAGACGCCAAAAAATTTGAAGTTTGGGCTTATAAAGATGGCGATTCTTTTATTTCTGCAACAAGCGACGGCACGAACAAAAAGTATTTCAAATTTACAAGCGAAGAAGCCGCCACTGCTTATGATGAAATGCTAGAAGAAGTCGATTTAAGCAAAAAATCCATCAAAGAAAACGTAACAGGTTTCCTCACCGCAATAAAAGGCTGGCTTAATTCCATCTCTCTTAGCGTTAGCAAAGATGATAGTGGCGCTAAATTCGAAACGAAATTCTATAGCAAAAACGATGGCGATTTGAAAGCGACATATAAAGGAACGATTTCGACTTCATCCACGTCTTATGAAACGGAATCCACTTATGTTATCTCCAACTATTTGCCAGCTTACGCTTATTCGAAAGCGTCAGGCAAAAACGGCGATGCAGATTTCTCCGCGGAGAGCAAAATGCTTCTCGATTGGGGGAAAGCCGATACCGGCAATAAGCCAAATCTAAAAGACTTCCAAGAAAGCAAATAATCATCTCGATTTTCTCTTTAGCCTAGGGTTTCGGCCTTAGGCTTTTTGATTATGTGGACCGATAGGGACA
>DKCV01000023.1 GCA_002449265.1 Caryophanales bacterium UBA6865 | reverse complement strand
CACATCAATTGAGAACTAACAAAAAGAGCGTCAACTCTTCACTATAATCCTTGAGGAAAGCCTCATATCGCGTTATCATTACCGCTGTTTGGAGAAGTACCCAAGAGGCCGAAGGGGTCAGTTTCGAAAACTGATAGTGGGCATCCGCCCAGCAGGGGTTCGACTCCCCTCTTCTCCGCCAAAATTGAATCACACGGGGTCATCCCGTTTTTTATTTATCGCTATAAAAAATAACAATCCAAAAATGAGAAGACGAAAATGACTAGCTTAAGCGAATTGGAAATAAAGAAAAATCTAAATAAAGGCTTAGATAAAGTAGCAAAAAAAATCATGAAACGATCATAGTGGCTCGAAACGATAAGAAAGTCGCGCTTCTTTCGGAAACGACTTACTGTAGCATCCTAGAAAACATGTACTTGAGGGCTTAAAAGCAAATTGCGACTGGTTAATGGCATCAAAAAACAACTTGAATACATGGATACCAACTCCCATAACTAGAATCAAGCAATATTTTGATTCACACAACCAATCGAATTTCGGTAACGATTGCCAAGAATATCTTTCGGTTTAGAAGGAATCGAAACGGAATCATTTGGATTGAATAAATCCTTCGCGCCCATATAGGCGTAAAGAATGCCGTTATCGAAACCAATACGAGAAGATTCGTCATTTTCAAGATTCCGTTCTGCTAACGGATCAAAAGAATAATAATCTCCATTAATTTCATTTAAATTTTGAATATCCTCAGAAGAGGAATAGAAAAGGTTTTTCTCCATAATGAGCTTCGTTTTATTGCCTAAAACAAGTGAGGAAGAAGAATTGGCGTAGATAAGGTTATTATAAAATTGAAGCGACCTATCGTCATTCACTTGCAATAGAACGGGCGAAGTAGACGAGGAAGTGATAATCGTATTGTTATAGCAATCCACTTTCCCTACATAATAATTTAGATAAATGATGCCCTTATTCCCTTTATCGGCGAGAGAAAGATTGTAACGCAAGGTCACATTATCTTTCGCACCGGCATCGTTTTGTCCATTAGCATTGCAATTCAAGAATAAGCCAAAGGAATTATCATGGGAATAATTGTATTGGAAGACGACGTTGCGGCTTTGTAAATCACTATCGAGCATCGCGCCATCTTGGAGTTTGCCATTGTCTTGTATTTGAGCCATGTTGCGATAGCCTTCGTTCCGTTGAATTAAAGTCGAATCAACATAAGAGGTAACAATCGTATTGCCAGCCTTACAGGTAGTCGCTGTATCATGGAGCACATTATCTTCAATCACTCCACCAGAAAGATTTCTGACGAAAATGCCGTTTTTAGCAATATAGCTAATCTCGTTACGAGCGAGCAAAACGTTTTTATGGGCAGACTTCTTAAAATTAGATGAATAGGGAGAGACTTTATTGACCTTTGTCCCATTCACTTGGTACCAAGTCGCGATTCCCACGTTCGAAACATTTTTAATCGTGCAATCGCTAACTTCAAAGCCATCAATCCTAGCCTTCCCATCTTTGCTCCAAAGATGAACTCCACCAGTGATCTTAGAAGCCATTGCCATACCTGCGTTGTCTAGGTCATTATATCCATAAATATCATGAATCGATAAGTGACGTAAGGAAATAGAAGAATAAGTCAAAATATCGTTCGTGTTATTAGGATTTGTTAATTCCACCAAAACGCCACGCCGATCTTTATCCGTCCTTGAAGTGTCATAGATTTCTAAATTTTCAATCGTTAAATAAGAGCAATTCAATAAATAAACGATGCCTTTACCCGAGATATCATTCCCTTCGATTTTCGGAAGTGAGCCTTCTCCATACGAAGTAAGAAGGATCGGATGCTCTTTCGTTCCCGCAAGATTTTTTAATTCTAAAGGCGCAGAAAAAAGGCTCCCGCATCTAAAAAAGAGCCTTGTTCCTTCCTTAAAGGTGATTTTAGCAATATCAAGAAGAGAAGAATAAGGTTTTTCTATCGTTCCATTCCCGTTAGTTGAAGCACTATCAAAATAATAGTCTTGATACTCAAAAAGATCTTCACTACTACTAGAAGGTTCATTAGAAGGAGATTCACTAGAAGTCTCTATGCTCTCACGAAGAGAGCAAGAGCATAGAGACAAAGTTAATAGAAAGAATATCGAAACCTTATTGAGCATAATCGTTAGGACTTTTTACTACGAGAGATGATTTTCTTGCATTTATCTTGGAAAGCAGGAATTTCTTCATAAGCTAAGCTGAAACTGAAGAAGGCTAAGCTAATTCCAAAAATCGTATAAACGGTAATTTGCACTGCGTTAAGAGCGTGAATCCAAGGAGGAGTGACCGTGCGGAATACGGTGCTGACATCAATCCCGTTCATCGCGTTGGAATGAACGACCGTATAGAGCAAGTGATGAGCTTCTTCTCTCATCGCATTCGTTAAAGTACCATATCCTTCTTTGTATTTGTATAAAGGAGAAGCATCGGCACTTTTCGCTGCTAAATCGCCATCAGGAAGAGCGCATCCGCCTAAGATTCCCCCTACCAAATCCATATACCCGTTTTGCCAATAATCCGAAACCGCAAAGCCAGTCATTCCGAATTCGTCTCTTAAAACGGTATTGATGAAACCGTGCTGGCTAGTCCAAGTAACGCCTAAGCGGTTAAATCCTGTCATGACGTTTTCCGCATTCGCGTTTTCGATCGCGATTTGGAATGGACGAAGATATAGTTCGCGGATTGTTTGCTCATTAGCCCAAGTATTTACGCCTTCGCGGTTCTTTTCTTGGTCATTGAGAACGGCGTGTTTCATATAGACATAGGTGCCCATTTTATGGATACCTTTGACTTCACTAGCGGCGATATAGCCCGCTAAAGTGCCATCTTCGCTAGCGTATTCAAAGGCTCTTCCGTTATAAGCGCCACGATGAATATTAATTCCTAAGCCATATAGGCCAGAATAGCCAGCCCACAAGCAATCTTCGCCAATTAAGGTACCAAGTTCTTCAACTAAAGCGTCATTTCTAGTCGCGGCGATTAAGCTAGCGCAAGGATATTGGATTGGAGAAGTATCTGCGTCAGAATCACCATATAGGAAGGTGAAGCGGTTAGGAGCGGTCTCATCATTATCGCCATAGGAATAAGAGGTGCCGCCAACTGGGCCAATCGCGCCATTTCCGTCGATTGTTTTTGGCTTACCAATGCTATCGATACCATCGGTTTTACGTAAACCATTGGATAAAAGAGTTACCGTTTCTTCAAATGTAAGTTGATCCAAAAGCTTGTCCCATTCAGGGTCATCATAATCTTTATAGAAGAGATTCCCTTCTTGATCCATTGACATCATGGACGCCAAAGTTAAGCCGTAATCGGCTCCATAAACTGGATTAGCGACATTATCCTTAGCAATTTTCTCTGATCCTTTTTTGGCATCTTCGATCATCGCTTCGTTTGTTTCGATAGAGACGTTATTGTTCAAAGCGGCGTTTTTATCGGTTAAGCCGAGTTTAAGTGTCTTACTCCAATCACTTCTCGATAAATAAGTGACGGAATTGTTGCCGTGATGTTCGTAACGATTTAAATCAACATTGTCGAATTGGTTTGTAATTGGTTTAGAGGTCGCTTTACTCGTTGCGTATTTGGTATTAGAAAATTCTTTTTGAATTTTGTGGACCAAATTGGCATTCCCGTCTTTATCCATCCCATCTCCAACGGTTTTGCCTTTCTTAGATAAAATGTTATTCAAAGCATCATGGACATCTTTTCCAGTGGCTAAGTAATAATCGCCTTCATCAAGAACATAGGTTTTTGCTTCGTTAGCGTCATAGCTAGCGAAGAATCTACCATCGACATTAAAAGTCAATTTTTCGGAAGTATTTGGCTTAAGCGATTTAGTCTTGCCATAAGCGACAAGCTCAATCGAAGATTTTTCAATCCCATTCCGCTTATCGTAATCGGTGTATGGTTTTTGAAGATAAATCTCGACGCTTTCTTTGCTTTCTTTCTTTCCAACGTTCTTAACGTTGACGCTAACCGTATAGGTATCATCCTCGTTTTCTTTTACGCTAAAATCAGAATAAGAGAAATCGCTATAAGTAAGTCCATATCCATAAGGATAAGCAACAACGTCATTATAAACGAATGATCCGGCGTTACCTTGTTTTAAAACAGTATCTTCGTATCTCGTCTCCGTATAGCGGTAGCCATTATAAATACCTTCTTGATAGACAACATAGGAATTGGATTTTCCGCCATTCGCGCTAGAAAGAGGAGTCCCGCTATTTTTGTAATTGCCGAAATTCGCGTAAACCGGGTTGTAATAATGTTTCTTAAAGAAAGTATCCGTTAGTTTTCCGCTTGGAGAAACTTCCCCAGATAGAATCTTACCAATGCCGATTGTTCCGCTACTTCCGCCTTCGCCAACCCATAGCACCGCATCAATGCCATATTCGGGATCATCAATGTAGTCGCATTGGACTTGATTCGCGCTATTTAAAAGAACAATAATCTTTTTTAACTTACCGCTAGTTTTTAAAGCTTTCATCCCTTTTAAAACGTCTTTTTCAGAAGGAGAAAGTTCAAGATAGTTGCCGTTTGAATAGTCGCTAGTATCGCCACCGCTATTCTTTTGGTCAGTAGCTTCGGTACCATATCTAGACAAAACGAAGATGCCAGCTTCTGCACTCGCGTTTTTGTCATTCCCGATTTGGTCCCATGTTGCGTCACCGATTTTATAGCTAGCACCATCGCTACTTGTGCTTGATTTATGGTCACCGAAATATTGCGTATTGTCGCTATACCATTTCCACAAGCCTTCATTCACTTGGAAATTAGAACGTTCAAGCCCCTCTTTTAAGGAAATGTTTTCCGCTCTTTTCGCTAAAGAAGAGCCGCCACCTGAGAAAACATAGTTCACAGAAGAGGAACTATATAAATTGATCTTTGCACCACTAGAAAGAGGAAGCGCGTTGTTATCGTTTTTTAATAAGGTGGCACCTTCTTCCGTAATACGGCTAGTTACATCTTTCGCATCGTCTTTTAAATCAGAAATGGAAGTATAATTCGAAAAATAGTAAATGTTGCTTGCGTCTTCATCACGTTCGGTTCTTTCTTGGGTGGATTGACCTAAGAAAGCAGTGATTGCTCCAGCATTGTCGTTAGCGATTCCACTTCCCACATACGTAAGCCCAAATAGAACAGCGGCAACATTAATCGTGATTTTACTAATATTGATTAATTTCATTATGCGTGTTCCTCCATTTTTTGATCGATGTTTTTGTTTTTGGCTTCCGTTTTGAAATAAATTGCGACATTTCCAACAATCGCAGCCAATAGATAGAAAACAATGGAAATGATGATTTTCCCATCGATAAGCTGTAACGCCTCAGCACTGATTCCGTTATAAAAAACAGCGGAAAAATACATATAGACATAGGCGATGAACATCATAAAAGACGTAAACACGCATGCCCATAATGGCAAAGCGGCGTAGCGGTCTGTTTTCTTAAAAAGAACTAAACCGAAATAAGCCACGATCCCGACAAAAGTCGGAATCGTAGCAAGAGCATTTTTATATTCTAAAAGCGTACCATCAAAGGATAAGTAGACAATATTTGCGACTAACGCGAGGAGAATCGTAGCAATCGCAAGATAAAAGCCAACTGTCTTATAGAAGGTGCGATTAAGCATCTCTTTCATAAAAGACCCCCTTATTCACCAGTAGTAGGCGCGAAGGTGACATGAAATTCGTAATCACCAAGCGCATTGAATTTTAATTGGAAAGGTTTCTTTGAGCTCTCGGTAATCTCGAAATTAAATGTTCCTGTTTTTTCTTCATTTTTTGTTACGGTAACATCTTCGGAAAAACTTTGGCCGCAAGAAATGGTGACACTGCATTCTTCATCGCCAGAATAAATAATGGAATAGGAAGCAACGTATTTACCGTTTACAGGAGCATATTTCAAGCAACCGCTTTTCGTCGCGCCATTTGCATTCTTATTTTTAACGACATGAGTGTAGATCTTGCCAGTTTCGTTATCGATTTTGTGGTAGTCGAAAACGCCACTATTAGAATCACCTTTTTCATTCAAGAAATCGTAGTAATACCATTTCCCTCTATTGGCTAAAACAACAGAGTCTTTTCCTATAGTTAAATCTTCGCGTGTATCAGGTGTGGAACTATTAATAACCTCGATAGAGCAACTTGCGCTATAAGAACCACAAGTCGCGGTAATAGTAGCAACGCCAATTGCTTTAGCGGTTACTTTTCCGTTTTCATCAACAGTTGCCACTTCCTCATTATTGGATTTCCAAACGATTGAGGAGGTTTCTCCATCTGGAACTGTAGCGGTTAACGTAAATTCTTTTTCGCCATTTAAATCAAGCTGTTTGCTCTCTTCGGATAGTTTCATCTTTTTCACTTCACCAGTTTTTGTGAAAACAGGAAGGATATCAAAGACGCCAGTGCATTTGAATTTAAGCGAAGCAGGAGCAGTTGATTGTTTAGGATCCACCGAAGTGAAGTCAACAGAAATTTTATTGTATCCAGCTGGGTAATTTGTGTCTTGGCCGTTATTTATCGAGATAAAAAGAGGATTCTCACTATAGAAATAAAGATCTTCATTATAGATGATGTCACCAGTTTCATCTGGTTGATAACGGAGATAGAAGAAATTAGAACCTTTCAAATCACCATTTGCATCTCCAACACGCGTAATATCAACATGAATTAAGCCATTATCTATTGTTGGAGTGCTCCCGATTTGAACGTTGTTTGTGCCTTTGTCATAGTCTTCTCGAAGATAATTCCATTCTCCTGGATTTTTGGCTGCATCGGCTTTCTTTCCTTCAGTGAGTTCTTTCACTTCTTCACCTTTGCCTTTAACCATAACAACACATGTTGCGGAAGATTCATCGCTTGCGGATGTGGCAGTGATTTTTACCATGCCTAAAGCATTCTTAGCCGTAACCGTAACCGTACCGTTTTCTGCATTTGTAGCTACAGTGGCGATATTAGTATCAGAAGAAGTCCAAACTACATCGCTAGGTAAAGTGCCAAACGTAAGCAAATTAACATTGTCTTCTTTCGCGACTTCTCTCTTTTTCTCTAAGCCGAATGTTTTAACGTGAACTTTGCAGTTTGCAAAAACTTGGCCATTAGACGCTTTGATAGTGACATCACCTTTCTTTTTGGCGGTGACGTTGCCTTCGCTATCGACTGTGGCAATGCTTTCATCCGAAGAAGTCCAGGTGATATTGGTATTTGCGCCTTCTCCATGGACGGAGACAGTTAACTTTAAAGAGTCTCCGTTTAAATACATATCCACTTCTTCTTGATCAATAGTCAAGGAATGATCAGTCACGACGACATGAATTTTCTTGCTTTGAAGAACTTTGAGGCTGCCTTTCTTGCTTACGCTGACGGTGATGGTAGCTTCGCCTTTATTAACGGCGGTAATTAATCCAGCTTTGACAGTCGCCACATTTTTGTCGGAACTTTCGTAGCGGATTAAATAAAGGCTATCATCTTGCGTTGAAACGGTGATTTGTTTGGTCTCATTCGCGTTAAGTACCACTTCAGTTTCGGAAACGGTAAGTCCAACATCCACTTCTTGGCCTTGTGAAGTACTGTCATTATTATTTCCGCCACAAGAAACTAAAACCCCGCCGAAAGTAACACCCATCAAAGATGCTAAAGCGAGTAAACTCAATTTTGTTTTCTTCATAATTGTCACTCCTCAAAAGCGCTTACATGCGCATCATATTTACTTTATTATAAAAATGACGAAAAGCAATTGAATTGCAATATCCCTTAAAAAACATTGCATTTAATAAATCGTATTTTCGTATAATTTATTTTTAGGTTTGTGCAAAAAAATAGGCTTGTTCCTAATCTTTTTGAATTAATTCGCATTCGCTTGTTTCTGAAGATTGAAAAATAGAAGTATTTTCTTATTTTTCCTAATCGTAAATTAATCGGTAGTTATATCCACTATTCAGCATAATCGAATCACTAAAACGCTATACCCATCGAAAAAAGAAAAATCCCCACGATGAAGTGAGGACTTTCTAGTAAACGATTCAGTTATTTTCTTACGAGCATGAGCACGCCGTCGACAATCATAAGAGCGCCAACGATGTAATAGAAAATGTTAATGAATTCCCAAGCGCCTTGAACTCCAAACGCCATGCAGATCACAAGCACTCCAATGAGCAAAGCGATGATATTGGCGAATAGTAGTCCGGAATGCTTAAGAAGTCCGAAGATGCCATACGCTAATAATGCAGCTCCTAGAATAATGAAGGCAATCCAAGCGATTGTCCAAGCGAAAACGATAAGCACTACACCAATCGTGATTTCGACTACGCCAACAAGAGGTTGAAATGTCGTGAGGCTAAGGATGCCAGAAATAATGACAAGCACGCCAATGATTGTCACAATCGCGCCCATTAACCAATTGGCGGTTCCTGCTCCTCCCACAACAAAAGCGATACCAAACACAATCATCAAAATTGCATAAACCATCGCGGATTGACTCTTTGAAATTTTAGCCATACTTACTTCTCCTTTCACTCCATATTCTATAGCGGTTTTTCTCTTTTGTTGCGCTTATTTTGAGTGAATTGTTTTAAAAAGGAAAATTATGACAAGTCTAAAATCGCCTCTAACTATTATTCGTTATCCGAATTGTCTTTTTCTTTGTTGGTTAACTTTTTCACTTCAAAAAGCAAATAAATGATAACCGCGAGTAAAATCGTAACCGCCACAATAAGAGCAATCGTAAAATGGCTCGATAGAAAGATAGTCCATAGGTTCATAATTTCGCTTTTATTCCTCCTACTTATCTATAGACAAAAAATCGTCGTTTTTACCAAATTAATTTTCTATCGACTAATTATTGTTTTATGTCCTATCGATTAGGCTAATATTGTAGTCACTATTAGAGGCATTGGAAGTTCTTCATTCTAGCGATGCTCTTTTTCTAGGGCAAAAAATGATGATTAAGCAAAAAGAGCCATCGAATTCTGATGACCCTTGTTTTTTCGCATTATCAAGTGATATTAGTTTTCGAACTTCTTGAACAAAGCGCGAACCTTGTTTTGTAGACTTAAGAATTCTTCAGCAAGCGCTTCTTCTTTCTTAGAAGTAACGTAATAATAGATTTTGATTTTTGGCTCAGTGCCGCTTGGGCGAATGGTGAAGGTGCTACCATTTTTTAAGCCAAACTTCAAAACGTCGCTACTAGGAAGATTGATTTTTTTCTTTTCGCCTTCTTCATACGATACTTGGGAAAGGTAATCGTTCACGAATAGGTATTCGTCTTTAGAAGAATCCGCGTATTTATGCCACTCTTCCATGATGTGTTTCATTAAGAGAGACCCTTTTGGTCCAGGGAATTCAAAATTATCTAGACCAGTCTTCACATAACCGAATTTTTCGTATAGTTCGTTAAGACGGTCAAGTGGACTCATATGACGGCTCTTAAAGTCTTGCATCATAAAAGCGATGAGCAAAGACGCGTCAACCGCATCTTTATCGCGAACTTTCGTTCCGCTTAAATAGCCATAGCTTTCTTCAAAGCCAAAGAAATAGCAATCGGCATGGCCTTCTTTTTCAAGGTTACCAATTTGTTCACCGATGAACTTGAAGCCAGTAAGCACTTGGCGGACTTCCATACCAGCATCTTTAGCGATAGGGAGAATCATATCGCTAGTGACGATTGTTTTGACAACAACGCTTCCTGGAACGGCTTTTTTATGATGGAGCAAGAAATCATAAAGGAGAATTCCCATTTCATTGCCGTTGATTAAGCGAATCTCGCCTTTGTATTTGACGGCAGTTCCAACCCGGTCGCAATCTGGATCGGTCACAAGGAGCAAATCGGCGTTTTCTTTCTCAAAAAGCTTGATTCCTAAGGCCAAGGCCTCTTTTAATTCTGGGTTTGGTTTTGGACATGTGGTGAAATTGCCATCAGGATTGCGTTGCTCAGGAACAACATCCACGTTTTTGAATCCGGCGTTATCCAAAGCGCGAGTCACTGGAACTAGACCCGTCCCGTTTAATGGAGAATAGATAATCTTTAAATCTCTGTCTTTGATTTCGGGAATTTCTTTCGTCTTGATGTAATCTAAAAACGAATTAAGGCAATCTGGCTTAATGAATTCAATCATGCCATTATGGAGTCCATCTTCGAAATCCATCGTCTTCACGTCATTAAAGATATCTAAGGATTCAATGATCCCCACCATTTCATTGGCGGCTTCTAAGGTAATTTGGCAGCCTTCATCGTTATAGACTTTATAGCCATTGTATTGCTTTGGGTTATGGCTAGCGGTGACCATAACGCCGATGGAAGTATGGAGATATCTCACGGCATAAGAAAGTAATGGCGTAGGTTCTAAGGTTGGATAGATATAAACCTTTAAGCCATTGGCAGCGTATACTCCGGCGGCGTAATGAGCAAACAAGGTGCTATTGATACGAGAATCATAAGAAATCGCAACACTTGCCCCTTCTCCATAATGCTTTTTTGCGTATTGGGCAATCCCTTGGCTCACCTTACCAACGGTGTAGATATTTAAGCAAGCGCTTCCTGCGCCAAGTAACCCTCTTAAGCCACCGGTTCCAAATTCTAAGTCTTTATAAAACGCAGCTTCTTTTTGTTCATCATTCATCGCTTTGAGCTCACGCAAAAGCGATTCGTCTTTTACGTTAGCTAGCCAACGCTCATAATCGTGCATATATTTTCCTCCACGTATTAATTACAACTAATCATATTACGAAATCATAAGAATGAATAATTCTTATTTGTTTGTAGAAATCACTTTTTTCATTAATTTTCTCTATCCTAAAACTAAAGATGCCGCTCCATATATCCCTAACTCATTGAGAAAGGAAGAGATAAGAATCTTAGGTTTAGGGAGAATATCGCCAGCAAATCCATAATGTTTTCGCGTTAAATCCCTCATTAGCAAGCCTAAAAGATATTCGTTTTCTTTCGCTATGCCACCGGCAAAAATAATCGCTTCAGGACGAAAAGAAGAAATGATAGAAATAATTCCATCCCCAAGATAAGAAATATAACGGGTAAGGATTTGTTTCGCGCATTCGTCGCCAATTTTAGCGTAAGTGAACACCAATTTAGGAGTGACTAAGCTTAAATCGCCTTGAATCCCTTCCCACATCTTAGATTCTGAATGAAAACGTAAGACACGTTTTATTTCGTTAATAAGTGAATATCCACCCACATACGCTTCTAAGCAGCCTTTATTCCCACAAGTGCATTTTTTGCCATTATTCTTAATGATGATATGGCCTAGCTCTACGCCTAAATTATCACCGCCTTTAAAGAGTTTTCTCTTCAAAATAACGCCACTACCAATGCCAGTGCCTAGGGTCAAAATGATGAAATTATCAAATTCTTTTCCTTTACCGAACTTAGCTTCGCCTAAAGCGGCGGCATTCGCGTCATTTTCAATCACGATTTTTTCGTGGATTTCTCTCTTAAGCAAAGAAACAATCGCTAAATTTTTCCACTTCAAATTATTGCTATAGATGCAAATCCCATCATCGCGGGAAATCGTCCCAGGCACCCCAATTCCCACGCCAGCGAATTCATCTAGCTTTTTAGCGGTAAGAATGAGCCTATTTAAAATGGGGATTAAGCTAAGAATAGTACTAGATCCGCTCGCAAGAATCGGTGCGATAAACGCTTCGCTTTTCTTTCCACTAGAGTTAACGATAGCCCCCTTAATGGAGCTCCCACCAATATCAATTCCTAGCGCGATCATAAGGAACTTCAACGGTCACGATTTTTGCTTCTCCTTCAAAGTGTCCACATTTAGAAGCGGGAATAAAAAACGTATCGCCTTTCGAAAATGGGATATCCGCGAATTTCCCATTCCCTTCAATCACCGTAAAAGAAAGGAAGGATTCCTTGCTCGCGGATAAGTCATTAGAGAAAATCATTCTCTCTTTAGTCACAAAATAAGGACATTCTCCTAATATGTCATTAGAGAAAGTAACGGGTTTAAAAGCTTCATAATCAATCACTTTTAAGGCTTTTTCGAGATGAAGTTCACGTGATTTGCCGTCTTTTCCGATTCTTCCATAATCATAAAGACGATAAGTAAGGGTGCTATTTTGCTGAATCTCAATGAGAGTTACTCCTCCTCCAATCGCGTGAACCGTTCCGCTAGGGATGAAATAAGTCTCGCCTTTATGAATTTGCATGAAATTGAGTAAGGAAAGGATAGAATGATCATTCACGGCTTTTCTTACTTCGCTAGAATTCGTGTCTTTCTTAAATCCTAAATAAATCCCAGACCCTTCTTTTGCATCAAGAATATGCCACATCTCGGTTTTGCCGAATTGATTCTCGTTTTGAAGAGCATAATCATCGCTTGGATGAACTTGTACGCTTAAATCAGTCTCGCTATCGATGAGCTTAACGAGAACCGGAAAAAAAGAAAACGAAGCACTAGCGATGCCGATATCATCTTTAGTAGCGACGTCTTTTAATCGCTTTCCTTTGTTTACGCCACTAGCGATAATAGAAGGTCCAGCGTCATTAAAAGAAAGTTCCCAGCATTCTGCAATCGAAGATCCATCTCCTTCTTTGCCCCACTTGCGTAAGTTATTCCCACCCCAAATGTAATCTTTTGTGGCAGGCTTGAGTTTAACGATTTCCATCTTTAGCCCCCTTATTTTGCGTTTTCTAAATGCTCAGCAGGAAATTTTCGGCTCGTTAAGTCCACTAAATATAAGGAAAGAAGAATTCCTAAAACGCTAAAGAAGGTAGCAAAAGAAACATCAGTTAAGAAATGCGCACCCGCGACGATTCTAGCGAAAGCAGTGAGAAGCAAATGGAAAAAGCCAACGACAAAGAAAATCAGTTCTTCGTATTTGTATTTCTTTTCAGCAACTTGCGGGAATAGGCCTAAAGTTAAAGCGATCGCAGCCGTAGAAGTATGTCCGCTTGGCCAAGATTTATAATAATCGCCACTCGTATGGCTAAAGGGTTTCATTTCCCACCACGCGTGGAAGGTTTCATTAACCCCTTCTAAGGCTTCAGAGTTTCCATCTCCCATTAAGAAGCGGTAACGGGGTCTCATCGCGATGTATTTTAATAAAAAATTAATAAGCGCAAGCTGAATGATCATCGAAAGCAGCACGATAGAGCCAACAATAAGAAGTCCACGTTTATCTTTTTTATCAACGAACAAAAACGTTAATAAAGAAGATAACGCCATGAGGAAAAAGGAAAACGTATAGGCAGAAAAAGTATCCGTCGTTAAACCGTATTCTTGATTGGGGCAAAGAGAATGCCCATAAATATAAGTGCTAGCGAGAAGTGAAACAAAAAATAAACAATAGACTAAGATTCTTAGCCACTTATTTTTGTTCTGATATAACGCTAAAAATAGCATCATGGTAGAAGCAGGGATCATCATATAGCCTAGTCCCGTGCCGAATGTCTCATAGAATTGCCCAAAGCCACTATTTTTATCGTAAAGTGCTTTAGAGATATCTTGGTCGTAAAAACTTCCGACGATAATGCCAATGAGTGCTAATAGAAGAATGATAAGAAAATAAGATATTCTTATCCCACACCATTTTTTGTTCAGTAACCGTTTCATAACTTTTAAAGTTTACACCCGAGCAAGCGATACTGACTATAGGGAGTTCCCTTTCACGATAAAAATCACGATTTCTTTAACTTTCCTGCAAGCCGATTAAGAGGTTTTATAGATGACTTTAAGAGTTCCAGATCAAAAAGAATTTTACCAATTCGTGTCGCAATTTAGCTCCGGAAGAAGAGCGAGAACGCTCGAAACCAAAAAATGTACTTCCGTTCGTTATCTAAGTTTTGCCTTCTCATTGCTTTTTAGTGAGCCCTATCATCCATAACGAAGCGAACTTCCCTTATTTCGGCGAAGTTTTCAAATCAATTGAAGGGTAATGAAAACGAATTCGATCTTCGACATTCTCGTAACGCTTTAAATCTCCTTTTAGTTCATCCTTTAGATAATCAATGAGGCATTGATAGGAAGCCATTCCCTTTTTGATCTTGAATTCCTTATTCATGAACATGGAATACCCATTGCCTCCATCGCAAAGGATATAGTCGCTAGAAGCGACCGTGTATTCTTTATTGATATCCATCTCTTCTTCTTTTCCGTTTTTCATTACCCTAACGTTATTGACTCTTCTAGCGCCAGCCACTTCTTTAAATAGGCCTTTTTCATCAAACTTAACGGAACTAGCTATCGATAAATCGACATCGAATTTTATGCCAGATACTTGTAAAAATCCGCCAAATTCCCCGATTGCATCGCCATTTTCGTTTTTGGTTTTGTTTAAAGTATGCATGACGGAAAGCTCTAAAGCGTCAAGGATATCCTTTCCTTTCGCTAGACACATCGAAAGGGAATTCATAAAGGGATGAACATTGATGATATCTTTAAAAGTGACATCGCCCTTAGGGATATCCGCGCGTATTCCTCCCCCATTAACAAAGGCAATATCCGCTTTAGAGATATAGCGATAGGCGTCTGCACAGAAATTGCCAATCGTTGTCTCACGATTCCTCACTTGCCTTGTTTCATCCTTTAAGCAACTTAGCGAGACATTAGATTTAGCGATTACCTTACTCATCTCTTTTTCAAATCCCGCTTTGATACGATGGATAAAGCCCTCCATTTTTGCGTCTTTTTCTTCGTAATGGTCGATATTCCCCGTTTTGATTTTGCCTTTGGAAGTGATGATAAGTTCACCAATATTCATAAGCTTTGTGCCGCTAGAAGACAAAGGCACCAATTGATTCTCTTTGTTTTTAACGTAACGGGACTGAATCGTTGCGTGGGCATGCCCATCTAGAAATGCATGGATTCCTTTTGTATTTTTGATCACATCGACCGAACTAAAAGGAGAGACGCTTTCGTTATGCCCTAAATGTCCTAAAGCCACAACGTAATTCGCTCCTTCTTTGTAGCACTCCTCTACCGCGTTTTGAATGGTTTGATAGAAGATTTCTTTGCTGGAAGAGGAAAAATCGATAACGAAATTACCATTTTCATCCATGAAATATCGCGGGGTGGATTCAGTCAAAGAAAAAGGTGTGGTAATTCCAACAAATCCCACTTTCTTATTCCCGTATTGTTTTACTTCATGACCCTTTAACTTATAAAGAGGATTATTACTAGTCCCAATATATTTCACGTTAGAGCATAGATAAGTGAAATTCGATTTTTCCATTAATTCTTTGAGATTATCTAAGCCGTAATCAAATTCGTGATTTCCTAGAATCGAAACGTCATATCCGGCTTCATTCATGATATTAATGATGAACTTTCCTTTTGAAATCGCTCCAAAATAGTCCCCTTGTATCGCATCGCCACAATCAACGAGCGCAACATAAGGAGTTTCAGTCTGCCGTTTCTTTTTATAAGAGAGTAAACCGCTATAACCGATAGATTGATCGATCGCGCAGTGAACGTCATTGGTGAAAAGGATAATAATGTCATCTCCATTTTCGATGCCAAAGCAAGAACTCAAAATGGCACCGAATGCCAATAAGGGTAATAAAAAGGGTAACGATATCTTTTTCATAGTTTTTTCCTTCTATAGACACTAAACCATGAAGAAAATAGTTTTTGCAAGCAAGATAATGAGAAAAAGTATCAAGGCATTATCTCGATAAAATCGAAATAAATTAAATTTAAGGATAAAGAAAAGCGCGACGAATCGCGCTACACTAGTCTTGACGTTTTAAGTAGTCTTGGAAGTAATCGCTATCGATGAGTTTATTGGCTCTAGCAATTTCTTTTTCCGTAGGAGGATAAACATCTTTTAAGTAATATTCGCGGTGTAATTCTTCATACTTAGGAATAGCCAATGTGTGATAAGGAAGTACCTCAAGACGTTCGACGTTTCCTAAAGATTTTAAGAATTCTCCACTGCGTTTCAATAGACTTTCATCGTCGGTATAGCCAGGGACTAATACATATCTTACCCAAAGCGGGAAATGCTTTTTCGCTAAGTAATGAAAAGCCTCTAAGACATTCTTATTGCTCTTACCGGTGATTTTACGATGAAGATCATCATCAAGCCCTTTTAAATCAAGAAGGAACAAATCACAATACGTGAGCAATTCATCAAATTTCGCTAAATAAGAAGGGTCTAGCGAGAAAGTTGCGCAACTCGTATCAATGACTAGACCTATCCCATCTTGCTTTAATAGTTTTCCTAATTCAATTAGGAACGAGATATTGGTAAGAGGTTCTCCGCCTGACACCGTGACTCCACCGTTTTTGCCCCAATACCGTTTGTAACGGGTTAAGGCATGATAGGCTTCTAATGGGGTGACTTTTTGACCGCACGTTGCCAACTGCATCTCTGGATTATGGCAGTATAAGCAGCGAAAAGGGCATCCGCTTACAAAGAGGATGCTCCTTACTCCAGGCCCATCGACAAGCCCGAAACTTTCGAGCTTGTCGGAATAGACAAATGGGGTATTAGAGGTGGTCGTGGCAAGTTCTTGCGATGACATCAAGTTGTTGTTCCTTGGTGAGATTAATGAATTTCACCGCGTAGCCAGAGACACGGATTGTGAAGTTCGCATATTCCGGTTTTTCTGGATGATTCATGCAGTCGATGAGTTTTTCTTTGCCGAAGACATTCACGTTAAGGTGATGTGCTCCACCATCGAAATAGCCATCAAGAACACGAACGAGATTGTCGACTCTCTCTTTGGCAGTATGGCCTAAGCAGTTATTGTTAATGGTTTGCGTATTGGAAATACCGTCAAGGGCATATTCATAAGGAAGCTTCGTAAGGGAGTTCAAAGAAGCGAGCAATCCGTTCTTTTCTGCTCCATAACTTGGGTTAGCGCCTGGAGAAAGTGGTTCGCCTGCTTTTCTTCCATCAGGAAGAGTACCAGTGGCTTTCCCGTATACGACATTAGAAGTAATCGTAAGGATGGAAGTCGTTGGTTTGGAGTTACGATAAGTCTTTCTAGAAGCAATATAGCTCATGAAAGTCTTAAGCAAATGAACGGCGATCGAATCGGCACGGTCATCATCGTTGCCATAACGAGGGAAGTCTCCTTCGATTTGGAAGTCAACGGCGATACCTTTTTCATTACGGATTGGTTTCACTTTCGCGTATTTGATGGCGCTTAAGCTATCAACAACGTGGCTGAAGCCAGCGATACCGGTTGCAAAGCTACGTTCTGGATGGCTATCGATAAGGGCCATTTCAGCAGCTTCATAATAATATTTATCGTGCATGAAGTGAATGATGTTAAGGGCTTCAACATAGACTTTGGCAAGCCACTTCATCATATCCTTGTATTTAGCAAGAACATCATCGTAATCAAGATATTCGCCAGTGCATGGACGATAAGAAGGACCAACTTGTTCGCCAGTCTTCTCGTCAATACCGCCGTTAATCGCGTAAAGTAAGCACTTCGCTAAGTTCGCACGTGCACCGAAGAATTGATATTCTTTGCCGGTTTCTGTCGCGCTAACGCAGCAGCAAATGGAATAATCGTCTTTCCAAACGCCACGCATGACATCGTCGTTTTCATATTGGATGGACGAAGTTTGAATCGAAATATGAGCAGCGTATTTCTTGAATCCCTCTGGGAGATGGCTGCTATAAAGAACCGTGAGATTTGGCTCTGGGGCAGGACCCATATTTTCAAGGGTGTGGAGGAAACGGAAGTCATTCTTCGTGACCATGCTTCTTCCATCAAGCGCCATACCGCCAACTTCTAGTGTTGCCCAGACTGGGTCACCAGAGAACAAAGCGTTATAGCTTGGAATACGGGCAAATTTAACCATACGGAACTTGAGAACGATTTGATCAACAAGCTCTTGCGCTTCTTTTTCAGTCAACAAGCCTTTCTTCATATCACGCTCAATGTAGATATCAAGGAAGGTAGAGATACGGCCAACTGACATAGCGGCACCGTTTTGTGTCTTGATGGCAGCAAGATATCCGAAATAGAGCCATTGGAAGGCTTCTTTGGCATTCTTAGCTGGCATAGAGATATCGTATCCATAGCTAGCGGCCATCGTCTTCATATCTTTGAGGGCCTTGATTTGCATGGAGATTTCTTCACGTTCCCTCACGATTTCTTCACTCATTTCGCCATCATCGGTTAAAGTGAAGTCTTCTTTCTTTTTCTCAATAAGGTAATCAATACCATAAAGAGCGATTCTACGGTAATCGCCGACGATTCTTCCCCTACCATAAGTATCTGGAAGTCCGGTAATAATCTTGTTATGACGGCAGTGTAAGATTTCTGGGGTATAGGCATCAAAGACACCATCGTTATGCGTTTTGTGATAAGTGGTGAAAATCTTATGAAGCTCAGGGTTCACTGGATAGTTATAAGTGGTCAAAGCCTCTTCCGCCATTTTGATACCGCCATATGGCATGAACGCGCGCTTAAGCGGTTTATCCGTTTGTAAGCCAACGATGATTTCCTTATCTTTGTCTAGATAGCCAGGGCCATAGCTTGTTAATGAGCTAACCACATCGCTTTCCATATCAAGAACGCCACCTTTTTGGTGTTCTTCTTTTTGAAGCGCTTGTAGTTCATCCCAAAGAGCGGTCGTGTTGCTCGTTGGTCCTTCCAAAAAGCTTTCATCTCCGCTATAAGGGGTGAAATTATTGATGATAAAATCACGGACATCAATGTCCTCTTTCCATTTTTCGCCTTTAAACGTGTCGTAGTAGTCCTCTCGACTCATGTTTTTTCCTCCTAAACGTTTTTGCCCATACATTATATAGAGTGAAATTTTGAATTGTCTTTTAAAACGCTTAAGATTTTCATCAAAAACCATAAAAGCGCTTACAAAGACTTAATTTATAAGCGGATAGTAAAGAGACTTATCTGAAAAAAATAATTGATAAATTTAGTTATTGGGCCGAATTAGAATTCGTAAGAAAAAATGAGTCACTCCTATTGACCTTTCTCATTAAAAAGAAAACGCCATCCAATTTTTAGATGACGTTTCCTGAGATTTTAGAAGAAAGAAGAATCAGTTATTTTCGCTTTCTTTTTTCATTTTTTTGCCGCGGAGAATGACCCAAACAATGCCCGCTGCGTCAAGCAAGACCACCACAACGTTCAGTGCGATGACCCAATATCCCCAAGCCGGAATCACTGGCACAATGATGGTATTCTTAGATAAGCCATTCATTGCGACGCTATTGGCAATGGAATAAAGAACATGGTGAGCGCTATTGCGGAGATAGGTCATGATTTGTGGATCAGAATCGTAACCTTCGATAAGGTAGCGACTTTCATTGTTGTTCATCCATAAATCGGTGCCAGCTTGTAAACCTTCTTTGATTGACATATAGGCAGGTAAGCCAGCGTTATCCGTGATGATACAGCCTTTGAAGCCCCATTCACCTCTCAAAACGTTCTGTTGAAGGTTAACGTGATGCCCGCACCAAGTCGTTCCAATGCGGTTGAAAGCGTTCATGATGCCGGCGCATCCGCCTTCTTCAACTGCGTATTTGAATGGTTTAAGGTAAATTTCACGAATTGCTTGTTCGTTAGCGAATGTAACCAAGCCATCCTTGGATCCTTTTATGTTATTCGTCGCATCAATGACGCCTTCTCCATCGTTAAGGGCAAAGTGCTTGACGTAGCAAATAAGCCCTTTGCTTTCAGCGCCTTTGACCGTTGCAGCGCCGATTTTTCCGCTAAGAAGTCCGTCTTCGGAATAATATTCGAAGTTTCTTCCCGCATAAGCAGTGCGATGGATGTTCATCGCTGGAGCGTACCAAGCTTGCACATTTGCAAACATTGCATCGTTACCCACCGCAACGCCTAGTTCCTTAGCCAGATTTTCATTCCAAGTAGAAGCGATTACGACTTCCGTAGGATAGGCCATGCCTTTTGAGCCACCAATTAAGGTTGCCGAGATTCCGGCAGGGCCATCTTTTGCGGTTGTTGCAGGAACATTAAGATCAGGATTGGCAGGGTTACCATATCCACCCATTCTCACAGTCTTGAGCATGCTTTCCGCAGAAAGGTTATCAAGGAAATCATTCCAAGCGTCCGAATCGTAGTCTTCCCCAATCAAAGTCGCTAAGTTTAAGCCATCTTTGGTCTTCGTAGCGGTTTTCGGCATCTCGAAGTGCTCTTTGTCTTCGTTATAGTGCGGCGCTAAATCGTCAATGACTTTTTGGGAGAATGTCTTATATTTCTCGCCTTTTTCGTCCGTCATATCGGCGAAGACCTTTGGGTAGGTGCCATTCCAATCATTGCGAGAAAGATATTTGAAGTCTTTGCCATCATCGTAATGCTTGATGTCGGCATCTTGGAATTGGTTGGTGACTTCTACGCCAGTTTTTGCGTCTTTGGAGTAGGTTTTCGTATCCAAAGTATCATTTGTCCACTTATAGGTCAAAGAGGAATTTCCTTCTTTGGTTAAGCCATCAGCAACACCTTTGCCTTTTGAAGCAAGGATATTATTAAGTGCCTCATGAGCGTTTTCGCCAACGCTAATATAGTAATCGCCTTTATCTAAAACATAGGTTTTGGCGCCCGTATAATCATAGGAAGCAAATAACTCTTTATCGACATTCACCGTAACCGTCTCGCTCTTGCCTGGCTCAAGAAGAGAGGTCTTCGTGAAACCAATAAGCTCAATGGAAGATTTTTCGATGTTGTTTTGAATATCGTAATCCGTATACGGGGATTGTCCATAGATTCCCACCGCATGTTTCCCGGCGACATCGCCCGTATTCTTGACGTTAAGCGTGACGTTGAAACCTTTACTTCCATCACGAGTCACTTTGAAATCAGAATATTCAAAGTTGGTATAGCTTAAGCCGTGCCCAAATGGGTATAAGACGGTAGAAGCATAGTCATAATCTCCGACATTGTTGCGAGCTAAAACTTTGTCTTCATAGCGAGTTTCGTAATAGCGGTAACCAACATAAATCCCTTCAGCATACATCGCGTATTGGTCGGCTTGATCAACATAAGCGGCGCTAGTTGGCTTATTTTGAATCCAGAAGTTGGCGCCGGCATTAACGGCAGCTGGAGCACTATTAGCATCATAAGCGTAAGTATCGACAAGTCTTCCGCTTGGATTAATGTTGCCGGCTAAAGCTTCGCCAATCGCATACATGCCCGTTTGACCAACGCCACCAACCCACAAAGCAGCCTTAATATGGGAATAGGAATTAAGCCACCCTAATTCAAGTGCGTTATTGGCGTTTACTAAGACGATGACTTTCTCGAATTTCGCGTTGACCGCATCAAGCATGTCCTTTTCTTCTTTGCTGAGTTCTAGATAAGAGCCGACATTGCCATCAACGCCTTTTGTTTCACCAAAGTTTTGGGCGGTTAAATCGCTCCCTTCTCCACCTGATCTAGCAATAACGACAACGGCTGCGTCTTGATAATTCTCAAAACTCGTGCCAGCCGCCGCATTAACGTCATTCCAAGGAACTTCTTTGATGGAAAATTGGCCACCACGCCAGTTCGGGGAACTACGTTTGTAGCCTTCCGCGTTTTTGCCTTTATAGAAGTCCCAAAGCGTTGGATTCACTTCAAAACCAGATTTGGTTAATGCATCCTTTAAGGTTGGGGCGGTCGAAGTATCGATTGACCCAGAGCCAGTTCCTCCATATACCATATCTACGCTAGAAACAGAGAAGCAAGAAAGCTTTGCGCCTTTCTTCAAAGGAAGGGCATTGCCTTCATTTTTCAAAAGCACCATGCCTTCTTCTTCGATTTTTTGCGACACTTGCGCATTATGCGCATTAAGTTCCTCTTCGGTTTTGAAGTCGTTTTTGAAGTATTCCGACGATACTTCATCATCAGCGACCTTTTTAATCGTATAGGTGTCTTGATTGAAATAACGAGAAATGATCGTATTCCAAGCAATGGCTTCGTAGTCGCCAAAAGCCAAAGCGCCTGTCGTAGCAGCCATGATAGGGAATAAAATAAGCATCAGTTTCTTGTTACTCATTTTTTTCTTTGCCATATAAAACCTCCTTATGTTCGGCAATGATCCGAATGATTTCGGAACTGAGGCCATTATGCTGAATGCGCTTACATTTGGTAGCGCTTACAACATAACTGTTCATTTTTTCAGCGTACTTGTTATTACTTGATTGCTTATTCTTTACTGAACAGGAAACAAAATATCTAAGCTAAATGTCTCATTTTCGTAACTAGTCGTAACCACGCCATGATACTTTTCTGCAATTAAACGAATGCTTTTTAGACCATATCCGTGATCGAGCTTGTTCGCTTTCGTAGTAAGCGGAAAACCATCTTTAAAATTCGGTTTCTCTTGAGAGTAATTATATAAATGGATAGAAACAAATGATCCTGCCTTTTTAATGATGAGGCCAATCACTTTCTTATCGTTTTCTTTCACTTTTTGCACTGCTTCAATCGCGTTATCCAAAGCATTGCCTAGCAAAGAATAGATTTCCGTTTCTTCCATGAAAGATATCGCTTTTCCATCCGCCATCGTGGTCAAACGAATATTGTTATGGAAGCAAGTAAGGCTCTTCTCCATGAGCAAGATGTCGAGCGCCTCGTTCCCCGTTTTTAAAGAGGAATCGTAAATTGAGATCTTTTGCATTAAAGAGGAAACAGATTTTTCATCAAGCGAACATTCATTTCCAAAAGTACGAATCTGGTGCTTTAAGTCATGGCATTTAATATTGATGTAATCGATGTTTTCTTTCAAAGCTGCGTATTGTTTCTCTTCGATTGACCACATGTTACGGATAGCGCTAAGCTCTTCCACTGCTTTCTTTTTCTCCAATAAATTAAATTGCGCGACCAAAACGAAAATGCAGCTCAATAAAATAAGAAGGCATATTAAAGAGGAATAGAATTGATTGGGGTGGGAATAACTATAATAGGTGGCCGCCGCATTGGCGATAACCGCAACAAAAATCACCCCAATGGATAGTAACAAAAGATGGCCGCTGATGAGCCGAAGATTTTCTTCTTTTTTGACCTTGCTACCAAAAATCAAATAGCAAATCCAATAAACGAATAAATAGCTTTCATAATGAATAAAACTAACTAAGGCATCGTAAGTTTCTTGCA
This sequence comes from Caryophanales bacterium UBA6865, assembly GCA_002449265.1. Lineage (GTDB taxonomy): Bacteria > Bacillota_I > Bacilli_A > RFN20 > CAG-826 > UBA4951. The sequence continues at coordinate 1,631 of DKCV01000023.1, read as the reverse complement.
TTTTGTCGCCATATGCTTCAACAGGAAGCCCGTTATTTAAATTAGAAGCAATAATGATGAAATTATAGGTTTCAAAAGCGATGTGCTGCACCGCATAAGCAGCAATCGTACAAAAGAAAATATTGGTCCAGCTTTCTTCGTAGCAAACTACTTTGAGCAATACTGTGGAAAGAAAATATAAACAGAAAAACAAAAGGGAAGAATACAAAGCGTTATATTCTAGAATTGGGATAGCAAAAGCAACGCCAAAGCAAAGTAAGGCAGTCAATGCAAGACGAAGCGGATATCGATTTTTCTTTTTGAGCTTAACCGTGAAAAGAAATTCGGATACGAAAAGTTCAAACATGAAAATGGCTTTATACCAAAATAAAGCACTCGTCGAATCATAATACATACATTTTTCCCTGACCGATATAACGATTCAAATCATCAATGAAAGATTTCTTTTTCGCATGGGAAATCGTGAGTTTCGTCTCCTTGTTTCCAGCCAAAAATAAAGTAAATCCTTCTATCTTTTTCACAAACCGAAGATTAATTAAATAGCAATTCGCCGCACGCGAAAAATCTTCGCCTAATTCCCCTTCGACTTGTGACAATGAGCCATAGGAAGAATAGTCGCCATCAATTAGGTGATAAATCAAATGATGTTGATAAACCTCAACATAAATAATATCGCCAGGTTTCGTTTTGATTTTACCATCGCTTGTATTGATTAAAATGGAACCGATTTCTTTATTTTGTTTCACGCGTTCCATAATGCGATTCATTTTCAATTTGAAAGAAAAATATTCAAGAGGTTTCACGATAAAATCAGAAGCGTCTACTTCATAGCCTTTCACCGCTAAATTCGCCATATTCGTCACGAAAACAAGTATCGTGAAAGGATCAATTTTTCGAATTTGATGAGCGATTTCAATACCGTTTTCTTTCTCCATTTGGATATCTAAAATCACAATGTCGTATTTCGGGGAATATTGGCTCATGAAAAGAAGCGGATTCTGAAACTCGCTGATGGAACAGTCTTCGTGAATTTCCTTAAAATAACGATTGAGGCAATCCCTTGTCTCTTTTAATGCAATTTCTTCATCATCTAAAACTGCGATTGATATCATAACGGCCACCTCAATTCCAAAGCCAATTCAATAAGAATTTGGTTAAATAAACGATAGCAAATTAGAATTAAATGAAAAAGAGAAGTGAATGATTTTTTAAAAACTTCTCTTAGAAAGTAAGAGCACAAAATCTACTTTTATCGGCATTTTCCTCGTTTTTCCTTTCTCCTCAGTATAACAAGTAATGCGATTATTTATTACCGTGTCGATTCGATGAGCACTGATTCCCGATTTTGCGCAAGAGAGTAGCCGTGCCTAGTGCACAAAGCAGTCTGGTGAGAATCCTTTCGGGAGTTTTCAGCCTTTAAAACAAAAAAAGTGATACTTACATATCACCTAGAATTCTCTAAATGGGGCGGAATACGGGACTCGAACCCGTGCGTGACCGGTTCACAGCCGGTTGTGTTAAACCACTTCACCAATTCCGCCAGCGCGATATAGTTTAATGATTCTATCTCTTACAAGCAAGAAAAAGCGAAGATTCTATAATATTTTCTGTGTTAGTTCTCAATTGATGTG
>DKCV01000019.1:3136-16389 GCA_002449265.1 Caryophanales bacterium UBA6865 | reverse complement strand
CACATCAATTGAGAACTAACATCTTTCTTAATGAGTCCGACAAAATACCTTATTTGCATACTTGTTTCGCTAGTGAGATAATAAGGCGCTTATTTCTATAAGCGGTATTTTTATGGCAAAAGACAAAATAGAAGCCTATTCGGGCATCAATATCTCCATTAGTGCAATCGCTTCTGTTACGGGTGACGCTGTAACGGATTGTTATGGAGTTGTCGGACTAGCCCCCAAAAACCAGCTAGCGGATGAGATTAATGCCTTATTAAAACGCAGTGATTACTATAAAGGCGTCTATATTAAAGGCGACAAGAAAAAAGGATACCAAATTGGCGTCTATATCTATGTCGCTAACGGGGTGAAAATTACGGAAGTATTAACGGAAGTTCAAAAGCGTGTCGCTTATGAGCTGAAGAAAACCTTCTCGCTTCCTTTAAATCGCGTAGACGTTTACGTAGTAGATATCAAAGAGACAAAATAAAATGAAGACCATTAACGGACAAAAGCTCAAAGAACTATTCCTTTCTGGGGCGAATAACCTATATAACCATTATCCAGAAATCGATCAACTTAATGTTTTCCCTGTGCCAGATGGCGATACGGGAATGAATATGAATCTCACTCTTACGAGTGGCGCAAAAGAGATTCAAAACAAAAACGATGATAGTGTTTTCGTAATCGCCAAAGCCTTTTCCAAGGGCCTATTAATGGGTGCTAGAGGGAATAGCGGAGTCATCACGAGCCAAATTTTCCGCGGCTTTGGTGATGCACTTGAAAACAAAAATGCGATTAATGCTTTAGAACTCGCGAAAGCTTTCGTTAACGGGAAAGAAGTCGCTTATAAAGCGGTCCTTCGCCCAGTTGAAGGAACATTACTAACGGTTATTCGTGAATCAAGCACCGCGTTATTAGAATTCGTAAGCAAAAGCAAAAAAGAGGTCAGCATTGAAAAAGCGTTAGGTTATTTGCTTGAAGAGGCGAAGAAATCATTGGCTCACACTCCTGATCTCCTCCCGATTTTAAAACAAGTTGGCGTTGTTGATAGCGGTGGCGCGGGTTTAACGGTCGTCATCGAAGGGATGAGCAAGGCTGCGAATGGCGAATTCGTGGAACGCACCGATATGAACGATAGTGCTTCAACAGGAAGCGTTTCTTCTTTGCTCGGTACGAACGGCTCTTACGCTGGAGCAAAGCTAAGCGAAGACGAAGAAGGGTACGGCTATTGCACTCAATTCATTTTGCGCTTAGGTTCGCCAGAAGACGGAAAAAAGCCATTTATCGAAAAGAAATTTCAGAACTTCCTTGCTTCACACGGCAAATCCCTCGTTTTAGCGCGCGATGACGATATCGTGAAGGTACATATTCATACCCTTTACCCTGGCTCAATGCTAAATTACGCCCAAAACTATGGCGAATTCGTTTCAATCACGATCGAAAACATGTCCGAAGAGCACGATAACATTTCTCATGGAGCAGTAGCGACTGACATGGAAAGTAATCTTGCGCGCAATAAAAAAGCAGAACCCCTTAAAGAATATGGCTTAATCGTCGTTAGTAGCGGCGAAGGATTAGACGAGATGTTTAAGGAACTTGGTGCCGATTATATTGTAAGCGGCGGGCAAACCATGAACCCATCGAGCGGCGACTTTGTTGAAGCGATTAAGAACGTTCACGCGAAGAACGTCTTTATCCTTCCGAATAATAGCAATATCGTGATGTCAGCGAGCCAAGCTTGCGAAGTGAATGATGAAGAGGTTCACGCTCGCGTGATTCCTTCTAAAACCATCCCGCAAGGTATAACAGCTTTGATGCAATTTAACGCTGAACTAAGCGAAGAAGAGAACTTTGAAGCGATGAAAAGCGCTTTAAAGAGCGTTCATAGCGGTTCAGTCACTTACGCGATCCGTGACACCGATATCGATAATGTCCACGTCACAAAAGGCTATTACATGGGGATGCGTGATAGCCATGGAATTGTCGCGAGTGTTCCTTCTAAAAACGAAGCGCTCCTTGCTCTAGTCAAAAGCATGGTAAACGATGATTGCTATATGCTTTCTATCTATTACGGGAGTGACGTGAAGAAAGAAGAAGCTGATGAGGCACTTGCCCTTATCCAAAAAGAATACCCAGATTTAGAAGTGGATATGCGTCAAGGCGGACAACCTGTCTATAGCTATATCGTTGGTTTAGAATGAACTTTAACCCAAGGAAACTTGGGTTTTCTTTTTAATGTCTAGGCTAAATAAGCCTTTTTTCCTGCTGAAGAAAGAAAAAGCAAAGAATAAAAAATTTTGGTAAAAATAAGAAAAAATTGACTATAGATAAGTGAGGGAGCTTTTATGCGAACTCAGACATTTCCCTGGGGGAAGAGCAAAGAAAGGAGGAAAGATCATGGACGTCACGGCAATCGTGATCATCCTGATCATCATTTATTTCATCAGATTAGATGAAAAGAACTCTAACGGCCCAAAAGGTCATTAGAGTCAAACCTCTCTAACATTATAGCTTAGCCGAAAGGCTTTGCAATAATGGCCCGCCCTTCCCCAGGGAGGATGTTAAATTATGAAATAACAAAGTAGCGCGGACTTACCCTATTTTGCTAAACCTCTTTTTGAGCGGGGGTATTAGCTATGCAAATTCTACTTATCTTCATTATTGCCGTTACGATTTTCGCGATTCTATCTATTGTTTTGCTAAGCATATTTAAGAAATCCGTCGATAAAAGATATTTTGCGAAAAAGAAGAAAAGTAGTGCGTTAGACTCCAATGAGTCTAGGGCGAGCTTTGGCGCGAAAGGAGAGATGCTTGTCCATAGGCGTCTTGAAGAAGTGAAAAATCGCTTTGGAGGCTATCTTTATCACGATTTTTGTTTTGAAGATGAGTATGGTTATTCTTCGGAAATCGATCACATTTTGATTACTCGGGGAGGCTTTTTCGTCATCGAGACGAAAAGCAATAAGGGAACGATTCGCGGTAACGAAAAAGATGAGCTCTGGAGATACTTAAAAGAGAATTCTCTTGGATGGCAATATTTTAAGAATCCCCTTCTTCAAAATTGGGGCCATATTTCTCATTTGCGAAAAACCATTAAACCAAACCCTCCAAAAATGGAATGCATGGTGATTTTCCCATTTGCGGATGTTTCGCAAATCGATAGCGGTTACGTCTATTCTCTTGGCGAAGCAATCGAGACCATCACGGAAATAACGGCGTCTAAAAAGTACAAAGCCGATTTTGTCGAACGAGTGAATCATCAAATATGCAACTTGCGTCAAATTTCGAAAGAAGAGCATCAAAGACATATTAAAGAATACGACGATTCTGACGAGTAGCTTCGTTTCTTTTCGTTATAAAGCGTTTCTGATCATCCAATTTCAAAAGCCTTTTATCATTTTCGATTTTTTCTATGCGAAAGGCTTCTTAATGAAGCGTGAAGAAGCAATGATTCTGCTTGCTCGTTATTGCTTTATTCGTCCAATATTCAATCACTAAATGTGCTTTTCGAATGAACAATTTTGTTCTTTTTTGAGATATCATTAATGGGAATTATGCTTCTTTCTAAAAGTCCTAAGATTAATCTCGCTCTCGCTAGCGTGAATATCCTCACTCCACTGGATGTCGTTAACCATCTTCCTCGCCGTTATGATTCTTTTCTCTATACGCCAAAAAAGAACCAATACGCTGATAAAGAGAGGGTGGTTAAAAAGGGATATGTCGTAGGAAAAGGGAGAAGCTTACGGTTTAATAAACGCTCCTTAACGAGCTTCTATTTTAAAACAGTAGAGGACGAGACGTTTTTAGTTGAAGCCTGGAATCGCCCTTATTTATCGACTTCTTTAAAAAGCGATGAATTAATTACCATCTCTGGAATTTACGAAAAAAGAAGGAACAGCATCGCTTTATTGAATTTACTAAAAGGGGAGATTCAGGAAAGCGATGCCCTAAAACCGGTTTATGCCTTGCCTAACGCGGTCCCGAATTATAGCTACTTGCATCTAGTCAAAAAGTGCCTTGCTTTATTAGAAGGGAAGATCGAAGACAAAATCCCTCATTGCTATAAAGAAAAATATCGTTTGCTATCTCATTATGATGCCTTAAAGAAGACTCATTGCCCTACGAGTTACGAGGACTTACGCCAAGCAAAAAGGACGCTCAAATACGAAGAGGCCCTTTCTTTTACCCTCAAAAGCGCGCTGATCAAAGAAAGCAATCGCTTATTGACCAAAGACGCAAAACGGAAAATCAATTACGAGAAAGTTAAGCAGTTTATTTCCTCTTTGCCCTTTTGTTTGTCTAATGACCAAATTAATGTTCTAAAGGAATGCTTCCGCGATATGGATTCTCCTTCCGTGATGTATCGGCTTTTGCAAGGGGATGTAGGGACAGGAAAGACCCTTGTTGCCGCCTTGCTCAGCTATGCTAATTTTACGCGCGGGGAGCAAACTGCTTTATTGGCACCGACCGATACTCTAGCGAAACAGCATTACGAGAACTTCAAAAAACTGTTCGCTATGGCAGGCGTTAATATTAGCTTACTTAATGGTTCGCTCCATAAAGAAGAAAGAAATCGCGTTCTTTCTTCTTTGGCTAGTGGCACGGCCGATATTGTCATCGGGACGCATGCTTTATTTTCAAAAGACGTCAATTACGCTTATTTGGGGCTAGTTATCATCGATGAACAGCATAAATTCGGCGTGAATCAAAGGACGAGTCTACTCGATAAGGGGGAACATGCGGATTTATTGCTTATGTCGGCTACCCCTATCCCTAGAACCCTTGCTTTTACAATTTATGGGGATTTAGATGTTTCCACCTTAAGCGAATTCCCACAAGGCAAACGAAACGTGATTACGCGCTTAATTAGAGAAAATGACCCTTTAGTGGACTCGCTTATTCAAAAATCACTTTCGAGCCATCATCGCGTTTATATTGTTGCTCCTCAAATCGAAGGGAATGGGGAAGAGAATACTTCTGCCCTTAAAATCGCGGATTTATACCGCAAAAAATACGGGGATAAAGTAACTCTTTGCCATGGCAAATTAGATGAAGAAAGTAAGGAGGTATCCATTCTTTCCTTCCAAAGCGGTTTAACTCCGATTATGGTCGCTACTTCTTTAGTGGAAGTTGGGATCGATGTAAAAGAAGCTGACCTTATGATTATTTATAGTCCTTCTCATTTCTCTTTATCTAGCCTTCACCAATTGCGTGGGCGCGTAGGAAGAGGAGGAGAGGAGAGCCATTGTTTACTTTTGTATCGCAAGAAAGACGAATCGGAAAATGAAAAGCTCCGCGTTTTAGAGAAAGAGGATGATGGCTTTAAGATTGCCGAAGAAGATATGCGCTTAAGAGGGCCTGGAGAAATGGCAGGGACCAAACAAAGCGGACTTCCGACGTTCGGGGTCGCGAATATCATGGACGATTTTAAGATTTTCGAAGTCGCTCGCGATGATGCGAATAGAATGCTACTTGATAAAGATAATCCTGATTTTGCCCCGTTTATTAAAAAGGCGAAAGAAGAAGTTAACGATATCTCACTCGCCTAGTGAGGAATCGTCGGCTTTAAGTTATACTTAATGAGGAGAATTAACCATGAAAATAGTAATTGATATGATGGGTGGCGATAAAGGAAGCGCCGCGACAAAAGAAGCGGTAAGGCGTTTTCATCCCCTCCATAAAGACGTTGAGCTCATTCTTGTTGGAAAAGAAGAAGAGCTTTGCGATATGAAAGAGGAAAGAATCGTTCCTGCTAGCGAAGTCATTACGATGGAAGCCGGTGCTTTAGAAGTGCTCCGTCAAAAAGAATCGAGCATGGTTAAAGCCGTGAGCTATGCGAAAGAAGAAAATGCGGATGCGGTGGTTTCTTGCGGCTCAACTGGAGCGTTTTTAGCAAGCGCGACTTTGATTTTGAAGAAAATTCCTGGCGTCATTCGCCCCGCTTTAGCGGTAGCAATGCCTCATATCGTCTCTAACGGCAATAGCACCCTCATCTTCCTTGACGCAGGCAGTTCTAACGTCAACACTTCTATTGAAATGGCGCAGTTTGGCTTTATGGGCTCTTTATATGCGAAATGCGGTTCTTCTATTTCTGATCCTAAAGTCGCGATTTTAAGCAATGGATCGGAAGAAGGAAAAGGCTCACCAGAAGGAAAAGAAGCTTACACTTTACTAAAAGAAGATAAGCGGATCCACTTTATTGGGAATATCGAATCGATGGATGTTCTTACTGGAGAAGCTGACGTCGTTGTCACGGATGGCTTCTCAGGCAATATTTGCATCAAAGCAATCGAAGGCACCGCCAAAACGATGGGGAAGATGCTCAAAAAAGGATTTAAGCGCAATCTTTTCTCGAAAATCGGCTATTTGCTCGCAAAAAAAGGCGTTCTTGAAATGAAGTCCACGATGGATACTAAGCGCGTTGGAGGAGCGATGCTGCTCGGCGTGAACGCGGTTGCCGTCAAAGCGCATGGCAATAGTGACGCGACCGCTTTCTATTATTCCATCGAGCTTGCTTATCGCCTTGCTAAAAACAAAATGGTTGAGAAAATAAAGAAAGGCTTTGTGGATGAAACCAATCATTGAATTACTAAATAGTTTTCATATCGTCCCTCAAAATATCTCTCTTTTCGAAATGGCTTTTACGCATAGTAGCGCCAATGGAACCGCTGGGAAAAACCATTTCGATTATGAGCGACTAGAATTCTTAGGGGACGCAGTCGTTGGGCTAGTTACTAGCGAACTCATTTATTTATACCATCAGGACTTAAACCAAGGCGGAATGAGTAAACTAAAAGCCCAATTTGTTAAAACTGAATCTGAAGCATCTTATGCCTTAAAATACCATCTTGATGAATATATTCGCGTAGGGAAATCCATGCAAGGAGACATAAGAAACAATCACTCCATCTTAGAGGATGTTTTTGAGTCTTTCATCGGCGCGACTTATTTAGACCAAGGAAGAGAATTTGCCTATCAAATGGTCCGTTCTTTTTTTGAGGACGACATCAAAAACGGTAGTATCTTACGCGATGAAGATCCTAAGAGCCAACTTCAAGAAGCGATTCAAGCCGAAAACAAAGAATCCGTTGCCTATCGCATCATCGATGAATGGGGACCAAGCAATAACAAGCATTTTGTCTCCGCGGTATATTTCGAGAATGATATCTTGGGGACTGGCGAAGGAAGAAGCAAAAAAGAAGCGGAGTTTGCTGCGGCGCGTAATGCCTTAAGCAAACTCGCAAAGGAGTAATATGGGTTTATTTTCGTTTCTAAAAGAGAAATTTGGCAAAAAAGGGAAAGACGAAAAAAGCGAAAAATACGATAAAGGTTTAGCGAAAAGCCGCGCGGCTTTCGCGAGCAAACTCGATTCGCTTGCGAAACGCTACAAAGCCGTAAATGCTGACTATTTTGAAGAACTAGAGCAAATCCTAATCGAGGCGGATGTCGGCGTATCGCTTACGATTAATCTTTGTGAAGAACTATTGGAGAAAAGCGAAAAAGAAGGAATCACCGATCCTAATAAAATCAACGAAGAGCTTATCGATACGATGTTTGTCGATTATGTGAGCAAAGGCGAAAGTATCGTCAATGAGATTCATTTTTCTTCCATTGGTCCAACCGTTTTACTCGTTGTTGGAGTAAACGGGGTCGGAAAAACGACTTCCATCGCTAAACTTGCCCATCGTTACCAAAAGCAAGGCAAGTCCGTGATGCTAGTCGCTGGCGATACGTTTCGAGCAGGAGCGAGTGAGCAATTATCGATTTGGGCAGAGCGCTTAAATTGTCCCATCGTGAAAGGAGCGTCTAACGCTGATCCATCAAGCGTCGCTTATGATGGAATGAAATACGCTTTAGACCACAAAATCGATTTATGCATTGTCGATACGGCTGGCCGCCTTCAAACCAAAAGCAATCTCATGGCGGAATTAGCCAAAATGAAGCGCGTTATCGGAAAAGAAATTCCTACTGCCCCACAAGAAACATTCTTAATTATCGACGCGACAACCGGACAAAACGGCGTGATTCAAGCGAAGGCATTTAAAGAAGTCACCGAATTGACTGGTATCGTAATTACGAAAATGGATGGCACTAGCAAAGGCGGCATCATCCTTTCGATTCGTGATGAATTAGGGGTGCCAGTTCGTTTCATTGGCCTAGGCGAGCAAATGGACGATTTGGAGGAATTCGATCTTGACCGTTATTTGCATGGGCTCCTATTAGGGAAAAAGGAAGATGAATGATTTAGCGCACCGCGAGGTAGTAGTGTCATTATTTGAGATTTATGGCGAACTCTTATCGCTTTCTCAAAAGGAAGTGCTTCGCGACTATTATTCTTTTGACTTATCTTTAGGCGAAATCGCCTTGAACCGAAATAGTTCCCGAAGCGCGGTTGAAGACGCCCTTAAAAAAGGGGAAAAGAAGCTCGTCGAATTCGAGAAAACCTTAAAAATCTTAGAGAGCAAAAACAAACTTAAATCGCTACTAAAAGAAGCGAAAACGAATAACGATTATCGAGAGTTGGAGGATTATATCAATGGCATTTGAGCCACTTTCAGAACGTTTCCAAAGCATCTTCAAAAAGATGCGGAAGGAAGATAAATTAACCGAAGCCAATATGGATACGGCTTTAAAAGAAATCCGCGTCGCTTTGTTAGAAGCGGATGTCAATTTTAAGGTTGTTAAGGCTTTCGTTAACGATGTCAAAGAGAAAGCTCTTGGTCAAGAAGTGCTGCTTCACGTTAATCCAGGGGAACAACTCGTTAAGATTTGTTACGATGAGCTAGTAGAGCTATTAGGAAGCGACAATACCGGAATTAATTGGAATAAAGGCGCTTTAACGACGATTATGCTCGTGGGTTTGCAAGGAAGTGGAAAAACCACAAGCGCGGGAAAATTAGGCTATTTAGCGAAAAATAAGCTCAATAAAAAAGTACTTTTAGCAGGGCTAGACGTATATCGGCCTGCCGCGATTGATCAGCTTAGCCAAATCGCCAAAGACATGACGATTGATTTCTTTGAAATGGGGACAAAGGTCAATCCTGTTGAGATTGCAAAAAAAGCAAAAGAAAAGGCAATCGAAGGACATTATGATTTGCTTGTTTTAGATACGGCTGGCCGCTTACAGATTGATGAAACCCTCATGAAGGAGCTTCAGGATATCTCTAAAGAAATCCATCCGGATGAGACGTTACTCCTTGTTGACGCTGCAGCTGGGCAAGATTCCGCTAATGTCACTAACGCCTTCCATAAAGACCTCCGTTTAACCGGCGTTATCATGAGTAAACTCGATGGCGACGCGAAAGGCGGAAGCGCTCTATCTATTAAATATATGACCGGCCTCCCCATCAAATTCGCCGGTGTGGGTGAAAAACTAACTGACTTAGATGTTTTCTATCCCGACCGTATGGCGGACCGTATCCTTGGGATGGGGGACATTAAAACCCTCGTGGAGACCGCTCAAGCAAATATTGACGAGAAAGAAGCTAGAAAAGCCGCTAAAAAGCTTGAAGATGGTAGCTTCACACTCGATGACATGCTTAAGCAAATGAAAATGGTTCAGAAGCTCGGTAGTTTAGGGGCGATCGCAAAGCTCATTCCGGGAATGCCGAAGATTAGCGATGAACAGCAAGAAAAAGCCAAAAAGGAAATGACTGCCTTTGAGGCGGTCGTTAATTCCATGACCCCTTACGAAAGAGCCCATCCGGAAGTGCTCAAATTCTCGCAAAAAACGCGAATTGCAAAAGGCTGTGGCAAAACCAATGCCGATGTAAACCGCGTCATCCGAAAATGGGAACAAAGCAAAGAGATGATGAAACAAATGAAACAATACCAAAAGAATGGTAAGTTCCCTCCAGGATTCGGTGGAATGCGTTAAATTCATAAGAAAATACTCGTTAAATCTAATAGGGATAATCCAGCATCGTCTCAAAGCAGTTATAAACCAATTAGGGAAGGAATCGACCATCGTTTCTGGTGGTCTTTTCTTTTTTCTTATCTCTTTTTTATTTCCCATGAGCAAGAAACTCTTTCTGAGCCTATCAATGCTCTAAAAAATTTATTCATTTGTTAATGAACTCCTAGCGAGAGAACGTCCTGCATCGAAGGACAAAAGAAATCATGGGATCCTCCTATCCAAAAACGAATGTTTCTTCATTTGATGACAGCATTATTTGAGCGAAATAAGCCACTTCACTCAAAATGAAGTAAAGAGTGAAGTAAGAATGAAGTAATACTTCACTTTAACTTCATTCTTCTTAGAAAAGCTTGTAATTATGCTGATTTTAGCATCTGCTCTTTGCGTTTATTTTTTTCGAATTGTGCCAAATAGCAACCGCTAAATGCTGCTGCCGGCCCTTTCTTTGAATCGAAGACTGAAAAACCGGATATCGATGGGAATGACGAAAAACGCCATCCCTATTAAAATTCGGATAGTCGAAAAAAATCCCTGAACTTATACGAACAGGGATCTTTTGTTATAGCGAATTTAATTATTTCTTTAAGGAAAGGAGAGCGCCACCTAAACCTAGCACTCCGCCAATTAGCGAAGCGATAGCGGAAATAATAGCGCCAGTGCCAAGCGTGTATTCAACGCCAGACGTTAAGGCATTACCGCCAATTTTGGTGTCGGCGCCTGCTAATGATGATTCAAATCCGCCGAAATTAACGGCGAAGAATGACATAATGCCAGCTGCGATTAAGCATAGAGCAGCTAAACTAAGGATATATCCGCCGAGTTTTGAGCTCTTGCCTTTGAATAGAAGCGAAACGACGCTAAGCGCGAGTCCAACAATCACAAGAATTAAGGTGACCATCATGCCGGCATTTCCAGCGATAGTATAAGTGATAGTACCATCGGTTGAAGCGGAAGACATTTTACCGCCGAATACCATCCATTCAGGAGCGGCGTCACCGACTTTCACGGCAGCACTTGCACCAAATGCTTCAACGAATCCGCTTAAAGAAGAAGTGGTTTGAATTTTCCCAGCCAACCATCCATTTTGCGTTACGAATGGCAAGAACGCCATGCAGAAGGACAAAATCGCCATAACAATAACAACCAATTTCAATAATGTAGCGAGGTTATTAGAACGCTTTGCTGATTTTTTCATTGATTACCCTCCAAATCTAGCAAGATTATTTTATCTATCTTGCTTGAATTATGAATAGCCATTTTTAATTAGAATGTTCAAAATTTCGCTTACGCTTTAACGCATGATTCGGTTAGGCATTAATTTTATTCTGCAACGAAAAGCGGAACGAAAGATTGCTTACTCACGTCGACCAATCCCCTTGTTGTTAATTTTAATTTTGGAATGACTGGCAAACTTAAAAACGCTAGCAGCATGAAGGGGGATAATTCTCTACTTACGCCTGCTTGGTAGACGTTTTCTATGAGTTCTCCTTCTTTTTCGCTAATAGTATTCGCGTCTTCTTTGCTCATCACGCCCCCGATTTGAAGAGGGAGATAAGCAATCACTTTCTCTTTATTCACGTAAACGAGCCCACCTTCTTTTTCTCTTAAATAGTTTCCAGCATAAGCCATATCCGCTTCATTTGTGCCTAAGATGGTGAGGTTATGCGAGTCGTGATTTAAGCTTGATGCGATTGCTCCTTCCTTTAAGGTAATCCCTTTAATGAATCCGGTGAAATAATGACCTGTATGATTATGACGTTCAAAATCGGCAATCTTTAAGATGCCTTTTGTAACATCGATCCCGTTATTTTTCGTAAAGTCTAAATGAATGCGTTCTTCTTCCGTCATAAGGGAATCCTTTATGATGGATATGACTCTTGTTGCTTTCCCTTTTTCTTCTTTGATTTTAAAGTCTTCTTCATGGATTTCGCCCATATGGAAGCTATGAAACGTCTTGTTCAATAAAGATTCATCGACTTTTGGCTCCTCAAAAGCAATAACCTTCCCGTTTTGGTAATAAGCCTTTCCTTTGTAGTAAACATCGCGAATCGCAAAAGAGGATAAATCATCTAATACGATCATATTTGCGTAATAGCCTGGCGCGATTGCTCCAACCCCTTTGATATTAAAATAGGTAGCGGCTTGAATTGTCGCCATGCGGATTGCCACTAACGGATTTTTGCCCAATTTGATTGCTTTGCGGATAATGTGATCGATTTCTCCGACTTCTAATAAATCATGCGCGTGGCAATCATCAGTCACCAATAGGCAGCGGTGGTTATATGGCTCATCAAATAAGCCAATGAGCGATTCAAGGTTTTTTGCCGCACTTCCTTCGCGAATCATGATATATTGCCCTTTAGAAAGCTTTTCTTTTGCTTCTAGGAATGTTGGACACTCATGGTCGGAGCCAATACCCTCCACTAAATAAGCGTCCAAATCTTTTCCGCTTAATAAAGGTGCGTGCCCATCGACCGTTAACCCTCTTTTCCTTGCATTATCGATTTTCTTTAATAAGTCGGGGTCTTTTTTGATAACGCCAGGAAAATCCATGACTTCTCCTAACCCTAAAACGCGTTTATCTTCGTAAAAAAGCTCTAAATCTTTCGCTTTTAATGTAGCGCCAGATTCATCAAATGGTGTTGCGGGGACGCAAGAAGGCAAGACAAAATACATGCTGAGTGGCAAATCTTTGCTCGCTTCAAGCATATATTGAATCCCACTTGCTCCACACACATTAGCGATTTCATGAGGATCAGCAATAACCGCTATTGTGCCGTGCCTAATCGCTACTTTGCTAAATTCAAAGGGGGTCAACGATGTGCTCTCGATATGAATATGGCCATCGATAAGTCCAGGGCATAAAATCTTCCCCTCCAAATCGATGGCCAAGTCTGCATCACTATCAAGGTATTGTTTACCAACGCCGATAATCTTTGTATCTTCGACAAGCACGTTTTCTTGCACAAGCTCGTCTAGAAACACGTTTACGACAAAACAGTTCTTGAAGAGGGTCTTCATTGCGGCATTTCTCCTTCTGAGCGATTTCGCTCTCCATGTATAAATTGTGTTGATTATAAGGAAATAGGACCCTTAATAAAACGTCTTTTTGCGTTACGTAAGCGATTTCACTCTTTTAACGAAACAAAAAGAGAACGCCCATGATCAAAAATCTCTTTTTTGTTTAATTGGAATTTGATTTGTTGTCCTATTTCAAACGAATTTAGCACGTTTTTCTATAGTTTTTATCGAATTTACCCCATGGTCAAAAGTATGGTCAAAAGTATGGTCAAAAGTATGGTCAAAAGTATGGTCAAAAGTATGGTCAAAGTATGGTCAAAAGTATGGT
>DKCV01000019.1:0-3059 GCA_002449265.1 Caryophanales bacterium UBA6865 | reverse complement strand
ATGGTCAAAAGTATGGTCAAAGCGTCTTTTTTAAATCAAAAAAACTCAAGCGAGAGCAAAACTTTATTAACGATTTCTATTCAATGATAAACTTCATGGTATTTAAGACGATTTTTGTGAGTCGGCTAAATGAACGACTACGCTTTTAGTTATTCGTTTGGATGAGTCATTTTGTTGTTTGACTCTATATGAATAAGAGTAAAATCATGCCGAGGAAACGATATGAAGATTTGTGTTTTAGGAAGTGGAACTTGGGGGAGCGCAATTGCGAACCTATTAGCCAAACAAGAGTATGAAGTTAGTTGCTATTCTCATAAAGAAAGCGAAGCCTCGATATTGAATTCCACCCATAAGCATAAAAACCTTCCTAACGTCATTCTATCTAGTAACATAGCTTTTTCATCGAACCTTGAAACGTGTATTCAAAACGCAGAAGTGATTGTTTTTGCTACTCCTTCTTCGTATATAAGAGAAACGGCGATTTTGGTTAAACCTTATTTTCGTGAACAATTAATCGTGGATTTAGCGAAAGGAATAGAAGAAGGTACTTTATTAACTACTTCTGAAATTATTGAGGATGTATTAGGCAACAAGGATGAAGTGGTTGCTCTTACTGGACCAAGTCATGCGGAAGAAGTATCTCTATTTCACCCAACTTGCATTGTCGCTGCTTCTAAATGCCTCTTGAATGCGAAAAAAGTGCAAGAGATATTCCATTCTGCGACTTTTAGGGTCTACACCAATAGTGACCGTAAAGGCTGCGAATTATGCGGAGCCTTTAAAAATATCATCGCCATTGCTTGCGGTATATCCGATGGACTTGAATATGGTGATAACGCAAAAGCCGCGCTAATCACTAGAGGAGTTCATGAATTAGGCAAACTCGGTAAAGCAATGGGATGTAATCCTACGACATTTTCCGGTTTAGCGGGCATTGGCGATTTGATTGTAACTTGTACGAGCAAGCATAGCCGCAACCACCAAGCAGGCTACTATATCGGCGAAGGGTATAGCGTAAAAGAAGCCATCACGAAAGTCGGCATGGTTGTAGAAGGGGCGAATGCAATCGCTGCCGCAAAAGAGCTTTGCGACAAATATAAAATTGATATGCCGATCGTGTATGGGGTTTATCAAATTATTAAAGAAGGAAAAACCGCTAGTGATATTGCATTAGGCCTTTTGAGCCGAGACAAAAAGAACGAGTTTCTCGAATGACTTTAATTTATCGGGGTACTTCTGGGTTTTCTAGCAGGTTATTGTTGATAGTCGCATTACTAGTGAACTAATAAAACCCTATAGGAAGGGAATTATCTATCACTCTAATGGTAAAAATTCATTGAATTTTGGCAATAAGTGAAAAAACATGGCCCAATAGCGGCGATTTTTAAGCTAATACAAATATCCACAAAGTTCCACAAAAATATTGAATATCCACAAAGTTCCATAATATGATATTTAAGAGATAAATAACGGGAGGAAAGAAGATGACGAATCCCTTCAATATTATGTATGGAATAATCCCCAATAGTTTGGTTGCTCGGAATGAGGCTTTCGATCAAATTATTGATGCTTTTACAAATCCAAGCATATCCGCTATGACCTATTTAATCACAGGCATCAGGGGATCTGGAAAAACAGTTCTTCTTAGAAGCGTGACAAAAGAACTAGAAAAAAACAAAGATTGGGTTGCTGTAGATTTAAATCCACAAGGAGACTTTGTCTCCCCTTTAGCAGAAAATCTTTATGAAGTGAATCGCAAAAGCAAAATCGATTTCGATTGGTCAATTGATTTTTCTTTGCCTTCCGTTACCTTTCATGTTTCGAAAGACCGCATAGCAATTTCTGCTGAAACGGCAATTAGGCATTTCTTAGACGAGCTAAAGAAAAGAAATAAACGTGTCTTAATCACAATTGACGAAGTTAATTCAACAGATAAACTAAAATATTTCGCCAATTTTTATCAGTCATTGATTGGCTCTGGCTATTCTATTTTCTTACTAATGACTGGTCTATTAGAAAATGTCGATGCGCTTATTTCTAGCGAAGCGGCTTCTTTTTTGGCTCGCTCCCCGAAAATTGTTTTAGGGCCATTGAATCTTCTTTCTATTTCTAGAAGTTACCAAAAAGAACTTGGGTGTTCTTCACTTGAAGCAGGGGAATTAGCTAAATTATCCCAAGGATACGCTTTTGCTTATCAAGTCATTGGCAAGATTTGCTTTGAGCGAAAAAAGACTAAAATCGATTCTGAACTTCTTTCTGAGATTGACCATTATCTCGCCGATAATGGTTATAACGTAATCTGGAAGGGAATGTCCGAAGTTGAAAAGAAGATTTGTCTAGCGTTAGCGCAATCGAAAAATGGAGAAACTCAAGATGTCGTTAAAAAAACAAATATAGGTATGAAGAATTTCAATAACTATCGATTGCGGATGATCCATAAAGGGTATCTTCTCTCGAATGGTTATGGAAAACTCACCTTTGCTCTGCCACGATACAAAGAGTATGTTTTAGAAATCGAGCAGCTTTTAGGCCCTGATTGTTCTTCAAATATTTTTTAATACAATTAGTTTGGTTTTGCTTTCTCGATGGATTCAAATCAATTGTTTTAATTTTCTTTTGGCGTGATTTATGTATTCTTTTTCCTTTCCTTCAATTATGGCTTTCACAAAGTTTGTATCAATCCAAAAACACTGTTTTTCGTAACTTCTATAACCTGTGCACTTGTCTTGAACAGGTAGAGGTGATTGGTCATTGAAATTAGTAGCGTGGGGCCTTACGTGACAAATTGGATTTTCTGCGATTCCGACAAAGTTAGTCTTGTGAATCAATGTATTATTTCCTTTTATAGACTTCCATTCGGTTGATTTGACAATATCGCCGCTTAATAAGATTTTCTGAGTCTTTTTATAGGTATAGCCAATAAAATCATCAACGATTTCATCAGAGAAATTGTAGAAAATAGCGTTACTTAAAACATATTCTTTATTTGTCTCTTTGAAAATAATGAAGAGGAATCGTTTTTCAGTAAAATCTCTTCTTGTTAGTTCTCAATTGATGTG
>DKCV01000014.1 GCA_002449265.1 Caryophanales bacterium UBA6865 | reverse complement strand
ACAAAAACATTATAAGGGAAGATGCCTTTTTGCGCGCGGCGCGACCCCTAGGGGGTTAGGGGATGGCGTGTTGTTTCTTCTAAGGATTTTGTTTCACATCATTTGAAATAGAACAAATTTCGTTTATAAAATCGACGTAGAAATGGAATCCAATGAATTGCTCCAATTTTGCTTGATTCGGTTTCAAAGAGAATTGCCTAATCAAAAGCAAAACGGCATTTCTGCCGTTTTGCAGCATTAATAGTCTTGATAGTTGAAGTCATCGACAAATTTATATTTGTCCCCAACGGCTTTCTTGACCATTGCAGAGAATTTGATGAGGTCTTGCTTGAATTCTTTCCGTTCTGCTTCGGTTTTGAATCCGACGTCAGTGAATTCGCGCTCAGTATTTACAAACTGGCTATCATACTCATCGCTTATCTTGCTCATCAATGAAACCAAATCTTTGTTGCCTTCAAGTTCGTTAGGCAAACCAGGCGAAGAGGTTATTCCATCTTCTTCGTACAGCCAAATAGGATCACACCCCCACTCAAGCATCAATCTTACAGTTTTCATTTTTCTTTCTCCTCATTTATTCTATTTTTGTTAGTGAAATTAGTTCCTACCACATACCCATTGTCAGATATTGAAACTGCTAGGTAAATTGTTTGTTCCTTATGATTATACTCGAATACATCCCTAGGGGGTTTGCGACTGCCCTGAATTCCTATTTTCTTGCCATGAGTGATTACTTCAATGACAAATTCAGCTACTTTATCTTTGCTTATGCCGCGTGAGGTAAAATCATTTTCTCTTTTATCCAAAATGTGCGCTAAGCCGGAAGCTCTTTCACCAAGTTTTCCTTCTTCTATCCAAACTATCTTTCCATTTGGCATTTTTCCGATGGCCAAGACCTTGTCGGGAGATATTTTAAACCCCTGGTCTATGACATTCTGAATAAGTTCGTTTTCCTCTTTGCTGAGATTTTCGTTGAGCAAAGGTTTGGAAGTCTGATTGGCCTCCTTGACTTCATCGGCCTCCTTGCTGCCTTTTGTGCCTATGAAAAGTCCGCTATTTGGCTTGCTCATCTCGCCACCTCCTCAAATCTCTGCTGGTCCTGGCTTCATACGCATGAACCGCAACGTCCATATCCGATATCGCTTTTCTAATTTCGTCTGGTAAGAATCCATAAACGATAAGAGATTCGGGATCGACGAGGACAGGGTCGTTTTGGAACTGTCTCACAAAGAGAAGCTGTTCAAAATGTGATAGCTAGTCGAAACCTTCATCAAACTTGCGTATCTCATTATGACAGGGGTTAAATCATCTGTCATTTTTCCTTTTCTTCACTTTTCGTTTTTCGTTACTACCGCTACCGCGTTCTCAAAATTCACAATTTCACCGTTTATCTTGAAAAAAGTATGACCGAGTATGAAGAAAAGAAAAACAACCCATTCACATTATCGTTTGGAAGAAAGCCTTTTGAATACATCGGTCGGGAAGATAGTAAGAATGAATTGATCAAGCAAATCAATTCGACACCCCTTACTTCAAATTGCTTCATCATTACTGGAGTTAGAGGCTCAGGAAAAACAGTCATGTTGACCTCGGTTTCCAAACATTTCGAAATGGAAAGAGACTGGGTTGTAATCGACCTTAATCCAGAGGACGATCTTCGCGAAGGCTTGGCCGCGAAGCTCTATACTGCCGCAAAAATCAAACATCTATTTTTAGAGAAAAATTTTAGTTTTTCTTTTCATGGCTCGTCTTTTGATTTATCTGGGAAAAATCCTGTTTTAAATATCGATGACCTCTTAGAAAAAATGTTTGTCGAAATAAAAAGGCAACAAAAGAAGGTTTTAGTAACAATCGATGAATCAACAAATAACACCTACATGAAGCAATTCGTTTTGTCGTTCCAATCACTAATTCGTAAGGAAAGCCCGCTTGTGCTACTTGTAACGGGTATGTATGAAAACATAATAGCTTTAGAAAAAATCATTAGGCCTCGAACGTTATTCCTTTCTTCGCTAAGTCTACAAGCAATCATTAGCTCTTATCAATCAAAGCTCGGATTATCGGATAAAGAAGCTTTAAAATGCGCAAAGTTGACGAAAGGATACGCTTTCGCTTTCCAGTTATTAGGGTATCTCATGTTTGATAAAAGCAAAAAAGAAGCGGATAAAGAAATTCTTTCGCTTTATGACCGCTATTTAGCGGAATACGCATACACAAAAATCTAGTCAACGTTATCTGAGGTGGAAAGAAAGATAGTCATGTCTTTCCAAACAAATTCCTCCGTACCCGTATCAATCATTCTAGAAAGAACAGGAATGAAAAAAGAGTATTTCTCTCGTTATCGTGACCGTCTCATTAAAAAAGGAATTCTATTATCGCCAATGAGAGGGAAACTCACGTTTAACCTTCCTCGCTTCAAAGAATTCATTGACGTAGAAACAGCATACGAAGAATGAATCTGAAATATTAAAAACCAAAATAGGCAACAAAACCCGCTTATTTTTTAGTTATTAAGGATAAAACCTCATAAACATATCGTAGCGATGGTTTCAAATCGCCGTACCAAAACCCTTCATTTCGTCGAATTATTTCTTTTCAAAGCGGCGGATTTGCGACTTAACGCTTTTTGCATAACGAAAGCTTCGACAAATCCAAAGATGGAAAAAGATTCTTTTATAAACAGAACACTGCGTATAAAGGAATCGATTTAATCCCATTTTCGTAGCCAAAGTTCTTGCTCGAAAGACGAATGGAATATTTTGGAGAATATTTTTCAACGAAAAGTCTTAGGCTTTTAGCGCGAACATTGTCAGCGGATTTGACTTCAAGAGGGATGACGCAATCGTCTTGCCTAATTACAAAATCAAGCTCGGCCTTGCCATTTGATTCCCAATAATTTAAGCGATACCCACGACTGACGAGTTGCTCCGCCACATAGTTTTCCGCTAATAAGCCTCTTGCTTTATCGGAGATAGCACTATCGACTAGAATGTCTTGTGGCAAAATCCCCGCTTTGAAGCAAAGTAGCCCGACGTCAGAATAATAAATCTTAAAGTTATCGAACTGTTCATAGATCGATAGAGGCAATTTTCCTTCGTTCACTTTTATATTTTCTAGAACAACATTTGCTGCCTTTAGCCATTGTAAGGAAAGTTCATAATCTTTTGCCCGTGCGTTGCTTTTGATTAACGCATAAACAAATTTCGTATTTTCTTTTGCTAGCTGAGAAGGAAGCGTATTGAAAATAGCGATGCTTTTGATGGTTTCATTCGGCGTAGCGTATTTAGTCATATCCGCAATAAAAGAATCGGAGATATTAGCTTGTATCGAACGGACGGAGTCAAAATTGCCTGTGTCTAAATAGTTTTTGACAGCCGCAGGATATCCACCAACTACTAAATATTTTCTATATAGTTCTAGTGCGAGTTCGTGATAAACCATAGAAAGAGGAGAAAAAGACGCGTATGATTCGCGAATCTTTGCAATCAACGATTCATTGCTTGTGGCTAATAAGAACTCTTCAAAAGAAAGAGGGTACATGGTAAGCATATCTACTTTCCCGACCGGAAAAGAAAAATTCCCCCTATTAATAGCGAGCCCTAAAAGACTCCCTGCGGCAACAACATGATATTCGTTTGCTTCTTCCTCAAAATATTTCAAAGAGGTCAAGGCTCTTTCAGAAGCTTGAATTTCATCGAAAATAATCAATGTTTTTTCTGGCAATATGGTTTGTTTTGTATAAGCAGACAATTCTTGAATAATTCGTTTAGGATTCAAATCAGGGGAGAATATTTTACCAAGAGTTTCGATATCCCCTTCAAAATGAAGATAAATAACATTCTCATAATGTTTTTTCCCGAAATCTAGCAAGGTATAAGTCTTCCCAACTTGTCTTGCGCCACCTAGCAAAAGCGGTTTACGCCGGGATGATTTCTTCCAATCTAGCAAAGTATCTTCTATCAATCGTTTCATAAAAATAGATTCCTTCTTAGATATTATTGTATCATTTCGTTCCATAAATGTTTCGTCAAATACAGTTTTAGGTTCCTAAAAGTGAATGAAGACAACACTTTTTGGAACGATTGCAAGGACTAAACTCATTCCTTGGGCCCTAAAAGACTATCTAACTCGCACTCCTTTTATCTTTCAATAGACAGCCAACCACTAAACTTAATGTTATATTTTTTGTGTAACTTTTTCCCTTCGTTAAGGCCAAAAAGGAATAAAAATAAGAAGAACCATTCTCCAAACCAAGACAATATTTTTAATGGGGAAATAGAAGCAAGAAAAGGTCCAATAGAAAAGAGCCACGACAACCAAGCTAGCTCATTCGGAAGAGAGGAGGAATTTTTTAGAATAAGCCCGAAAAACAAGGCCATCATTGATAGAGACGCAATTAAAAGAGAGGCCGTAAAAACAAAGTTCTTGCCCTTTTCGAATAGACACCCGATCAAAAAAGACAATCGCACCAAAAACAAGGGAATTCAAAACACTATAGGCGTATTGATATAGCCAAATTAAATTCGCTTTTGAAGCCGAATATGACCATTTTCCATTAGGAAATTCTAACAAAACCCTCTTATCTTCCTTTAAGAATATAACAAGTCCAAAAAATGCGGAAATTACAAACAAAATCAAAAAATAAAAGGCGGTTTTGCCGAGGATAAATGAAGATTTATATATGTTGGTTCCCGCTAAATTTTTCCAAGAGTTTTTCGCGTCAAATGAATAGAATAGAAACCAGGATAGGGCTATCGCGAACAAGCTAAGCGTCAAAGGGAACGCCCATAAATAGCCTTGTAGCACCAGAAACGAAAATGCTCGCTTCGTTGAATTCACGAGCCCCACCAAACACAAAATAATCACCAGGACGTAAATCGTGGTAAAAAAGACAAGAGTAATAGCTTTCTAAACGTGTTTCCGCTGCGTGTTCCATTGCATAGCTTTTCGCCATTTCGCTCGTCCAAGAAAGAATTAAAAAGTTATCAGAAGTCATGTTTGGGTTCCTAATAAAAATAAGCGGCAAAATAAAACAGGCTGGGAATAATAGGAAAAGCGTGATTACAAAAGCCCTGTCCCAATAAAGCCGTTTTGAGGAATAGGAAAATCCAGCAACAAAGCTTTTAAACCTCTTTCTTTTCATAAACGTACATTCCTAATAAGAAAAGAAACGGTAGGGTAATAAATCCAATCGTTAAATGATCCCACAAAATTGAAATGTTCCCATATCGGTTGAGAAGGACTAATCCCGCGAGAGGATTTTTCTCTATTACACTTAGCTCAAAGGATAACGAATTCACATCTTCTGGCGGTGTTGCAGTGAGAGAAATCATCGCGTAAAAAACCGCGACTAAATAAAGAGAAATACAAAAAATCGCTGCAAAAGCCCCATTTTTACACAAAACACCGAGTAAACCGCTTAGTAATAAAGAGAACCAGAAGAGAACCAAAGAACATAAGAATGTAATGAAAATGCTAAAGAACACATTCCCCTCTACCGCATTTACCATCCAAAGAGGAGAACTTAAAGCTGCAAATAGTAGCCAATAAGACAAAATAAATAACGCACCGATAATGTTACTTATAAAAATAGCGTTCAAATAAAATCGCCGTTTCCCTAGATACGCGCCAAAAATCATTTTTAAGCGTTTCTTCTCGTAATCGCTAGAAATAAAAAGATATCCTAAACTAGTCCCTAAAAAGAAAGACAAGGTAGGCAAGGTCGCTAGTAAGGTGTTATGACACGAAGAAAAGAAGAACGCTTTTTCAATCGGAGAGGTGGAACGAATTGAATAATGATTGTCTAGCGATGATGGTCCTCTCGTGATGAAGTAAATAAAAATCCAAAAAATGAATAAAAGAGTAAGGACTAAAAACGTGATGAAATAAAATCTCTCCTCTTTTAAAGAAGCAAGGCGATATTTTAAAAGGTTCTTCATCTTAGTTCGCTCCCCGACTCCTTCACGATATCTAAGAAGGTGTTAAATAAATCCACTTTTCTAGCCTCTTCGGTAGAAAATGCGATTTTCCCATTATCAAGAATAAACGCCCCATCTACGAGTTCTTGTAGCTCTCTAATCATATGGGAAGAAATTAAGACAGTCGTTCCGCGTTTAGCAAAATCTTTGATGATATTTTCAAATAGAGCAACCGCGAGAGGATCAATCCCGTTAAACGGTTCGTCTAATATCAAAAAATCAGGTTTTGTCATAATCGCAAAAGCAAAATGAAGTCGCTGCTTCATCCCTAAAGAATAGGTGCAATAGCGGTAATCCGCTTTCGATAACAAATTCACTTGGCTTAGCGTCCACTTCACACTCCCCTTCTCCAAGTTTTCATATAGCTTTGCGATTAAGATAAGGTTTTCTCTTCCAGAAAGGTTAGCGAAGAAACAAGGTTCTTCAATCATGTAGCCAATCTTTGGCTTACCTTCAATAAGTCTTGAGGATAATGATATGCCATTATAACGTACTGACCCATGATACGAAGTTAAACCAATCATGGTTTTCATGAGGGTGGATTTCCCTGATCCGTTTGCCCCAATTAAGCCATAAATCTTTCCTTTTTCTAAATGAAGAGAAACGTCTTTTAAAACGTGATTTTTGCCATACGATTTGTTCAAATTTTTAATTTCGATCATAAAAATACCTAATAACTATAAAGTGATGGTTTTTCTCTCACTTTCCGCCAAAAAATATGGGAATCTTTCTTTCTCCATAAAATTGCAACGAAAAGCAAAGCGAATAAGGCGACCACTTCTATTACCCAAATGATGATCCTATCGATGGAGAACCGATAAAGCGCATTTGGGCCAAAGAAAACAAGATAAGACATGAAGTTTGTTACGACGTTATCTTCGCTTTGATAATTTGAAAACGATTGTCGCAACACAAAATAAGCCATATAGAAAAGGAAAGCGATAATCAAAGAGAACGAGCTCATCCACACTAACGCGCGCTTTCTACGATGAAATAAGCTTCCGAATAGAAGAATGATTGCCCCCATAAGCAAGGAGTTAAGAAGACAAAATGAAGCTTGAACAAACCAAAACGGATAAGGATTCAAGAAAACCCAATTCACGCCATCGGATTGCAATAACAACGGCTTGCTCTTAAAAGCAAAGGTAACTCCAATTGGAATGAATGAAATTAAGAAAAGAAGGAAAAAATAAAGGAAAATCATCCCCGTTTTAAAAGGGCACCATCTTACGTTTGTCTCTAAAAGATTCTTCATTCCCCCTTTCGCATCACTGGAATAGAAAAGATACCACGCGATAAAAAGGGCGAATATTCCCATAAAAGGAGGAATCCGAGAAAAACACTGCGTATAGAAAGAGAAGATAAAATGTGTTTCTTGGTATTTGCCAAACCCTCCTAAGACATAGTACTCGCTAGAAACCACGCTTTTGTTTTTAAAAAGAGACAAATAATAATTACTCGTAGATAAATCAGATGTATTTCCATAAAGGCGATATAGAAAAAGAAAGTGTTCGCTATCCTCGAGCAATTTTGGATTTTTAGGCAAGCGTATCGCATCTATAGGCTGATAGATAAGGACAAGTGGAATAGCAACGCAAAGAGGAATGAGTAGAAATGCTAAAACCATAAATTTTCTATCCCAAAAAATTCTTCGACTTGCGTAATAAAAGCCTAAGGCAAAGTTTCTCTTTTTCGATATCATAATTGCCACAATAGAGATGTGCTTGCTTAGCATCTCCAATTAATAGAGTGACAAAAATAGCGATTCATTCCGCCAAAAGAAAGACGAATTTTTGATATAGAGTCTAGCTAAAAAAGAAAAGAATTAAAAATATCATTTGTTAATACAAGTAGATACTAAGTATGCATCTATTTCTTTCTTATTTCATAAACTAATGCCTAAATTTAACTATTATAAAATATCTCGATGGCATCTAATAAATATCCATATCATTTCTTTTGACAACATGAGTAAAAAGCGTTTCCTTTACGATATTCATGACCATCGAAGAAAAATTAAAGGACGCTTTCGCTAACGGGGACGAGAATCAAATCGATTTAGCGTTTTCTACATTCTATAAAGCTAACTATGACCTCATGAAAAAGATAGTCGCTGAAACAGTCGGATATCATATTTGGCTAGAAGATGTTATTGCCGATACATTTGTCGCAATATTGGAGAATAAAGATCGCTTAGGAGAAATCAAAGATCTTAAAAAGTATTTGCTCCAAGTCGCTAGAAATATCGCCAAAAAGACATATAAAAACGAACTTAACAAATCGCACGATGATATCGATAACGTCATTACGATTAGTAACGACGACTCCTTAACCAATATCGATGAAAAGAATATCGTTCAAAGGATTGAATCAAGTTTGAAATACCCTAGCGATAAAATCTTTATCCTTAGAGAAGGCTTTGAATACACATTTTTAGAAATCGCCTCAATCTTAAGCTTAGGCGAAGATTTGGTTTATTACCGTTATAAGAAAGCGTTAGAAAAACTACGTAAAGAATTTAAAAAAGTCCGTAGATGGGACCTTTGGGCTAATACTAATTTACGCCACTAACAATCGCACGAACTGAACTAATGACCTGCACACAGTATCGGAACGAAGTGTAAGCTGGGGAGGAAAAACAAATCGAGCCATCCCCTTCTTGCAAAGAGAAACGATACATATCATTCGAATCTTTATAGATAACAAAGTGAGGAAGACCAGTTCTAACGACTTTCCCTGCCGTTTCATCGTAGGCTTTCGCATTAGGAATGATTCTCTTTGCCCTTTTAATCGCATTAATTGTTTTTTCTTCGCTATCAAAGAATGGCGAAATGCCAAGGACTTCCCCTTTAAAATTCTCTAAGAGGAAGCGGTAGCCATCAACTGAAGATCCAATAACAAATTTACCCATAATTCTTTATGACCAACTAAAGGATACCGCAAATGAGATAAAATTCATAATTTAGTTTTGCTAAATTTATGATTCGTTATTTATTTTTAACATTTATTTTAAATGCTAAAAACACCATTTATTTTGTTTTGTTCGCATTTATTATTACATATGTTTTTAGGTATTAAGGTAACTTATTAAATAATAAAATATAGATATATTCTTAGTAGAAATTATGATTGATTGGAAATCCATCAGCTTAATCGAGAATAGAGGCACCCGAAAGAGCGCTTATTCGTTAAGCTACTAATTCAATTGCAGCGAGAGAAAAGAACTACATTTCCTTCTTTTTGTAAAATGATAAAATTTTACATATGTCAGATTTAACAAAGAGAGCTTTAGCGGCTTCATTAAAAGAATTATTAGAGAAGAAATCGATTCGTAAAATCACCATTGGAGAGATATGCGATCACTGCGGGGTCCGCCGACAGACCTTCTATTATCATTTTTCCGACCTTCCTGAGCTAATTGAATGGATTTGTTATTCTGAAGCGGATGCCGCCATTCAAAAGAATCGAAATTACGCCACATGGGAAGAAGGGTTCTATGACGTTTTTCTTTTAGCCCAAAAAGAAAAATCCTTCATCATGAACATTTATCACGGAGTATCAAAAGATACTTTAGAAAGATACTTATGCAATTTAACGAAACCCCTTCTTGATCACGTGATAAACGAAGTCGCCATTTCTCTTCATATTGATGATGTCACTGCAAGCGATAAAGATTTTGTATCACGCTTTTACACAGTCGCTTTTGTGGATGTGATGATGAGCTGGGTTGACCGTGATATGCAAGAAGACCCAAAAATCATCATTGAGCATTTGTCTCCTTTAGTGAAGGGGACAATCCCTAATGCATTAGTCGCATATTCTGGGCGAAATTGACATTGATTTCTTTTTGTCAAAAGTTTTGTCTTTTTAAGATATAAATCAAATTTTTGGACAGGAATCATTTTTTGCATTTTTTCTTTGCTTGTTTTTTCCTTTACCTTAGATATTGCCCAAGCGGCAAAAGGAGAAAAAGCAATGTATTACTCAGCAGGAAATTACGAAGCCTTCGCTCACCCAAAGAAACCTGAGGGAGCGGATAAAAAGAGCGCATATATTATCGGAAGTGGCTTAGCCGGGCTTACGGCCGCGTTCTATTTACTTAGAGATGCCCAAATTAAAGGCGAAAGAATTAAAATCCTAGAAAGAGACCCTATCGCAGGTGGGGCATGCGACGGAATCCATGATCCAAAGAATGGATTTATCATGCGTGGCGGAAGAGAAATGGATAACCATTTCGAAGTCATGTGGGATGTTTATAAAGATGTGCCATCTAGCTCCGACCCTAACGTTTCCGTCCTCGATGAATATCGTTGGTTGAATAAAGAAGACCCTAACTATTCTCTATGTAGGGCTACTGCTCATTGTGGGAAGAAGCTTCCTACAGGGCATGATTTCACGCTTGATAAAGAAGCGCAAAATGAACTTTTGAAGCTCTTCTTGACTCCAGAAAAAGATTTAGAAGACAAAAAGATCAGCGATTGCTTTGATGATCATTTCTATCGTTCCAATTTCTGGCTATACTGGCAAACAATGTTCGCATTCCAAGAATGGAGCAGCGCCTTAGAGATGAAACGTTATTTGCAGCGTTTCGTTCACCACATCGATGGTTTGCCAGACTTTACCGCCCTTCGTTTCACACGTTATAACCAATATGATTCGATGATTTTGCCTTTATTAAAATATCTCACCGATCATGGAGTTACTTTTATCCCTCACTGCGAAGTGAAAAACGTCATCTTCGACGCGAAGAATAACGACCACAAAGTCGCAACTGCGATTGAAGTGGAATTAGAGGGAAAGCCTCACACCTATAAACTCAGCGAAGATGATTTGGTTTTCATCACCAATGGGTCTTGCGTTGATAGCACGCGATACGGGAATCAAACTACCGCTCCAGATTATAAGAGCTTAAAGAGCAAGGAAGGGGATTCTTGGAACATGTGGAGAAAGATGGCTGCCCAAGTTAATGATGGCTCATTTGGTAACGTTGATAAATTCTCTAACAACATCGAAGAGACCAACTGGATGAGTGCCACAATCGATGTCGATGACACGCTTCTACCTTATATCACAAACATTACGCAACGTGATCCTCATACTGGAAAAGTATGTACGGGAGGCATCGTCACAGTAAAAGATTCCTGGGACTATTGGAGATGCTCTTGGACAATTAACCGTCAAGGGCAATTCGAGGATCAGCCAAAGAATAGAACGCTTGTTTGGTTCTATAGCCTCTACACAAATCGTCCAGGTAACTATATCAAAAAACCAATGAGAGATTGCTCTGGCATTGAGGTTGCAGAAGAATGGATGTACCACATTGGAGTTCCTAGTGACAAGATTGAAGAATACGCGACGAAACACGCGAATACCACAACCGCGTATATGCCTTATATCGACGCATTCTTCCAACCAAGAAAGGAATCTGATCGCCCACATGTAGTCCCTCATGGCGCAGTGAACTTTGCCTTCATTGGACAGTTCGCTGAGATTCCTCATGACACCATCTTCACAACTGAATATTCCATGAGAAGCGGAATGGAAGCAGTCTATACGTTAATGAATGTGGACCGCGGGGTTCCTGAAGTATGGGGTTCTCGTTATGATATCCGCGAACTATTAAGAGCGGCTTATTACGCAGTTGACCGTAAGCAATTAAAGGATATGAATTTATCGGTTGCGGAACGCTTCTTGCTCAAGAAAGTCCTTAAAAAGATTAAAGATACCGATATCGAGCTCTTACTAAAAGAATCGAAACTAATCTAAATCAGATTTAATCCATTTTCTACAAGGATATTGAAAAAGCGTTACCTATTTGCGGAGATTATGCAAGTAGAGTAACGCTTTTTTGCTTTAGAAATTCGAGGATTTTCTTATTTAATGATTTCAGCGCAGCGGTTTTCGATTTCAAGCAATCTTTGATCGCATTTTTCATTAATTTGGCGATCAATTTCCGTCTTCTTCTTTAGATTTTCTTCATAGGTTGCTAACGCATTAGTCGCCTTTTCACCCTTTAATCCTCTTAGGCATTTTCTATTTTTGATTAAGAAGACTATTGAAACAATACTTCCAATCAATCCAATGGAAAGGCAAGAATTAGCAATCATAATAAACTCAGCGAAACCAGGAACCCAAAGTAGAACGAGGCTTAAAAGTATGAAGGCCAAGAAAACAAACAAAAGCGTAAGAGGAAGATAAAATTTTTTCGGCGTAGCGATAACTGGCTTTTCAACATCGCAATATTCTAAACCAAATTTTTCAGCCGCTTCTCTTCTAATATATGGAGCGGTTGAGTTTCTCAAAGTAGTAAGTTTTACATATTCGCTCTCAAGTTCCCTAGCTTCAGCATACCAAGGAGCTCCTTTTTCCCTTGAGAAAGTGATTTTATTGAACGTTTCAAAGTGGCGAGTTCCATCACTATCTTGGCCAGTGAATTCTTGGCAACGTTGATTATTGATTACTTCCCAACCAAACATCTCAAATAATCTGATTTTTTCATTAATTTCCTTATCGCTTGGATAACATTGAATCGTAGTTGTCTCTTTTGGCATTGTTAGCTCCTTCTATTTTTTAAACATGTTAAAATTTTACCCCCCCCGAATTTTTCAAGAGTTTATTGTTAAAATTGCTTTTGTATAAACAATCGTTATGGGTAAATAGAAAACGCTACTTCAATTATTTTAGAAATACTATTTTCCTAGTGTTCCGATTGAAACAACTAAAACACCATCTTGTCTTTTATACGCCGTATCACCATTCGCCGTCAAGACCATTAAAAAGGATGGCTTTTTCATTTTGCCTAAATCAATGTTTTGGCTCAGTTTTAATAAACTATCGACTCCCTCTTGAATTAAATTGTCGCCACCGAGTTTAATCTCAATTAAGCCATAGCTGCCATTCCTTAAGTGGATTACCGCATCACATTCTAAATTGCTTTTATCGCGATAGTGATACAAAGAGCCGCCTAAAGTTTCAGCGTACACCCTTAAGTCTCTAACCGCTAAAGTTTCAAACATAAAACCAAACGTATTCAAATCGTTCATTAAATCTATAGGTTCAAAACCTAAAGAAGCCGCTGCAATGGAAGGATCGATAAAATACCTTGTGTCAGAAGTTCTAATCGCAACCTTAGAACGTAAATTGGGATTCCACGCCTTCATATCTTCAATAACAAAGATTTTCTTTAGCGCTTCAATATAGGAACGAACTGTCTTAACATTCAAACTATCATCTTCGTTTACTTTGATGTCGCTCACTAACGTTTCATCGCTAGCTTGTGTGCCCTGATTTCTCGCATAAGAAGCCATGATTCTTTTTGTGGTTTCAGGGTCTCTTTTCACATCATCGACCCTAGAAATATCCGAATGAACGACCGCATCATAATAATCAATCGCTTGGCTCAACGCGCTTTTGCCCGATAAATAGGTAGAAATAGGCCACCCTCCTCGACAAGTGAGAAAAGCAACGTCCTCTAAAGAAAGAGAGGAAGTCGCATAAACACTGGTGTTACCATCAAATAGAGACTTTAGACTTACCTTGCCATTCGATTCCCCCGATTCTAATAAGGTCATCGGTCTCATTTTTAAGTAAGTAATTCTACCTGTTCCTGTATGAATGATTTTGCTACTATCAACCGGCGTAGTAGAACCCGTAAGAATAAACTGACCAAACTTTTTTCTACGATCGACTTCGAAGGGAATCGCATCCCATAATTTTGGCGCTAATTGCCATTCATCAATTAGTCTAGGAGCCTCGCCTTTTAATAGGGCTTCTGGATCAGTATCGGCGATGATGAGATTTTGCTTAACGTTTCTAGGACTAGCCATATAGAGAACGCTATTTGCGACTTGTTCAGCGGTTGTTGTTTTGCCGCATCACTTTGGTCCTTCAATCAAAATAGCCCTCTTGCTTCCAAGCTTATCTAGGATGATTTCGTCGATGATTCTCTTTTTATAATCGCCCATAGGGTGATGACAAAAATAGCCAAACAAGGTAACTATGTTGGTCTGTTTGGCATATTTTTGATGGTCGATTTGGCATTTAGCAGTTAAGAATTAACTGATAAAATCGCCGCAAAAACAGGTTAAAATATTTCGCATTTATTTTCTATAATTTGATATTTTCAACTTTTAAAGCTGGATTTGCGGCCTTTTTTAAAGTAATTTCGCCACAAGAGATTGCCTCAACTGGGCAAATTAGTTTGCACAATAAACAACCAACGCATTTTTCTTTGTTACACTGTGGGCGACGCTTCAAGTCACTCCATGTCATTGCTTGATGGGCCCCATCATAGCAAGAGATGTAGCATCTTCCGCATCCAATACAACGCTTCTCATCAATAGAAGGATAAACGATATAATCGCGGTTCAAGTTTTCTGCTGGAACAATATTACAACTAGCTTGACCAACTAACTCTTCTAAGTGGTCGACACCTTGTTCTTCCATATAGTGCATTAAGCCATTGGTCAAGTCTTCAATAATGCGGTAGCCATATTGCATAATCGCGGTTGTGACTTGTAAGGTTTTTGCACCTAGCAAAATGAATTCAGCCGCGTCAATCCAAGTCTCAATCCCGCCGATTCCAGAAATTTCTACATCGGGAATCGCTGTTTTTAATTGCTGAATAAAACGTAATGCGATTGGTTTAATTGCTTTGCCAGAATATCCTGAGATGGAAGATTTTCCGTCTATAATCGGAAGGCCGACTTTTTTCGCTAAATCAACATTGCAAATCGACTTCACCGTATTGATTGCGGCAATTCCGTCCGCCCCTGCTTTTAGACACGCTTTGGCGACTTCGCTCATATCGGTGATATTCGGTGTCATTTTCGCCATGACTGGTAAAGAAGAGCCCTTTTTCACGGCTTTACAATATTTCGCGCATAATTTGGCGTTAGACCCCACATCGCTCCCCATCGCGTGGCTAGTCATTTGAGGGCAAGACAAATTCATTTCAATCATGTCCGCGCCCGCTAGTTCTACTTTTCTAGCGAGCTCTCTCCAGCTCTTTTCGTCATTCCCCATGATGGAAGCGATTAATACTTTGTTCGGGAATTCTTTTTTGAGCCTAGTTAAATCGCGAAGATTCTCTTCTAAGGGGTGCTCTGCGATTTGCTCCATGTTTTTAAATCCGATAAAGGGAGTGCCTTCTTTTGAAGTCATGTCGAAACGAGGAGAAACTTCATTGATCAAATAGCTACTTGGTCCAATGGTTTTAAAGACAATTCCGCCCCATCCCGCTTCATAGGCTTTTTTACACATGTCATAATCATTACCGACTGGCGAAGAAGACAAACAAAAGGGGTTTGGGAATTTAATTCCTAAAAAAGTAATGCTCAAATCTTTTTTAATCATTCTCTTTCCCTCCCTAAATATTGTCTGACTTGCTCCGCGACGATTTTCCCGCTTCTAACGCTAGATACGACCGTCTTATCCCCTTCCGTAATGTCTCCACAATAGAAAACGCCGCTTTTAGGGTTAATTGCTTCTCCGCTCGAATTTAGCTCGATATTCCTATTCGCTACGTCAATCATTTGCCCGATCGCAAGAATGATTAACGGGCTAGAAATGACTAAAGTAGACTCAATATTGCGGTGTCGGAAAGAAACAACTTCCTCGTGACATTCATAGGGAACATATCCATCAATTAGACTCACTCCTAATTTTCTAGCGTTCTCTAGTTCTTTTTCACTCGCTTTGAATTCTATAGAGGTCTCATAAATAACATCACTCACTTGCTTCACGCCAAGTAGCTTTAAAGTCGAAGAGACATCCATTGCAACATCGCCTCCCCCAATCACTAAGGCACTACTAGGGAGTTTGATATGCCCCTCTTTCTCTTTCACCCTTTTTAAAAACGATGTCGCAAGCTCAACGTGAGGGTTATTTTTGAATAAATCAAGGATCTTTCCTTTTTGGAAACCGATCGCAACAATTATCGCGTCATATTTCTTTTTGAGTTTCTCGTAATCATCGATTTTTTGTTCAGGAAAAACCTTCACGCCTAAAGAAAGGATTCGCTTAATCTCTTTATCTAGAATGGCGTTTGGTAAACGGCAAGGAGGGATGCCATATCTAAGATATCCTCCTAATTCTTTCTCTTTTTCATAAATTGTGACATTAATCCCGTTTTTCGCTAGAGTATACGCGGCCGTAAGACCAGAAGGACCAGCCCCAATAATTGCGACTTTTTGATTTGTTTTTGGAGCAGCTTCAAGCGGGGTATTCTCCATAACGTCCATCAAAAACCGCTGAATTTTGTTAATTTGGATTGGGGTATCGATTCCACTTCTTAAGCACCCATATTCGCAATATTTTTCCGTAGGGCAAACTCTAGAGCAAGTCGCGCCAAAAGGATTATTTTCGTAAATGGTTTCGGCAGCGCCCTTTAGGTTTTTAAAACGTACCGAACGGATGAATTTCGCCGGATCAGTTCCAGCAGGGCAAAACTTAGAGCAAGGAGCATCGAGACATAGTAAGCAGCGGCTAGCTTCTTCAAAAAGTAGCTTTAACGAAAACGGGGCATCCATCTCTTCTAAATATTTTTGCATCAATAGTCCCTCCAAAACTAGGCAAAATGATGATGGGGAATAGCCTCATTCTAACAAAGCGCTTAAAGCATTCCAACGAAGTTTCGCTTGCTGATTGTTTGCTTTTTCTCGTTTTCTATAAATTAAAAAATCCTCGCAAAAACTACCTTAAAATTGAAAGAATAGCAAAGTTATGGACTTTTTCATGATGAAAAAGATGAAGAAGAAGCGTTAACGATAAAAAGCAATTTTTCAAAACCGCTAAATTACTTTTTTGTCATGGCTCATAGAGAAATAACGAATAAGCGTTATTTGATTCTAATCGCTGGGCGAACCGCGCCCCAATAATCGACGCGATAATCATCCCCGAATTCGCCATTTGATTTTACCCGCCAATACCAACGGTCATTTGACCAAACTAAGGATTCTCTTGTGACCCAAGACATATATTGATAGTCGCTTGATGCTTCGGTTGATTGATACGCTAGCGCGTGATCGCTACTTTCCGCGCGTAAGGAATTGCCGCCATTCTTTAAATCCTCGCATTCTTCTTTGCTTAGAAGGAACAATTTGTCGCTTTTATAATGAGAAAGAAGACTATCATATTCTTTCTTCCCGAGCGTCAAATCGGTATCGAAAAGGGAATAGTTATATCTATCTCTAGTGGGAATATCGGAAGAATGGTTTCCATTCATCCAGTTGCGGATATTGGAATAGGCGTAATCATTTAAGCTATGGTTATCGGCATAGGGTCTAATATTCCACATCGCCCACCAAACATCGAGCACCTTTTTGGTTACGGCGAGAGTCTCCCCTTTTCTCGTGTTAAACACTTTCCATTCAATCGGCTCGACTTTGAAGTAAAAAGTCGGGGTGGAAGAAATATCACGCACTCGGCTTCCGTTTCGGAAACGATAAGAGGCGCTTCCCCCAGGGTGATTCCCGAACCACTCAAACCGTTTGTATCTCATCCCGTCATATTCAATGTAGGTATTGCCAACGTATTTTGCCCCGTATCCTTGCGTTTCAAGGGAGTGTTTCTTTATCCCTAACCCAGATTCATAAACTTCATTCAAACGCCGTATCAGCTTTTTGTCCGTCACGGCGGTCTGCGGATAGTAGCCGAATTGGCTATAATCGAATTTCTCTTTTTTCACCCATTTTGCGCGTAAAGTCGCGTGGGATGGTATTTTCCATGTCCCCCTTAAATCAATCGGCTTATCGTTATATAGCCAACTAGAAAAGACGTGCTCAGAAGAATAATCATAAGGGACTGGTAAAGCGTACTTATAGCCAAACACAAACTTTCTAAGCTCAAACTTATTGCCTGCGACCTCATCTAGCAAAGAGACGTAGCTGCAATTTGCTTTGTAGTCCCCATATAAGGTTATAGGTCCTTGCGCTTTCATCGAATCAAAATCCCATTTCTTAGTAAGCTCTTGGTCAAGATACCAGTCTTTAATAGAGAATGTGTCCAAAATAGGCTGGGTAAGTTTTTCATCCATCGTAACCGTTTCTTTTTTCACAAGGGTGTCGCCACAAAAGAATTTCACATCGCAAGCCGCTTTTACTTTCTTATAGCCAAAGTCCCCCGCGTCAAGCTCCCGCCCATCGGAAAGAGTAACGAATAGATGCCCGTTTTTATCAAAACGCGTATAAACGACTTTTAAAGGTTTCTCTTCTTTTTGGTTTTTTTCCTCTTTCAGAGAAGGGTATTTTGGAGAACCCGCCTCAAGCCATTCATGATACGAAGACGTTCCACCAGCCTTTCGATATTCAAAATAAGAATTCGCAATCATTTCTTTTGGAGAAATCTCAAGAGAAGAAACCGTCAGCATCGTCACGGCAAGAGAAGCGATTCCAAAACCAATAATCAATAGTTTTCGATTTTTCATAAAGACTCCTTTTCATATACGTTTTGATACCATTGTAATGGGTATTTCAACGCGTTAGCAACCATGCTATAAAGTAATCGTCGTCTTTATTTTCTAATTCGAAAAAATAATGAAAATGGCTATTATCGTTAAATATTTATCACTATCGCTCCACGATTTTACTCGTAAAATTCGAAGGATGAATTACGAAATTGTTTTCTTTAATTTTTTCTTTTTTAGAAATAACATCTAATTTATTTTCCTTTTAAAAAAATTAGTTTTTATGAAAACGTTTTTAAACAATTTGCTAGTCAACGAAAAAAACGCATAAAGAAAATCCCTTCAAGCATAAGCCCAAAGGGATATTTCTAATGGATGGTTTAACTATTCTAGGGTTAGCTTCCAAAGCTTAGTAGAAGGTCCGCCCCAGCTACAAGTGACCGCATAAAGGTCTTTGCCGTTATTGAAGATAGATTGGACGTTATAGCTACTTAAGCCACTAGGAACTGCGATTTGAGCCGTGCCAATCTTAGTGCCATTCCAAGTATATACGGCGATTGGCGCTACAGTTTGGTTATCGGTTTTGTAGCTCACATAGATGTAATTATCATCCACGAATACGCTAGAGGCATTATAGCCACTTAAGGAGCAATTAACGGTAGTTAACGGCTCTCCGCTATCATTAGCCACAACAAGATTATTGCCGTTCAAGACCGCATATTTACCATTAGTCGCATTATATTGGATTGCGGAGGCTCCCGATATTATGAGGTTATCAACTTTTGTGAAGGCACTAGTCTCACTATCGAAGCCATTCGTTTTATCCTCTAAATCGATATTCCAAATCTCATAAGGGGCAGAATTTGCTAGCGACTTGGAAGTAATGAAATATAGTTTTGTCCCCTTGACGAATAGTTTTGCACCATCTCCACTAAAATCGGCGTGATCAATCGTTTTGGTGCTGATAACTTTGTAAGTTTCTGGATCAATCTTAGAAACGACGGTTTCCGTTTTGGTATTGCCGCTTTTAGCGAGAGCAGAAGCTAGATAGATATAGCCATTATAGTAAGTGCCACCCATCGCGTATTGTTGCACTTTGCTATCGACATCAACTTTCGTAAAGGCGAGTTTTTTCGCCGCTTCTTCCCCGTTTACTGAAACGTAATCCCCTAATGAACCATTAGCGGAAACGACAGTAAAGCCAGTCACATCACTCGTTTTGGTGATTTTTCCTTCCGTATAAGACACCGTGAAAGAAGTCAAACCGCTAGTGGCATTAGAAGGTGAGACGGTGAAGTCCTTTACCTTCGCTTTGCTACCATCTTCATAATGAGCGGTTACGGTAAGGTGCTTAGCGATTTCTTCACCTACGATATAACGGCTTGTGTCAGAGCTAACTTCGATGCTTGCGAGTTTAGAAACGTTGAAAACGCTAGGATCGACGCTCGTCTTCCAAATGTTGATGCCTCCATCGCCTTGCCAAGTGCAGACGCCAGCATAGAAATCGCCCTTATAGCAAACCATGGATTGGATATTGAAGCCTTGGTCAACTTCTTTTCCGCCACTAGTGATTTTGCCTAGATTAATCCCTGGGATCGGGGTCAAGCCAATATAATCGCCACTTAAGGTATAAGTCTCAATCGGCAAAGAAGACTGATTGTTCGTCCCATAAGAGATATAGACGTATTTATCGTCTCCCGTGATAGAGCGTATATTCATGCCGGTTGCGCCTTTAAGGGTTTTTGTATTTCCTACTTGATTCCCGTCTTCATCGAAATAATAGAGTTTCTTATTATCGTCGACAACCGCGTATTGCTCGGTGATTTCGCTATAGTAAC
This sequence comes from Caryophanales bacterium UBA6865, assembly GCA_002449265.1. GTDB lineage: Bacteria > Bacillota_I > Bacilli_A > RFN20 > CAG-826 > UBA4951. Next base: position 13,315 of record DKCV01000014.1, on the reverse strand, counting down.
ATGATCTTACTCTAGCATCCGTTTTCCCTTCGAAAGGAAGCTTTTCCTCAGCTGGAGTCCCGTTATTGAACTCCGTTAAAGAGATAGATAAAGCGCGGCAGTGATCGGAATCAGGATAAACGAAGGTATAAAGCTTTCCATCTTTTACCATGAGCTGGGAATTATCATCGGAGTCGGTGAATCCTTCAGGCAACATCGTGCTGAATTCCTTGGTTTTTCCTTTCACTTCCCAAGTTGCAGGATCGATTTTATAGAGTATGGTTTTGGCGTTGCCACTCGTGTTTTTCGCCGCGTAGATATACTCCCCATCCGTCGCTAAGCCCATTTGGTATCCGCCTTTGTCAATGTTCCCTTTTTGTCCAACGACTGGTTTAGCCTCGGTTTTGACATCGTAATCATCGCCGCATGCACTAATGTATTCACCAAAACTAAAATCGGATTCGATATTCTCTTTGACCGTTTTTAGCTTAGCCGCCATGATGCTATTACCATCGCCCTTAAGTCGTTTTCCGTCGACAATTTGGGTGAAACGGAGAATAGAGAAATAGAATGTGCCATCTAGATAAGTGATACCTTGGGTATTCATGTGTGTTGGCACAGGAAGCTCTTCTTCTCCACCCATATCAGAAACGGAATTCGGGATTTGGAACTGTCCAACGCGATTGCCATCATAATCGTAAACAGCAATGGTTGGATTATTGACGCCATTCTTAGAATAATTGACAAGGATGTATTTGGCCGTCCCGCTCATTCTAACGGCATTACCATAATTTCCTACGATTTTTGGAGTAAATGAGGAAATACTTTTCATGTCCTTAGTAAACAGAGTGATGCTGCTATCAACTAAAACAGCGAAACGCTCCAAGTTAGCGTTGTAATAGACGTCACGGATTGTTTTCCCCGCTAAGCCTTCAAAGGAAAGAATTTCTTCGCCTTTTTTGCATTCTATGAAGTTTGCACCATCCTTGAAATCTTTCGTTTCTAGATATGATTGCCCGCCATCGGAATGGAAAAGGACGAGTTTTCCATCGTAATAAGTAATTCCGGCACACTTTTCTAAATAATTCGCGTTGGTCCACGCACTTGCGGCGATAAGGGTGCCATCCGCGCTATATTTAGCGACTTTCATCTCACGATTAGATTCAGAGTAATTAGTATAGGTACCATAAATATAGGTACCGTCCGTTGCTAAGCCATGGCAATAATTGGCGGGATCAGTGCCCCAATTCACGACTTGGGATAAATCCGCGTCAAAGGTGCCGTTTTTCTGAGAGACTTCGCCCATGTATTCATCCAAAGAGGAATAGAATTCGCCTTGATACATCGTAAACATATCAAAACGAGAAATCGCAAGCGTATCGCTATTGCTCTTCAACGTCAAAGTGACTTTGTTCTTCCCGGCTTTCAAGACTAAATCAGGAAGGGTGATATCGTTAAGGTTATATTGCCCTTCACTAGAAGGGATCATCTGGGTTTGATTAAGGGGGATATCGATATCATTGACTTTTAAAGATAATGATTTGCCTAAGGAAACCATTTCGCTTCCGATATTGGCAAGACGAATGGTGAAATTGGTCTTTGCGACATAAGGAACATTGATGTCGTAGGAGAAAGAAGTAGCCCCTGTTACAACAACCGACTCTGCTGCTTCTTTTGAACCATTGATAAAGGAAGAGACGGTTTCGGAGGTGCCTCCGGTTTTGATGCTATCGGCCAAGAAGCCGTTATTCACTTTAACCGGAATTCTCGTCTCAATAGGAGAAGCGCCATTGGTTTTAATCGTCAAAATGCAGTTTTTCACAAACGAAGCATTGTTGATATTGCCGTTCACGGTATAAGAACTTGGGTCAAGGACCAAGCGATTGCCATTACTATAGTTTGCGCGTACCGTTACTTTTGCGTTAGTTAGAGGATCGCCTTCTTCTAAGACCACCGTTCCCTCTGACTCAATCGTAACAATATTGCCATCAGAATATTCGCTAGCTGCGACAACGGTAATCGGAACATCAAGAGTGATTTTCTCGTCTCCTTCTTGATAAGATACCTTCGCGCTTTCCGTGCCAGCGGCAAGCAAGCCGTTGGTCTCAATCGCGATAGCGCTCGTATCGACGCTCTTTTCGCTGCCGTCATTATAAACGGCTTTCACCTTCATCCCTTCCTTAGAGAAAGGCATCGCATCGCTATAATAAACGCGATATGGATTCTCCATTAAAACGAGATGGTCCAATTTGACGGCAGTAAGAGAGATAGCGACATCCGCGGTTTTTGTGACCGTTTTTGGTTCAGTAGGAGTTTCTTCACTCGTAGAGGAATCGGTATTCTCTTTCTTCTCTTCTTCGTAAGTGTAAGTGTAGCTCACCTTGACGGTTCCGCCATTAGAGGCAAAATCGCTAGGCACCTCAATCGAATAATCCCTCGTTTGAAGAATGGAATCGGATTCTTTGCCCTTTTCCGTGAAATGGGCGACGACTTGGAAGTCATCCGCGGTGGGATTAGCTCTACCGTTATCAAAATATTGAACGCCGCTTTTTAAAGAAGCATCGATGCCAAGTAATTCAAGAGGAAGGCTATTGAGATATTTTTGGTGTTCCTTCTCTTCTTGGACTTGGTTGTAATAATTCATGTAGCTACTATAGGAAGTGCCCATAATGCTAGCGACAGTAGAAACAATAGCGACCCCTGCCGTAGCGCCGATGATGATATTGATTAATTTGCGAGAGACTTTCATTTATTTGCCCTCCTTTAAATTTTGTTTTTCTTTATCGCTAGGAACGATGAAGCTTACGATAACCATCGCACCCCACATCACTAGAAGCGTGCCGACTGTGATATCAAGAGCCACAATAAGCGGCTTCCACCAGCACCAGGAATCAATCGAAGTAGAACTGATGAAAGAATCATCTTTTTCTGGATTCGCTAAATACTGTTTTTCGTAATAATCGGCGCGTAGCCACATATAGAGGACGTGATGAGCGATTTCGCGAATCATATGTTGAACGCGAGGAGAGGAAGAAGAGTCATATTTAACCCCTTCAATGGTCCCTGGCTTAACGCCCATTCCGAAGTCTCCGCCACAGCGAAGAAGCGTATCGCAATAAGGATTGGTGCCGATATAGTCAGTCGTGACTGCGCCTTTGAAATCCCATTCGTTTCTTAAAACGCCGCGGAGTAAGGCTTGCGTAGTTTCAGAGTGCTCTGCCCCCACGCCTTGATAAGTGGTCATAACGCCTAAGCAACCACCATCAAGAACGACTTTGCGGAACGATTTAAGGAAGTTCTCCCTTAATCCTTGCTCGGTCATGAAGATTTGGTCGCCGCCATACCCGTAAAGAGCAAAGTGCTTCATCATGTTGTAGCGGCCTCTAGTGCCTAAGCCTCTAACGGCTTCCGCCATAAGGGTGCCAGCAAGCATCATGTCTTCGGATGGGGACTCATGGTTTCTGCCAAAGAAAGAAGTTCTATGGCAATCCATCGCAAAGCCCCAGTCGCCCATAACGCCGACGCCTTTCATATCATCGCCAAAGGATTTGCCGAATTCATAAAGGAGTTTTTTGTTCCATGTTGCAGCGATTGTGGTCATCGTAGGATAACCAGTTCCGCGAGGCGTCCCTCCAGAGAAGCTCTTGATTTGGGAAGGGCCATCTAGATCCGTCAAAGCGGGTTTACCTACCGAATTCAAGGCCTTGCTACCATAATAGCCACCAATCATGTTGACGACTTCGCTCATATCGAGCTGGTCGAGCAAACTAGACCATTCTGGCGCATCATAATCCGCACCTAGTTTTTCTCCAAGTTCGTTAATGATGCCATTGTCTGCAACCTTTAAGCCATTTGAGGCGTTCCAAGTCGGTTTTTCCGTTGGAATAGGATTCCCGAAAGTATCATTACCCGTCGCATTGTCCCAATCTTTAATTCTTTGGGCGCTAGCGCGACTAGAGAAGGCCGCGATTGCAGTAGGAGAGCCATCTCTACCAGCTGCATAGGACGTTTTTAAATCGTCTAAGCTCGTAAATTCTTTGCGGGTTAGCCATTTGATGCCTGGATCGAAAGAGCCGTCTTTCTCGGTCGCATCAATCGGGGTCAAATCAATTGCATCAGATCCGGTGAAAAGGTTTTTGACGGTTTTGCCTGTAATTGGATCGGTCTCGATTTTAATATCTTCGTCGATTTTAAAGGTGAAATCCCCTGCAATCGCCGCGTTTTGATAGCTAACTTCTTTGACAGTATGGGAACTTGTGCGGAGCGAAAGGGTGTAATCGCCATGTTCTAGCTCATACCCTTTAAAGCCGTTATCGTTTCTGTCGTAGCAATCATAAGAAGCGAAATCATAAGGATCAACGGTGATGGTGATGGTTTCGCTCGCCCCAGGATCGAGGATATTGGTTTTCCCAAACCCCGCAAGATTGACATAAGGTTTCTCAATCGCGCTTTCTTCCGTATGCCCGTAATAAGGAGCAATCGCGTAGATTTCCACGACATCTTGTCCAGGAACGGTGCCGTTATTGGTGACGGTGACGGGGAAAGTGATTTTTGTCTTGTCGGTGATAGAAGCGGCGCTTGTATAAGGAGTTCCTTCTTCTTGATCATCGCTTTTAATGGTGATATCGCCGATAGCCCAAGAATATTCGTTGTAGCTAAGCCCATATCCGAATGGAGCAGCCACAACTCCTTCATATCCTTGCCCGTATTCATTAGATACACTGTCCCAATAATGCTCTTGGTCAGCGGTTTCATACCACTTATAGCCTAAATAGACGTTTTCGATTGCGTCGCTATAAGAACCACCGCCATTGTTATATCGTTTCCCACCTAAATAAATATTGGCGGGATTGGTGAACATATCATAAGGGAAAATATCAACCGTCCTCCCAGAAGGAGACACTTCCCCATAGATAAGCTTAGGGAGCGCGCTTGCGGCTCTAGTTCCAGTGAATCCAACATAGAAAGCGGCATCTAACCCTGGAATGGTTTTCATGAAGCCCATTTCAAAGGGGTTCGCCGAATTGATGAAAACAACAACGTTTTTGTAGTTCTCGCCGCAATATTTTAGAAGCGCCTCTTCTTCTGTAGAAATCTCTAAGTAGTGACGAGTGGAATCATTTGCGCTGCCACCGCCCTCTTTCACTTGCGTATTAGGGTTACAGTTCATCCCTTCCCCTGCCATTCTCCCGATGACAACAAATGCGGTGTCGGAGAAATCCTTGCAGTAATTCAAGAGTTCGTTTGTGTAATTGCCATCGCTCTCGGAACCAGAATAATTGACGATATCCGGTTCCCGAAGCGGAGTCATTTCGTTAATGTGGGTATTACGGGTATCGACAAGCTCCCACATTGGCTTATGGAAGGCGCGATACATATCATATAGGCGTGTATTGGTTTCAATGCCATATTGCTGGAGCGCCTTAGTTAAGTCAATGTTCTTTGTCCAATCGCCATCTTCTGGAGCGACGCGTCCTGAGGCGTTCCTTCCATCGGATCCATATACCCAATCGACGCTTCTCCATCCGAAAACATTCACTTTTTTCGTGGTGCCATAATCAAGAGGCAAAGTGCCATTATTTTGGAGCAAGATGGCTCCTTCTTGCATGAGCTTTCTCGAAAGCTCTTGACCGCTAGAAGCACTTTGTTCAAGCGCTTCGTTGTCGATGATTGGCGGATTGAGGAGCGAATTAATTTCGCTTTCATAGCGCGAAGCCATTTGGTTACCGACGACTAATCCGGCGGTAAGAGCAATAGCAGTTACGCCAAAAGCGATTGCGTTCACAATCTTCTTTTTCATGATTTTCCTTTCTTTTGCGCAATTTCAGTACGAATAAAGACGCAAATTGTGCTTTTGATAGCGGTTACACTATAGTCAAAGCGCTTCCTTTTTGTCTCTTTTTTGGCGTAGGTATGACACAAAAAGACGTAATTAATTTGCTAGACTCGTTTCATCAAGCGGGAAGCAAGCGTTCAAAGAAAACATGTTGTTTTTGCATTGAAAGGCTAAAGACCCCTCGTATTTCTTCACGACTCTTTGAATGGACTTTGTGCCGTATCCATGGAATGTCTTATCTTTCTTTGTGACGGGTAAGCCATCGCGAAATTCCACCTCTTCTACGCAGAAATTCTCGATATGGATGACTAAGAAGTTCCCTTTTGTAACAACGTTAATGGTTATTGTCCTATCTCTCTTACTCGCTTTTAAAACCGCTTCAATCGCGTTATCTAAGCCATTTTCAAAAAGAGAATAAATATCCGCGTTAGCCATGAATGAGAGCTTCTCGCCATCAATTAGGGACGAAAAACGGATTTTGTGTTTTTTGCAATATAAAGACTTTTCCGCGAGGATAAAATCAACCGTCGCGTTCCCAGTCTCTATCGCGTTGTCATAAATATGCAGTTCCTTTTCTAAGGAATTAAGCGCATTCATTTCTTGGCTTGTTTTCGCGTATTCTTTCAAACCTTCTACTTGGTGCTTTAAGTCATGGATTCTCATATTGATAAGGTCCATATTCCGTTTGGACTGCTTGAATTTCTCATTCTCGTTATGGACGATTTGCTCTAGCATCGCGTTTTGATTTTGAAGCTTTTTCCGGTAATAGGTATTGTAATGAGTAAAGATAAGGAACAAGCACGCGATTAAGGCGTAAATCCTAGAAGAGACAAAGCCAACAAAGTCACTCGTAGACTGGGCAAACATTGAGACTAAATACACGACAATCAGAGTAACGATTGTCATCACATACACGATATTCCCTTCGATTAAATCAGGGATCATCTCGCCCTTTAATTTATTGACGAATAGAAAGAAATAAGGAATGAATACGAGTAAGTAAGTTGCGCCATAAATCAGCGACTGATAAAGCTCATATTTCGCACTGCTTAATCCCGATAGAAACACAATCAAAGAAGATAAATTATCGCCGAAATTTTGGATGGTATACGCGCTTAAGGCAAAAAGAATGATTTGCTTAAACTTTAAAGGATAATAAGCAAACATCGGCGGCAATGACAAAAAGAAAATGAGCAAGAAAATCGTCCTAAACCAGCCGATTTTAAAATCGACGTCGTAATAAACGATGATCATGCTCAAAGAAAAATAAAGAAGGGAGAAGCTCAAAAACAAAGGCAAATAGTTTTTGCGTTTCGGCAGAGTGAATCCATAAAGAGATTCCGCGACAAAAAGAGGGATAACGAAGCGGATAAAGTAATAGCCTATCGCCTTAGCGGCAGTAAAGTCCTCATACATTTTGCGCGTTCTCGCCTAAAAAGTTCGTGAAGGCCTCGATAAAGTTCTTTTTCTTTAATCTTGAAATCGATAAAGCGTTATTTTTCACGTATACGAGGTTCCTTGTCGCATCTATTTTAGTGACAAAAGAAAGATTAACAAGGTAGCATTCATTGCACCTAGCAAAACCAGCCTTTTCTAAGCGATCTGCATAATCGGTCATTTTTCCTCTTTTTCGTAAGGATGTCCCATCCGCTAGATAAAAGGACAAATAATGATTCACCACTTCAATATAAAGGATGTCTTTGGTGTGGACTTTCTGGATGCCAGATTTGCTCTCTAATAGTAAAAAGGAGTTCTTTTTGCGGTTAATTTCATCAATCGCTTTTTTCATCAAAAAGTAAAAATCGGTTTTTGAAATCGGTTTAACTAGATACCCAAACGCCTGCACATAGTAGCCTTTTACCGCGTATTTTGCGGAATGAGAAATGATGATTAAAGGAACGTTTTGGTCAATATTTCTTAGTTGGCTAGAAACGGTTAATCCATCAAGACGAGGCATTTCGATATCCATGAAAATCAAATCAAAAGACCCATCGAATTTATTTAAGAAGTCCACTCCATCTGGGAAATAGACTGGCAAAAATTCTATATCTTCTCCCTTGGAGAATTCTTTAAGCAAATCAAAAACAACCTGATACTGGCTTTTGTCGTCTTCCACGATTGCAACTTTGAATTTAGTCATGAACTTCATAAGGAAAACACACGTTTTTCCCAATGTTTTAATGATAAAAGCCCTTACATTGATTTTCAAATAAGAAGCGTATCTATATTTCAAACGTTCGTAAATGGAAAACGTCTAAGCGCTTTAATACATACCCATTACTTTAGCGACACGACAAATCACGTTATTAAAGAATAAGCGATATCTCGAAGCTACTACGCCTTAAGGGAGGTTATCGGAACAACATAAACGCCGTCTTTTCTTTTATATGCAGCGTTCGTTAAACCGCAAATGACGCATAGCGATTTAGCGGGTTTGCCCCCATTTTTAATGATTTTATTATTAATACCCACCAAACCAGAAGCAGCACCTTCAATTTGGCTAGCACCTAATTTGATTTCAAAGCCACACCAATCCCCATCTTCAAGTTCAATAATCGCGTCTATCTCATTATTTTCATAGTCTTGATAATGGTATAGCTTCGCATTAAATCGTTCTACATAGGTGTACAAATCTCTTTCCACCATGGATTCGAAAAGGAAACCAAATAGTTCAAGATCGTTGATTAGTTTCTCTGCTGTTAAATTTAATAGAGCGCATGGCAAAGACGGGTCCACAAAATGACGTTTTTCACTTTGCTTTACTCTTAATGACGATCTCAGCTTACTAGCAAAAGGAGGAATGTTCTCCGTAATATAAAGCCGATCAAATAGATTTAGATAATCGGTTATTGTGTCGATACTTATATCATCAAAATCGATTTCTTTGATGTCGTTTTTAAGGGTTTTGTTGGTGACGGTTGTCGCTTCGTTTCTCGCTAAAGAACGAAGCAATAATTCGATCTTGTGCCTATCCCTTTTTATATTATCGACCCGATAAATATCTTCATTAATAAGAGATTTAATATATTCTTTTGCGATAAGCGTGCCTTGCAAAGGAGTCATATTATTCGTTGCAGGCCATCCGCCAACCAAAACTAAGTCAATTAGCCTACTTAATTCAACTTCACCAGTGAAGCAATCTGAAGCGTTATTGTTACAAATATCTTCAAGCGAAATTTTTCCATCCGATTGCATAGATTCATATAAAGACATGGGCCTCATTTTTAATCTAGCGATTCTTCCTGTTCCCGAATGAATGTATCTATCTTTATTAATCGTCGCAGAACCCGTAAGGATAAATTGGCCTTTTAAAGAAGAGGAATCTACTCTCCCCCTAACGGCGTCCCACATCGAAGGAGCTTCTTGCCATTCATCGATTAGGCGTGGGGAAGAGCCCTGCAAAGCCAAGTTAGGATCTAGCTCCGCAATCCTTTTGTTATTAAAGTTCCCCTTGGGGTCCGCTAATAAAAACTCACTATTGGAGTGATATCTACTAGTCCATGTTTTGCCACACCATTTCGGCCCTTCTATAAATATTGCGCCAAATGTTTTTAGGTATAATTCTATTTTTTCATCGATGAGTCTTTTCTTATAGTTATCAATTTTCATATATTCATCACCAAAAATATTATATGGCATTCCGATAGTTTCGGCAATTTCATTCCGATAGTTTTCATGTTTCTATTCCGAATGTTTTTAATTTTTCATTCCGAAAGATTCTTAAATGCTTGAAATTGTTTGGCGGTTTTTGTCAACCTCTTTCGGCTCAGCTTTAGGGTGCCTGGTTTTTCGTTCGTAAGCTTTTTATGAGCGAGTAATAGATTCGTCTTTTCCTTTGATCATCTTTTCTAAAGAGATGAGTTCTACATCAGGGTCAAATAAGGCCAATAAATCATTTGAAAAAGATGTCTTAGAGAACATGAAATAATAAACATGTTGATATTTAGAAGCGAAAATCGAAACGTTTTCCTTTAAATGTTCTAGTTTGGATAAAGAGACGTTTTTATTCTTAAATTTGGCTTCGCCAGCTAGTAAAGTCTTTTTATCCAAAGAATCCGATATCACATCGATTTCAATAGATCTTCCTAGTTCTGAATTATCCACTTTGTAGTTTCTAAATTGGTGAAACACATTTGGCAAAGTTCCTTTCTGGTTTCTTTCGTCCAAATAAGAAATAACGACATCTTCAAAACCACGATTAACGCTATCTTCGATAGAGTTTAAACTCATTTGATATATCTTCTCGCCTAATCCCCGGTCAATATCGGATAAATTCGGATATATGGTTTTGTAATAAAATCTGATAAAGGGATCGGATATCTCATAATAAACGCTTTTCTTATTTCCGTTAAAAGCCAATCTCCTATCGATGGAGGCTCTATCTAGCATTCTTCCGAGATACGTCGCTAACGTCCTATCATCAATCTTTAATAAGTCCGTCATTTCTTTAATTTTTGTTTTATGAGAAGATATCGCCACCAAAATAGATATATAGGTTGAATTTGTTGTATATCCTAATGGCAAAGTCATATTGGGCGCGTCAATCAAAATTGACCCACTATTGAAACAAAGAGAAATCAGATTTTCTTCAAAGCTTTTCTTTTTATCTATCTTTTTCCAAATAGTAAGGACGGTTGCCAAAAATAGACAAGTATTTTGCAATATCGATGCTAGGAAGGCCATCTAGCATGTTCACCGCGTCCGAAAAAAGCATTGGTTTGACGAATATTTTGAATGTGGCTCTTTGATAAAGCGGTTTTCCTTTATTGGTTAAAATGTCCAGCATGAAGGACATATTGGAACCAGAGAGTAAGATTTTGATGTTCTTGCCAGTGATTTTGATTTTATCACAAAATCCCTGCAAATAAGACACGATTCCGGGATAGACTCCAGCCAAAAAAGGAAGTTCATCAACGACAATCACGAGTTTCTCGTCATTCACGCTTTCTAAAATCGTGTCAAATAAGGCATCGAATGTTTGAAAATCAGGAAGAAAAGCAAGTTTTGCGTATTTCCGATATTCATCCGAAAAGTATCTGAGATTATTTTGGTAGCTGTCTTCTCTCACTAAGAAATAAATATGATCATAGTTTTTGATGCTTTCTACAATGATAGATGTTTTGCCGATCCTTCTTTGGCCATAAACTACGCCCAATTCATAACCATCTGTTCTTAATTTGCTTTCAATCAGCGACAGTTCTTCTTTTCTACCGATAATCATACGTTCAACATTCCCAACAAGAATGTTGACAACAATTTTGTTGATAACATTTTATGACATTGTTCCTAGAATTAATAGTAAAGCAACACTCTATGTGAGCTTTTGTATTCTTTGATTCGGCCCCTTCGATATAGGCCAATACTAATCAATGTGTTCGTAAATTAGCGTCGAGAGAATGGAAAAAGCGAAACAATCCCCGAAATCACAGCTATAAATAACTCTTTGCTTATTCTTTATCTAGCTCATTAAAAAGAGATGCAGAGTCTACAAAAGTTTTTGGGCTAATTGTGCCGTTTTGTATTTCGTCCGCTTCTTTCATTGCTTTTTCGATTTTGTAATTGAATCTATCCGATTTTATCTCAAAGGGAATTCGACCCTCGCGAAGAGTTGCTTTCACAAAAATATTAAGTGCGGCGCTGGAAGTAAGGCCAACTGAAGAACAAAACTCTTCAAATTCCTTTTTGTCAGCTGGATCGAGTCTCATAGTTAACGTTTGAGTCATTTTGTGTTCCTCCCGAACACATTATAAACGTTTTTATCAAAAGAGGAACTATGCTTTATACCCTAAATTATAAGTTGTTAAATAAAATCTCCAACTTTTCAAGACAGCATTTGGCTAATTAGAAACTGCCAAGAGCCGAATTGATTTCAGATACAAAACGCCGCGTAGAGAGGAACGATTTTTTTGTTGTCCTCAAAGCCGAAGTTTTTACTAGAGAGTTTGATGGCATAAGCAGGCTTATAGGTGTCCATATAGACTTTTAAGCTTTTGGCCTTGGTATTATCGGCAGACTTGACCTCGATGGGAATGAGCTCATCGCCACGCTGGATAACAAAATCAATTTCAGCCTCGCGCTCGCTCTCCCAATAATAGGTACGGTAGCCATTAATGGTGAGCTGCACATTGACATAGTTCTCAGCCATGCCGCCCTTGAAATCATCGATTTCATTAACCATGTAGAGAATGTCGTTCGCGGCTAAATCCTTTTTGGCGCAAAGAAGCCCTAAGTCGGACACATAAATCTTGAATGCATCAATATCATGATAGTTCTCGAGCGGTTTTTTGATTTGCGTAGCCCGATAAACCCGCGATACGATGCCAGATAAGCAAAGCCATTCAATCGCGTTTTCAAATTCGGAAGCCCGTCCGCCTTTCTTAATCAGCTTATATTGGAACCGGGTATTCTTCTTTGAAAGCTGAACGGTAATATTGTCATAGGTAAGCCTCGTTTTCTTGATTTCATTCAAGTTATTATACTTGCTCATATCGTTAAGATAGCTTGCAAGTATCGTGTCTTGCGTATGGCGGACAAGTATATAATCCTTCGTTTCGACAAATTGCATCACGCATTCTGGCATGCCACCCACCACAAGATACTGATGGTAAAGCCGCATTGCATCATCATGTAAGGCAATTGGTAACGGAGTATTGGTTTGGAAGCACGTTTTAATGCGTTCAACCAAATCGTCCTCGCCAAGAGCTAACATAAATTCCTCCATGTCCATAGGATAAAGCGTTTTCATAATGACCTTTCCTACGGGGAAAGAGAATTTCTTGCGGTTGACCGCAACGCCGAGCAAACTGCCTGCTGCAATGATGTGGTAATCAGGAGCGTTTTCGCAAAAGTATTTGAGCGAGGTCAATGCCCGTTCGCAAAGCTGCACCTCATCGAATACGATCAGGGTTTTATCTTTTACGATAGTCTCACCAGCAATATGAGACAAAACCGGTACTAGGTAATCAGGGCTAATATTTTCCTCAAAGGTTTCGTTCAGCTTTGGATTGGTCTCAAAATTAAAGTACGCCACATTTTCATAGTGAGTGCGCCCAAACTCCAAAATAGAATAGGTCTTTCCAACTTGTCTAGCACCTTCCAAGATAAGGGGTTTGCGATGAACGCTATCTTTCCATTCTTCCAAAAAACCTATAATTTTTCTATACATAATGTGGTTCTCCTTAAAAGGATTCAATATTGCCTTTTGACACTAAAAAACACGTTTGTTTATGTAAAATCATCACTATACGACACGAATATTGTAGTTTCCTCATTTAATATCCTTAGATATCAAGTTCGATTCTTTAAGGGATCCCAAACGACTATTTGAACAATGTATCAGTAAAAAACGAAACAAAATCAAAATAATAAAATCAGAACGTTCACAATTACGCACATATAAACGTGCATGCGACTTGGCTTTATAAAGCGATACCATTTGTTTAGCCATCCAACATTCGGCTCCGGGGAAAGAGGGTAGCCTGTTCTATTTCAAATGATGTG
>DKCV01000005.1 GCA_002449265.1 Caryophanales bacterium UBA6865 | reverse complement strand
AATATAGTGAATTCGACGACCCACTAGATATTGAAGAAGAAAACAAAGCCTTGAATGATGTGGTTAATGCCACAATAAAGAAGTATACAAGAAATGAAAAAAGATTTATTAAGGCAAACGGAATGAACATGTTGGATTTCAAAGAAAAGCCGGAAAGACGTCCCCATAAGCCAGATTTTTGGTCCTTTGATGCATAGTTTTCTCGCTTCGGTTAACCTTTTTCGCAATTGAATTAGGCCCAGTAGGGAATATAAATGGTGTCTTTTTTATCGAAGCCGTTCACCTTTTTGATAAGTCCTTCTGAAACCGCTTGAGCAAGAAGGCGGCTGATTTGGTATTTTGCTTGCTCTTCTAAGCCGAATCGCTCACGAATCGAAGAGTTGGTTGCTTGTCGAGAGGAAAGATAAGCCAAAACGACATGGTCATAGATCGCTTTTTGCTTTTCGCTCGTGAGCAATTGGTCAAATCCTTTTGCAAAGAATAGTATCACTCTGACTCCGCTTGGCGTCTGCTCAACCTTCATTGGTGGAAGGTGCTCTTTTTCTAACGACGCGACGATTTTATCGAATCCGCTTCTGGCTGTATCTCCGATGTTGATGCGCCTTAAGAATGAAGCCATTTTTTCATTACGTGGTTTTGGTGAGGAATCAATCAAACGGTCGATAGGGATATCAAGCCTACCAGGGTTAGAAAATTCGACTCGATTCGGGAATATTTCGACTAATGGTCCGCCTTCGGAAAGTAAATCCTGGTGGATAAGGGTATTGCCCAATGCTTCTCGAATAGAAATTGAGGGCAGGGCATATTGATTTTTTCTTATGCCCTGAACAAAGGTGTCTGCAATTTGAAGGAAAGACATGATTTGGGTATAAGCCTTTTCAAACGATAAAACATATCCTTCGTTGAATTCGTATTTTCCCATCGTTTCAAGACGATCAGATGTGTTATAGCGAACGATGCGAATCATTTTATTTTCAAGCCCGGCAAAGGAATACAACTGTTTCCCAAATAATAGAGCCCCATAGGCAGTGATTGAATAAAACTCTTTTTCCCTCTCTACGACAAAACCTTCTATAGAAAAAGAAGAAAGCCATTCTTCTTGATTATTAGGAAGAGGAAAACCGAGCGCTGAATAATAAGCTTTCATGTCAAGTTCGCTTTCAACTTGTGCACTATTTAAATTTGATAGAACGATCCTTTTTTCTGGGCTAGTATCATCTAATTTTTGCCACAGCTCTTTTTCTAGAAACGGATATTCTTTGATGTTCTTTTTATTTGTTTCGATTCGGCAGTAAGCTTGCTTTTTGAACGTGGTTTCAAAATGCGTTGCGGCAGGAATCCTAAGCACGAGTATATGGTGACCATCAATTTCAATTTCGTAATCTTCTAACGCTAAAGAGGGGGTTAGAAGATTTTTCCAATAGGCCAATATCTCTTGCCCGCCCTTTTTCCAGCTATTAAAAGATAATGTGGTTCCGACGAACTCATGTGTTTTATCGTTAACTCCCCAAATTAGATAGCCATAAGGGACCCCGTTAAGGAGAGCCATATTTGACAAAGCGGAGATATATTCGCCCATTTCGTCAGGATCATCGTTATTCTCTTTAAATTCAATATAAGGGGATTCTCCGCCCGCTTTGACGATACCTTGAACGATATACGTTATTGTGGAAATGTCTTGCATATATTTCCCTCCAACTAGTTGTATTTAACCTAATCGCAATTTGAGCGCAATAGCGCGCAATTAAGCGCAATTAAAAAACATTCGATAAATAGCCAACTTTGAATTTTGGCGTGCCTATTTTTGCAATAGCGCGCAATTAAAAATAATGCTTCTATCGGTTCTAATAATCTGGCCGCAAGGTTCTCTTTTGCTTTTAAAAGCGTGAATTTTTTGTCACAAAAGGGAAGCAAATCCGTCATTGCGGTTGACGGGCGCCCAAACCGGAATTAGAATGGGGTCGTAAGGAAACTTACAAAATCTCGGATGGCCGCTGCCGTACAGTGCGGAGTTCTAAAATCCAAGGGTCGCCAAAAAACGATCCTTTTTTTGAAGGGAGAGTCAATGGAAATACGGTTCTATGCTATTTCAGACGCTTGCATTGCTAAGTTGTTTTCAGTCGACAAAAGAGTGCTTTCGAATCATGAGAATGATAGAAAACACACTAGGCCTTATATTGGATTTTTGATAAAGCTCGATAACTACAATTATTTCCTACCTCTTTCTTCAGAAGACCCTAAAGACTATGACAAGCATGGGAAACTGCGCCTTTCGACGCAAACTATTTTGAGAATGAAAAACAAGAAGGGGGATTTTCTAGGTAAAATATTGCTTAACAACATGATTCCCGTTCCCGATTCCGAGATTCAAGAAATTTCTCTAAATAAAGAGGCATTAACTCTTAATAAGAAGACAGATTCCCACATCATCAAAGAGAATAAATATAAAGATCTTTTAATTGACGAATTAAATTGGATTAAAGAGAACATTTTAGAAATAACGCGTAAGGCAAAACGGCTCTACAGCGCAAAAATTAATGAGAATAATAAAACGTATTGGGAAGGTAGAGAGAAACCGAAATTTTTAGAGGCGACGGTAGATTTCAAAAAATTAGAAGCTTCCGTCACGATGGAATACGCTAAATCGAAGCTTTAACCCGTGCTAGGATGTGGAAGGAGGTTATTTATGGAAGCGGCCTCGTTCTATTTATAGACACTAATTTTGATGCATACTGATGCACAAATGAATTGAATGCATGATTCTTTGAGCTTCGCTTTTTCTAGTTTTGACTTAAGAAAAAAGAAACGCGAAAACGATCAAAAAACTGAATTTTCAAGATATCTACCAAAAGTTGATGAAGAAGGGGGCTACTAGCTTCCTCAATAAATCATTGTTTTCATCATATTGGTCACTTTTAAAAACTTGTCGGATTTTTCCTTGTCGGAAATTTCCGACAAACATATACTTTATGGTGAAAGCAGGTCGAATATGAGATTTATAGGACGAGAAGAAGAACAAAAAGCAATTCATTATCTCTTGAGCCAAGACGGATTTCAGGGAGCGATTATTTATGGAAGAAGAAGACTTGGAAAAACGGAACTCCTTAAGCATTGCTTGCTCAATCAAAATGTTCCGTGCATTTTTTATCAGTGCAGCCAGGAAAGCGAAGAAAGCAACGTTAGCGATTTGACCAAAGCCATTGAAGAGGCGCTTTCTTTAACTCACCTTCATTTCGATTCTTTTGTTGACGCCGTTGCTTTTGTTTTCGAGAAAGCTATAGAAAGAAAAATTTATTTTGTTATCGACGAATATCCTTATATTCGAAAGATCTCGCCATCCATCGATTCCAAATTGCAAAGAGTCATCGATCAATATCGTCATTCAACGCATGTTTGCTTCTTTTTGTGTGGAAGCAGTGTTTCTACGATGGAGGGATTGCTTTCAGAAGGAAATCCTCTTTATCGCCGTTTTGCCCTCTCCATTTTATTGAAAGAGATGGATTATTATGATTCGTCTTTGTTTTACCCAACCTTTTCGCTTGCTGATAAAGTGCGCTTATTCGCAGCTTTTGGTGGGAGCCCTTTCTATAATTCTCAAATTAACGAAAACCTTAGCGTCACTGAAAATATCATCTTGCTATTAAGCGGGAGATTCGCGGCGGTTGCAGATGACATTACCGTTAATTTGAAAAATGAGATAGCAAAGATCAATAACGCGAACGCGGTTTTTGCATCTATCGCGGAAAAGAGGGCGTTCCATTATTCTGATATTTTAGCGGAATCCCATTTGCCTTCTTCTTCCATTTTAAGCGATGTTTTAGAAAAACTGCTTAGCATGGATTTGATTGAATACGTGTGCCCGATTAATGATAAGAATAACAAGACAAAATCAGGATATCAGATTAAAGACAACGCGATGCGTTTCTTTTATCGATATATCTTTCGTAACCAAAGCGAAAGAGCTTTATTAAGCGAAGAAACGTTCTATCGAGATTTCATTCAAAACGACTTTGAGAGCGAATTTGTTCCTAAGACGTTCGAAACCGTTGCGAAGCAATATCTAATCCGCCGTAATAAAAGAGGCGAGAATAAGCCGCTTCTCCTAGACATCGGTACCTATTGGTACGATTGCCCAAAGGAAAGGAAGAACGGGCAATTCGATGTGGTTGGGAAAACAAAAGATGGCTATGTGTTTTACGAAGTGAAATTCACAAAAGAACCAATCACTAATAACGTGATGCAAAATGAAATCGATCAAGTCAAAGAAACAACTTCGACACCGATTCAATATGGCTTTGTTTCTCTCTCTGGCTTTGATTTAAGAGGGGCAGTGCCTTATATCTTAATTACAATCGAGGATATCTACCAAGGATAAAAATAAGGTGCAATTCAACGGTTCGCTTTAGACGCCCCTTTGTTTATTCCCGTCTTCAGCAGTTAATGATAGAAAATCGGCTTAAATGCTGAACTTTTTTGGAATTTAATGTAGCCTTAAGTTTTCATTCCGGATATCTTCTTCGGCTACTTGCTCGAATAATACTTGTGGTTGAGGCCCAAAGAATAGCTTCTCTCCAATCTCTCCAATGCCTTGGAGCTTGTGTACAATGCCTCGCCGTAGCCCGTTTCCCGGTCGATCCTGACGTTCATGCTTTTCAGCGTGCCTATCAAAGCGCCGCTATTTATCTCCCGGCGCTCAGCTTCAGCTTCAATAGGCCATAGATCAAAAGGGAAACGAAGCAAACAAGGAAATGGGTTTGGATCCTTTCGCTCTTCTATTGGTAGACGGGCCTCGCCTTGAAGTTGGTCTTCATTACCCTGAAGCTGTTGATCCTGAGTATTTCCTTGACGTCGTCCTCGAGTACACTAATCAACGATAAGTAGACAGTTTTGCAGGAAGTTGTAGACAAGCTCCTGGGGTATTGGAGCCGCCGAGCTTCTTAAGGTACTCTTCCTTGTGCTGTTTCGGGGTCAGATAGCCAAAGTAGCACATTGGCTTTCCCTCGTTGAAGAACCTTATGTATTCCCTACATAGCTCGAGTACGCTGACCTGGAAACGTGGTGCCTTTCCATACAACCCTTGTCGGAAAGGCTCCCTTCGTGCAGCGCTTTTTCAACGGGGAGGTTACTTCTTTCGTTAGTTTCATTCTGTAACCTCCTTGTCTACAGTGCATAGCATCCGTATACAAAATTGTAATGCACTGTCTACTTAAAGGTTAGCAGTCCAGAAGAAACCTCAAACGCTTTCATGACGCTCAAAAAAATGGCGAAAATATAAGGCTTGTTCCACCTGACACCATTTATAAAATGGGCTATATGCCTTTGTTTAATTTCTTTAGATTGATTAATGAAAATATGTGTGATGATTATGGATTGTGGGACGGAGAACATTGCGAGCAAAACAACCCTATTCTTTTAATGTGTAAAAAAGATTAGTTTCCGGATTTTGTGTTATTATCAATTTGGAGGTAGCGTTATGGACAACAAAAGAAAAACAAAGAAATCAGTCATCGATACTCTTCTAGAATGGAAATATAATCCATCCGAAATTGAAAGAAGAGTGGAAGAACGACCACTCTCGGAAGCGCAGCAAAAAATCATTAAAACATTTAAGTTCTAATTTGATTTGAAACTTTGCTTATTGGTGCACGCTTGGTCCAATGGAATACCTCATTGGATCTATTTAATTCAGGTTGTTTCTATCAATCGTTTGGTCTAATTGATTTCATCAGTTTTTCGAAATAGGGGATATCCCCGTTTTTTAAAGCATTTAGGAAGGGGAACAAGTTTCCTGCTGGCAATTGATTTTTGTAATCTATTGATAAATCTTTTGCGTTTTTCAGTAAATCGTCATAACGATAAAAATCATAAATGAAAGATTCCTTTATTTTTGTTAATTGCCATTGTGATGCATTATATGGGCTAGCGACAATTTGCCCCTTTTCATCCTTTTTGCTATTTCCGATATCTTTCCAATAATGATGAATGAGGGGTGTATTGCGCTCTTTTGATGTTTCGAGCAAAGCAACTTTTTCCAAGGTGTCGCATCCTAATAAGAGGAACTGCATAATGTTCGGATTTGTGCATAAACTCGCCGCATCGACTGCCTTTTCTCCTCCCAGTATGTCTTTGAGATGTTTTCTAACTACGTTATATGGCGAGCCTTTTTCTATCTGGCGATTATCAACATCATAAACAGCAAAAATCGCATCAATTTCTTCTTCTACGATTCTACCTTGGAATATCGCACCGATATTTCCATATCCATAGGCGTTTCTAATCATTAAATCAATATTATTCGCAAGCCCTTTTTCCTTCACAATTTCAAAAAGGCACTCTTCTTCGTTACCTTCTACGATTAGATTGATACGATAGGGCTTCATTCTATTCTTTAAAACCTTTGTCTTTATTAGCCAAAATCAACGTTTGAATAAAGTTCGGCGATGGGAGAATACCAAATTCACCCTCATTGTAGCGTTTGATTAAATTCGATCCTTCACGCGGGCCACCATCCTTTACGACCATGTTTTTTAAGCAAGACAAAGTCGCACCGTTATCGTCTCTTTCTATGAAGTAGATTTGGTCTTTTCTTAATAGCATTTTGCAACCAATGAGCAATAAATCATGTGCGGTAAATACGATTTGACCATGCTGATTGATCATATTGTTAAAAGCACTTACGATGGCTCTAGTTAAGCGGAAGTGGAGCCCATTGTCTAATTCGTCTACGATAAGTGTTTTTCCTTCCATGATTGCTTCGTAAACATAAGCTGCCAAAGCTTCAATTTTCTTTGTTCCTGAAGAATCGTAAACAATGGATGGGACTGACGTTTTCTTATAAGTGGTCGCTAGATGTAAAGAATCAATGAAGTGTTCGTTTTTCTTTAATACGTCTTCACTGATTTTAGTTTCATCGATAAAAGGATTTTCCTTTTTGTATTCAAAATCCTGGATGGAAAGATCAGCGTTTTTCACGAAGCTAGTAATAAAGGCTTTTTCCTTTTCGTCATATCCTTTTAAAGCCTCCATCGTTTTATCTAGCGGTATGTTATATAGCTGGACGATTTCTAGCGAATTAGCGAGTTTTTGCAAAGATATTTGCCATTTTTTTAAGTTAGAAAAACGATTTTCGTCTAGCGCAAGCGCGTAAAGGATTGGATTTTTTGCAGAAACAATGGATAAAACCTCGTGATTATCCACGCCAAAGACGACAAATTCTTTCTTTTCGATATCTTTGCCCAGTATCGTTTTGTATAACGGTGAGCCAGATTCATAATAGGTAATACCTGTGAGTTTTTCTTTGAGGAAATGCTTCTTGTTTGCATCATAAGTGAACTCGTATTTCATCCAACCCATTCCATCTAGGTTGTTATAAGTAATGGAACAAGAAGTTAATGGATTTTCATTAAAAACTGGATCGTTGCAGGTAAAATCGGTTATGCCTAGAAGTACTGATTTTATAACTTTAAAAAGTTCCAAAAGATTTGTTTTGCCAGAGTTATTAGGACCATAGATTGCAACGGATTTTAAAACGTTTCTTTTATCAATTTCGATGGAATTAGACATTAAGGTTTTAGTCCTACCATCAGCAAGAAAAGAAAGCGAAGAATCCCCTTGAAACAAACGGTAGTTATTAAACGTTACTTCTAAGATCATATTACTTTATCCTTCCATCTAATCATAACTAACATTTCATTTATGTGCAATAAAAGAGCATAAAAATGAATACTAATGTTTCCTCTTTTTAGTATGTTATCTAGAAAACGTAGTCGCCATATTCGATACATAAAACGCTTTTGCTACGATGAATTGAATCAACAGAATTATTGATTTTTGCAAGCAAATAGTTGCAAACAAAGCAAAAACATGAAACCATTTATATAGAAGCGGAAGAGAAAAAATCTCTTTCGGTTCTAAAGGAGTAAAGGAATGCTTGTCACATTTAAGTTTAACAATTGCTATTCATTTCGAGATGAGCAGATTTTTTCTATGATCCCAGGATTGATGAGAAAACATAGCGAGAGAATTTATCGTGGAAAAAATCATTTTAGATTAAACAAATTCGCTGCTTTTTTTGGTTCTAATGGTTCTGGAAAATCAAACTTTGTTAAGGCTTTAATGGCGATGAGAGATATTGTCGGAGTTGGGGTTAACGCTTCTAAAGTCCAGGCATTTCGATACGATGAAGCAAATAACAACACGGAATTTGAAGTTGAACTTTATCTAGGCTCTAAACTTTTTAGTTATGGTTTTACTTGCAATTTAAAGAACAAGACCATCGTTGATGAGTGGCTAGCGGAAGTAAAGATTAATGAAGATGAATATCTCTTTAAAAGAGAAAAAGGAAAAAAGATTTGGATCAGCGATAAATTTTTCGTTAACGATAAATTAAAGAGTAGATTAAGCGTCTATAAAGACGAAGTGGATGAATCTAAGAACTTGCTCTTTTTAACGAAAGTCGTTCAAAGCACTCTTAATTCTGAATTCAAAAAAGAGCTATCCGCTTTTTATGAAGTTTATTTTTTCTTTGTTCGCAAATTAAATATTACCACTCCGCTCAATCTTGTTTCCGTAAATGGCGTTGATTTAGCCGAAAATAACAATTTAAAAAGACTAGGCGAACTGCTTCACAAATTCGATACCGGGATAACTGACGTTACTAAAACGGAAGTAAGCGAAGCAAAATTCAAAGAAGAAGTTCCTGCAGAACTATATGAAGAAGTTACGTCAAAACTTCAAAATGACTCTACGATTAAAGGCCTTACGATTCGATCCCATTCGGATTTTTGGGTACTTAAAAAAGCGAAAGATAAAAATATCATTTATAGCAAAGTTCAGTTCATTCACTTTGGGCAGGTCGACAAGCCATTCGATTTAAAAGATGAAGCAGATGGTACGAAACGCTTATTCACTTTGCTCGATATATTGATGTGGAACAATGACGATACCACGTTTGTTGTTGATGAATTAGACAGGTGCTTACACCCGTGTTTGACGAGGGCCTTTGTTAATGAATTTCTTAAACTTGCTGGTGCTAGCAACTACAAAAATCAATTAATCATATCAACACATGAATCGCGTTTGATGAATCTAAAATATCTTAGAAGAGATGAAATTTGGTTTGCGAATAATGAAGGGTTAAAAGGTTCTAAGATTTATCCTTTTGATCAATTTAACGAAAGATACGACAAGGTTATTGATGAAGCATATTTGTCTGGTCGATTTGGCGCGGTCCCAGATTTTGAGGCCCTTAATGACGAGGTACATAGATGAGATATAGAAGCGATAGATATCATCCTTTTCAACGCCCTATTACGAGTAAGAAAGAAGAACCGATTTACAAATATTTTTTGATTTTTGAAGGTGAGAGCACAGAACGTTCCTATTTGAATTCTTTAAGAGGCTACCCTAAGAAGCACCCCTTCGTGATGGTTGAAAAAGTGGGCAATGAAAAAGGCTATACCGTTTTGAAAAAGATGATTGAACTTGCCGATAAAATGAATATCGATCCTAATGCGAATAGACGCAGCTATGAAGATGTTTATAGTGACATCGCGAGGGAACTAAAATCGGATGGACTAAAACCGCTTTCCGAAAGCGCCCTATCAAAAAATTGGTCTCGATTCACAAATCAAAGCACAAGGAAATCCCTTTTGATGCAGTAATCGAAAAAAGCGTGCTAGAAGAAATTTTAAAAGAATTTGAAAAGTTTCTAGATACGCAACCATTAAGCGTTGGAAATCAAGCTGAAGAATTGCTGAACCATTCTTTTCCGACGTTCACGAAAGGCCTTGATAAAATCGGTATCATCGTTGATCGCGATAGGCAAGGTTGTTCAGATGAAACATTTCGGGAAGAAGTTATTAAAGGGATGGAAAAAGGGTACCGAATCCTATTGACTAACCCGGACATTGAGTTTTGGCTCCTCCTTCATCATAAAAAAGACTTTACCAAAGAGGAAAAAGATAATCTTTTGCTTGGCAAACTACCACACCATTCTTATACAGTTGCTTATGAATTGTTGAAGAATCTTGATCCTCGTTACACAAAAGGTTTTTCGAATTCTTCCGACTATGTCAAGAAAATAAAAGTCGCGTGTGAAAACGCTAAAAATTTTGTTTCCGAACCCTTGGAATTAGTTACTAATCTTGGTACATGTCTTGGAGAATTTTTTGAAGAGAATTTAGAATTCGAGTCTTTTAAGGTTAATATGAGGTAGTGTTATGGACAACAAAAGAAAAACTAAGAAATCGGCCATCGATACTCTTCTAGAATGGAAATATAATCCATCCGAAATTGAAAGAAGAGTGGAAGAACGACTACTCTCGGAAGCGCAGCAAAAAATCATTAAAACATTTAAGTTCTAATTTGATTTGAAGCTCTGCTTATTGATACGAAATTTGGCCCGACGGGAAAACTCGTTGGACCTTTTTCTTTTATTTTCAAACTTTCAAAACTTATATGCATAACAGTATACAAACAAGTTTTAAATCATGGACCCATTCTTACATAAACGTAAAAGATTCGATAGTAAGAAGATGGCTTAGTGGACTAGAAAAATAACATGTTTAAGAAAAGCGCCTTGCGGATTTCGAAACCGTTCATTTTTTGATGTAATGTTGCCATCGCTTGAATAGCCATAAAAGAAATTACCTTTTTAAATCGCCACAGCAATAGTAATCGAAATAAATCATTAAATTATTAGCAAAAAACTTAGCAATCACCTTATTTAAAAAAATTACATTTATTAAAAAGAAAGCGAAGTTTGACACAAAAAAGTAAGAATGTTAAGATTTATGCGGAAACAGGAAATAGATTATGAAGAAGAAATCTCCACTTTCAGTTTTTCTATTATGTTTTGCTATTAGTAGTGCTCTTTTTGCTTGTAATAAATCTTCATCAACATATGAAGATAGTGATTATTTGATTGATGCGGTCGGTCGAGAAAGCGCTCATCAAGAAACAATACATTTAAGAGAAGTTGCTTACGACAATACTTATTTTAAAGCAAATATATTCGGTTCAATTTGTAAGCCGAAAACTCAATTCTCTAAAACTTATACAATCCCAAATCAAAAGGTTACTTTTGCTCAAGTTTATGGGCATATTTGGTCTACTGATTTAGCTGTTAAAGAAACGACAAGTCTAATTAAGGTTTATGCAAGTCGAGCAGGAGAAAACCATACAGGAGAAGGGAAAATTATTGAATGTGGCGAGAGGCGTATCAAGGCTCTCGAAATGAAAACATACAAGCATATTAAATATCTTTTCTGTGGTGAGATTGATTATCTAAAGATATAAATCAAAAGGAGAATAATTTTATGAAAAAAAGAAAGAGAACGTTAATGTGCGCATTAACAATGGCTCTGTCCGCTTCCGCTGGATTACTTTCGTGTAATTCAGACAAAGATAAAAACGGTTTAGACGATCGTATAGAAAGCCAAGGTACTTATCGCATAAGTGTGCCCGGTCATGAGAGCGAACGCCAGGAATCTATAACAATATCGAATGTTAGAGATGAATTTACAGGTACATTATCTGGTAGCGTATACGCTGCTACTGGCAAAACATTTTACTTTCATTCTCAATCAACCACTATGAAAGAATATGAAGGAAACATTTGGTATGCTTGGGTCACTTGCGTAGATGGGGCTAAACGAAGGATTTATTTTAGACGTACGGGAATAGGCTCGTATCTAGGTAGTGGTAATGTTACCTTGGGCGGTCAAATCATGGGAACTGGCGCATCGGTTGGCTTTGGTTGGAATTATTCGATTTATAACGAATATGGCAGAATAACTTACTGCATTTACGACAAACATTCATATACCAAATAATTTTCGATTTCTTTATTAATGATTAAGCTAATCGGAATTCATAAAACTTTTAAGAACTGTAAGGCATTGCGTGATGTGAATCTCGTCATATCACGCAATGAGTTTTTAGCGATAACGGGTCAAAGCGGAAGTGGGAAAAGCACGTTATTATCCATCATTAGTGGTCTAGAAAAACCAACCTTAGGGCAAGTGCTATATGATGGGGAAGACATTAGCAAATTCTCAGAGAAAGAAATTGCTATATTCCGAAATCGAAGGATAGGTTTTATCTTTCAGAATTTCTTTCTCATTCCGGAATATAGTGTTTTAGAAAACGTAGAGATGCCTCTTTTATTAAGAAAAGAAAAAGACCGGCTAGAAAAATGTAAGGAACAACTTTTTGCGGTTGGCTTATTAGATAAAATCAATGAAAAAGTGCGTCACTTATCAGGCGGAGAAGCGCAGCGTTTAGCGATTGCTAGAGCGTTAGTGACTGATCCTTCTATTGTCTATGCGGATGAGCCTTGCGGGAATTTGGATTCAACGAATCGCGCGATAGTCATGAAGATATTGTGTGAGCTAAAGAAAAAGGGCAAAACGATAATCCTAGTGACTCACGATAAGGAAGATGCGAAGAAAGCGGATCGTATTATCACTTTAAAAGACGGAGAAATTATTGATGATTTTCGGCCTATTTAAAATCGTCATTTATGAAACAAAGAAAACGTTTCTCGCGCTTATTTTGGCTGGGCTAATTTTTGTATCGCTATTTTCTTCGATCAATACTCTTTCTACCCTCTCGTTTTCACTCATGGATAGTTTTTATCGTTCTTACGAACATACTTCGTTTCACTTATTGTCTACTGGTTTAAATTATCTCGATAAGATAGATGAACTAAATAATGGAGAATACATTCTTTCGCTAATGGGTTTATCTGGATATACAGAGCCAAGTTTAACTAAGAGCGATGATAAACCTTATTTTTATCGTGATTCGCAAATAAAGGCTTTTCCTTCTATGTATCATCTTAGTTTCTTCGATAACACTTCAATCAATATCTCTAAGGATAAATTGAATGATTATCTTAATGGGCTAAAAGCAAAAGGAATTGACTCTTCTAAATATAAATATTACGAGACGACATTATTAGGGAAATATGCCGTATTTAACTCGCCTTTTATTGCTTCTTTGTCCAAACACTTTATTGAATATAGTCGCGATGTTTCTAATAACTCAATCTTTATTAATGATGTAATCGCAAAAGAAAATCATTTGAAGCTCGGTGAGACGATAAAAATGGTTACTCCTAGTGGAGAAATCATGACAAAAATCGCGGGGATTTTTGGCACCAAACACTTGTCACTCTCCTTTGCCTGCAATATCAAACTGCTTGATGAAAAAGTTCTTTCTTCGTTTAAGCGATATTCTTTAGATATCACATTGACCAATAATGCGAGCTTTATGAAGAACTACGATTTTCTTCAATCGACCTTTCAGAAAAAGCAGTATTCCTATGACGCGCGTTTTTTAAGACTCTATCACCTTGCAAAAACGCTTCACATCACTCTTATTGCTTTACTCGCGCTTTTCCTATCGACCGGAGTCATTATCACGTATTTATTTACCAAATTAATCGTCGAGAAACGAAAGCAAATGATTTATTTCTTAAAATTAGTGGGCTCACGCGATCTTCAAATCATCTTTGTCTATTCGTTTATCTTTGTTCCTTTAGTGGTAATGGTCTCACTTTGTTCTTACTTTTTAGGGAATCGATTTATTCAAATCATCGGCGCGAAAACCCTTAATACTTTTCATTGGAATTTCCTTTCTCAGTTCACGTTCGTTTCACCGTTATTTTTAATCGCGATGGTTGGCGTTTCTTTTGTTCTTTCTTTCCGTGCCTTATTGAATAAAAACAATCGTTCTATGACTTATTCCTTATATCGAGAAACCTTATGATGATTCGCGAAGTGTTTATTAATTTAAAAAATAACAATAAGTTCTTTATCAAGTTTACTTCCTTATTCACTCTACTTTTCGCATTGGTATCTATCTTTACTTATATGGCTTTTTCTTATTTTCATTCTTTAGATGATCAAGTTGCGAAGTTTAAAGCGAGTAATTACTATGAATTAGTCTCGCTGAATCCAAGAAAGACTAATGAAGTTTTTGCTCCATATGAGCATGAACGTTTTAATGCTGATCACTATCTGATTAACGCCGAAATAAAAGTTAATGATTCTAGTTACAAATTGCCTCAATCCACCCTTCATGTTCTTGAGATAAATCGTAGTCCTACTAGTCACATTCCTCAAAATGTCGTGGATACATATAAAGCTTATCAAAAAGAAATATGTCTATATGGGACTCTTCCTATTAGTAGTAACGAGATATGTTTATCTTACGAAACGTTCGTAAATATTCGAAATACAAATTCGATCCAGATATCTCCTTCTAGCATCATTGGGAAAACGATATCCATTTGTTCGAAGGTGAGTCTAACGGATATTAAAGTGGTGGGTATTTTAAATTATGAACCTTGTGATCTATTTGAACGCAATAACCTCATTTATCAAATTGATGGGTTAAGCGAATTAAAAACGATCACGAAGAAAAGCATCAATCGAATCTATATTCGTAAGTTTGAAGATATCGCTTCGATAAACAAAAGGATTAAAGAACTTAAACTCGAATCTTTCATTCAATATGGAGGAACGCACTACGGCGTATATCTAGAATTAGTCGCCTTTGGCGATATCGCCTCAACGATATTTGTTTTAATTGGCTTGCCCCTTATCGCGACTTTACTATTTGTTTGCTTGTTCTCTTTAAGAAACTTCTATCAAAACCAAAGCAAACTATTCACCGAAATGCTCCTTACTGGCTATACCCCAATAAAACTCATTCAGTTTATTACTCTAGAACTATTCCTTTGTACGTTTGCTTCGTTCCTATTCTCTTTAATCCTCGGAGTAGCGTCATTATCCCTAACGAAGTTCATCTTTAGTTCTATCCTCGTTAATCTCCCCGTTAGTGTCATCCCCGTTCTATTCGCTTCAATCTCGTTATTCACCTTACTGCTTGTGTTTATCGGGATATCTCTTTTGCTAATAAGACGTAATATCAAGCGACCAGATATCTATTCTTTAACAAAATAAGTGGGATTTTCAGGGATTTTGCTTAATTAATGTCTATTGAAGTGGTTACGAGAATTGATTGAATGGTTCTCTACTATTCCTTTGTTTGGACGTTCCTACTTCGGAAAAACGTATTTATATATCTTTTTCCGAAGTAGAAGGGGAGATTCATGGCTGCTCATTAATAATCGAACCCCTTGTTGTGATAGATTTTCTCTAGGCTATATCCCTTGCTCAGTTCTTTGTCTGTGCAATCGCATAGAGGCTTTATTTTGTTCTCACTCATTAAGAACAAGCAGTCGGGTCTACTTAGTTCGTTCGTCATTAATGAAGTGCAATGAGTAGTTACAAAAGATTGGAAAGAAGAATTTTTGTTGAGCAGAGTGATGATTTTTTCACTTAATTCGTAGTGATAAAATGCATCAAAATCATCAATGAATAAGAAACGAATATTGTTAAATGACATCTGCCAATAATAGAAGAGCTCTAAGGCTTCTGTTCCCGTCGATAAAAGTGCAGAAAGTAGATATGGCGATCCGTTATATATCGCAAAAATTGCTTTTTGTTTTTCGCCAGTTACGATATCTATTTGCCCTGTCTCTCCCGCGACTAGTTCGTAATGAATGTCTGCGATGTTTTCTAGGAAGTTTTGGAAATCCTTCACTTTGTTTTTTTCGATAATCGCCTTTTCGATGAATTCAGATTGACCAGGGAATCCACTAAACTGGTTGCCTTTGTTGAGATAACGGAACCAAAGCATTCCCTCAACGAAACGGAATAGCTTTGTGATAGGACTTGTCTCACTGAATTTCACTGTTCGATAAATGTATAGGAGGGGCGAGATACCTCTTGTCATATTTTTGAAGTTCAAGTTTTCTGTATTAGGAATCTTTGAAAAGATGTTATTTGGTTTTTCGCATGAATAAGAAAGTACGATTTCACCATTAATCTTTAATTCTTCCTCCATGACGAATTGGGGGTTGATTTTAGTGTAACTATATTCAACCTCCGTTCCGTCAAGGTCAAAGCAATAAGAAAACCTCGGATTTTCATTTGAGAAAACGTTTTTGTATACACCACTAAAGGGAGAAAGGAACTTAAGACCTTTTCCTAAAGCCATTAAATTATTATCAATATCGAATAATGCTTCTCCGAGATTTGATTTTCCCGAGCCGTTTTTACCGTATATGATGCCTTTATTGATGATTTTGTTTTTGATGAGTTCATTATTGAAATCGTATTTGCCTGGATTAGCTAATTCGAAAACAATCTCATCTTTGAAATTCTTAAAGCCTTTGACTTTAAACCTCTTTAACGTAATCACTCCATCATAAGCATCAGTAATTTTTTACGGTTTAATGATAATGAAAAAACAAATCATTTCAATAAAGCGTCAACGATTTAGCTAACTGTTCTTCAATGATGAAGGAAAAAAGGGCATCGAATTCTTACGTTTTTAATCGAAAAGTGACAATA
Source organism: Caryophanales bacterium UBA6865 (assembly GCA_002449265.1). Lineage (GTDB taxonomy): Bacteria > Bacillota_I > Bacilli_A > RFN20 > CAG-826 > UBA4951. The sequence continues at coordinate 7,112 of DKCV01000005.1, read as the reverse complement.
AAACTTTAAATGCTTTCTAACTACAATTAATTGTACTACAATTCGTTGTAGTTATTGAATGAGGAACGAGTTTATGCCATTTGTTGGAAGAAAAAAGGAATTAGAAACATTAAGTACTGTTTATGGTAAGAGCGTGTTTCAATGTGTCTTAATCAAGGGAAGGCGAAGAATTGGGAAAAGCGAATTGATTCGAGAATCAATAAAACGTTCGCCTTATAAAGCGATTTATTTCCAGGCATTGGACGCGAATTTAGACGCGAACCTTTCTTCTTTGAACGCTTTATTGAGTGGCTCCTTTTTCAAAGACGGTCGTGGCTATTCTTCTTTGGAAGCATTATTAGAGGATTTATTTCGCATATCGATCGAAGAGAAGTTCATTTTTGTCATTGATGAGTATCCGTATTTACGGAACTGCTTTCGCGATGGGAATTATTTAGATTCGTTTTTGCAGCGCCTAATTGATTCGTATCAAAAAACGTCTCAGATGAAATTTGTTTTATCGGGCTCTTCCGCAAGAATCATGAATTCATTAACAAAAGAAGAAAACGCGCTTTATGGAAGGATTGATGAGTCGATATCGCTAGCCAATATGGATTACTATGAAGCATCTCTTTTTTATCCGCATTATAGTAGTGGAGACAAATTAATGGCCTATTCCATCTTTGGAGGATCCCCATTCTATGCGGGGCTTGTTGATGAGACGACGAGCGTAAAAGAGAATGTTTTCAAAAAGATTTTTTCTAGTAATGTCGTTTTAAGCTCTATTTCCGATATCCTTGGAAAGGAGCTAAGGAATATTGGTTTGGCTAATCTGATTTTTGATTATATTTCTAGCGGCGTTCATAATTTTAACGACCTATTAAAGCGAGTGGGGAATGTTGCTGCATCTAGTTTAGATTATTCTCTTAAGATGCTTGAAGAGATGGGTGTGATTCGTAAAATCACTCCCATCAATAAAGAAAACGATAAGAAAAAGACCTTTTATTACTTGGACGATTTCTTTTTGAATTTTTATTATCGCTATTTATTCCGGAACGCTTCTTCTTTAGCGATGATGGATCACGAACAGTTTTATGATGCCTTTATTCGAGATGATTTAGAAAAAGAGTATCTCCCGAAAGCGTTTGAAGAAATAACGAGGCAATATTTGTTGCGGAAGAACAAAGAAGGCTATTTCAATCCTCCCTTTATTAAAATCGGTAAATATTGGTATGACGATCCTATCACTAAAACAAACGGAGAATTCGATGTTGTCGCATTAAACACAAAGCACGAATATCTTTTTATGGAATGCAAATACACGAAAGAACCATTAACCAAAAGCGATATCGAAGAAGAGATGAAACAGGTCAATGGACTTCATGTTCGTTCCCCTCTTTATGGTTTTTGCTCTAAAAGTGGTTATGAACTCTTAGAAGGGGATAAAAAATCTTTAACCCTACTCACTTTAGCGGATTTGTACGAGTGATTTGGGGAGTGAATTTTTCACTAGAATGTGCGTGTCTACGAAGGATAACAATAGAACGCATTGGGTGTTTAGTCCATCGCTGTTTTGCACAAAAAATAAAGTGGTGGAGAATTAGGCAAGAGTTAGCTTATTAATAAAATAAGTGGCTTTTTCAAGGATTTTGATTAATTAGTGATTGCTGTATCATTAGGTATTTCTTGCATTAAAACCCTCCCTTGCTCCTTTAATGATTCTAAAAGTATAAGGGGTCGCTTTTCGTTTACGTAGTATTCCGAATACGCCTCAAATAGTCTAGAAATTCTTAACGAAAGATCCGCTATTATTTGCTCTCTTTTGCTATCATCGTAAATAGAAAACCCAAATATGACCTTAGATGAATTTGACGTGTCATCAATTCTCATTTTGCTTAATGTGGAGAAGAAATAGCCATAATCTGCTTCATCCAAAGAATGGCCGTAAATGATGAGATTCTCAAAAGGTATTGTCTTTTGAGTCACCTTCATTTGAGCCTCAAGGTCTAGCCGTCTTTTTATTTTGGCAAAGATAAATCTAGGGTCACTAGCCTTAAAGCAACTGGAATCGATTCCAAAGATTGGTTCTCTAGTGTCCCCATTAATATTGTGAACAAAGTCGGCTTTTTCTTCTATATCGGGAGTGTCGTAATTAAACGTATCAATACTAACAATGTTTTCTAACGGGCATAGTTGTTTGATCGCCCTTTTCGAATTTCCAACGAACATCATACGATTTTTTAGTAACTCATGGTTGCCCAGAACCACAATATTGTCCTCACAATGCTGTGTGCAAATATAATTGCCAAAGTCGCGTTCAAATTCTTTCAGCTGTTTAAGCAAATACTTGTAAAATGCATCTATCGTTGGAAACCCCTTGTTGTCGTTTTTTCTATAAATAAATAAGGCTAGTTCACAGTTATCGTAATATTTTGAATCAAATTGAACACGGTTTATCCCATTAGATAAGATTGCAAAAACTGTGTCCCAACTTATATAGTTCTCTTTGCCCGAATTCTGTGCTCTTTCTTCTTCTTTGTATAGGGATTCTTTTATTTTCGTTTCAATATCGCACCAACGCCATTGACCGAGTTTGGCACTCTCTACTTTTGAAACCATGTAAAAGAAAACATCCCATATATTTATGTTTGATAAATCTACTGCTGTTTCGTTTTTTTCGTCAAATTCGGCCCAAAAGTCAGACATACTTTTATACCACGAAACTGCATCTGTTTGAGGGTCCTTGCCTTTATTGCTGATTAAATCTAATATCATCGAAAAAAGGTCAACTAATTCTTTAATTTTGTCATTTTTTTGTCCATCGTGGTCGAAATAATCCTTGTATCTTGTTTTCAATCCACAACGCAAGTCAAATCCGTTTCCTAGAACAAGTTTGACGTTTTTTAATCCGTGTATTATTTCTAATTTGTCTTCCATGATGCTTCCCTTTTTTCTAAATAAAATCCTTTTTGAATTTAGTCTTTTTATTCACTGATATTGTTACTCCCAAATTGTAATAGTAATTTGGCATGACTTTCTATCAGCTTTAGTTCGTGTATTTTTTGTACAAACTCGTTTTTTTCCTTAATATTTGCTTGTATGGTGCACAATTGCTACGCCATCTCTTTCAATTGGTGATTTCATCTCTTCTTTTGCTAGCCAAATCGCATCTTTCTCCTGCATGCCAAATAAGAAAGTCATTTTAGAAATTCACCCACATTTCCTCTCGGATTTAATTAGTTAGTGGTTGTTGGGATCGTCGGAATTTCGTACATTAAAACTTTTCCTTGTGTTGTCAATGTATCTAAAAGTCTATTTAGTTGTTTTCCGTTGCCTCTATAATCGGAATACGCTTCGAATAGCTTAGAAATGCTTTTTCTTAAGTTCGATTTAATTAAGTATTCTTTGTCACCATCATAAATGCTATACGCAAATACGATTGTTGATGATTTTTCAAAATTTGTTATTTCCATCCTGTCTAATATTGAAAAGAAGTAACTATAATCGGCTCCGTCTAAAGAATGACCAAAAATAACCACATTTTCAAAGGGGACATCTTTGTCTGTTCTACTAGTACTCATATCCAGCTCCATCCTTCTATTTGTTTTTGAAAAAATATATTGTGGATCGGATGATTTGAAGATATCGGAATCAATCCCAAAAATTGGCCATTCAATAGTACCGTTGACATTATGTATGGTTACTATTTGGTTTGTTCTTGGTAAAACCGGCGCATCGTAATTAAAGGTGTCAATGCTTTTTAGACGTTTGATGTTGCATAAGTCATTTATAGTTTTTTTAGAATTCGCTGCAAACGAGCTTAAACTTTTATTCGCTTTACTAGGCATACTCAAATTGCGCTGATTGTTTACGTACTTGCCAAAATTCTTTTCAAATCGTTTCAATTCGTTTAATAAGAAAACATAAAATTCACTCTCAGAAACGAAGGGCTTTCTATTGCACTCACTAAGAGCGAATGCGGCCAAAATGTAATAGTTATCACTCATTGAATTTTCGTCAAAAGGCAAACGCTGGAATTTAATTGTTTTGTAAACAATATCCCAAATATATTTTTGACTAGAAGAAACGCTGAATGCGTGTAGTGATTGTTCTATTTCCGATTCGATATCACACCAGCCCCAGTTTTTAGATTTTCTATCCTCTCCTACTGAAGCTAGATAAAAATACAAGTCCCATAGGTTACAACCCTCATTAGTGAGCTTTGTGCAAAAATCATTCCGATATGTATTTTGCCTTACATAGTTTTCTGCGTCTGCGCGAATGCCATATGCCACCAAACAATCATCGATGACTTTGTTTTTAGAATCGTTGCTTTCAAAATAGTTTGAATAAGATGTTTTTAATCCGCAATGCAAGTCAAATCCGTTCCCTAAAACAAGCTTTACGTTTTTTAGTTCGTGCACTGTTTTTGATTTGCTTACCATGATATTACCCCCTGATTTCATAATCTTAAAAAACAGTTACTTATAATTTAGGATAAAAGTAAGAATCTACAAGAAAAACAATGCATATGAGGCCGTTGCTTTTCTTGCAGATTTTCCCAAATAGTCATGTTTTTTACACGGTTAAGAATATTATGGTTAACGAGCATACTAAAGGTTAATGGAAACGGTCAAATATTTATATCACAGGAATACGCAATGAATGTAATATGAGAGACTGCGAGAGATATGTTTTAGTGTCTGCTAGCAAAGCGACGTCTTAACCTTATTTATATATAGACGGAGCATACGAATAGACTAAATTTCGCCAAGTACTTTTTAGGTTAAATTGCCTTATAGCCCTAAGCGTATTTACTTATTTGTTATATTTAGTTCATCGAGGATTGGAAATTTAACAAAAAATTATTTGCTACTATTTCGTGCTGGTTTGTATTTCACATGATTGCTTAGAAATTTGAGAAGAGATGTCTTTGATGATTTTGTCTCCCTTATTCATTAAATAAGGGAGACAAAAACATATTTTGCAAATAGTAATTAAAAAGTGGCGTTAAGTACGCCAAAAATAGTAAGTAAAAGCTTTAAAAAGTTTAGCATAAATTGTTTAAAGATAGGAACAATCACTCAATATGATACTAAAAATGACGTTGACAATGCCACAACCGTAATTATATCGTTATTGTGAAAACCAAGGAGGGGACTATATGTCTGAGAATAATGTTAATACTGCGTTAACGGCCGAACAAGAAAACATGGTTAGGAAATATATTAATAGTAATTTGTTTGACGTTGAGGCGATAATCGAATATCTGAACGCGCACGAAACCATAGGCTTTGAGATTTTTAATCATTGTAGAGCAAAAGGAGAAGTTGAATTTACTTTTCTTAAACATTATCGTCCAATCAAGAGAGACGAATTTATAAGAAGAATCGTTATCTATTTTTTCGATTTGAATAATAAGGGGTGTATACCATCTGTCTTTGATCTCTTTGAAGACTATGCTAGAAGTAAACTTTTTAAGAATAGTCATGATTCTAAGACTGATATTTTCCCCGATAAATACGAGATTTTTAATTATGAAGGCTTAGATTTAGAGGAAGTCTATAGATTACTGGTAAAAGTCATATACGACTATAAAATTCCTTTAGAAAAAGTCATGAAATACTTAGGGGATTCCTTTGGAAATTATCCAAGGCCTTATGAAATGTTCTATCAATGGACGATTTTATTGAGCTTATTAAAAACACACGACGATGAGGATGTTTTTCCTAAAAACTTTTACTTTGCTTTAAATACCGAACTAGAAAAACAAAGGATGAACCCAAAGATAGTTCCGGCAGATGCTCGTCATAGGACGTGGGTCTCTTATAGAGCTGATGAAAAACGGCTTGTTTTGACTGTCCACGGATTCTTCCCATTAAACGAACGTGGCGAATTAGTAAAAGAGTGGGCTGGGATTTGGCTTGAGAATGCTCAAGTTATTAGTGTTACTCAGCTTGTTTCCGACGATGAAAATTACTCACTTTTCCCATGGGAGTATAAAGGCAGCAACATGGTAGCTGTTGAAATCGCTGTGACTCCAGACACTCGCGTATTTGAACTAAAAAGCGAAAGCGACGAGAATGGTCAACTTAGAAACAAATGGGTCCAGGTTTGTAGTGGGCCGGGAGTTTCTGAATTTTCACTTGAACCAATTATTAAAAAGAGGGAGGAATTAAAGCTTACTCAAAAGGACGTTGCCTCGTTGGCGAATATTGCGCTTCGGTCCTACCAAAGATATGAAAAAGGAGAAAGCACTCCAAACGCACTCGAGTTCATCGAACTAATGAACATTTTAGGTCTTGCTGGGACCTACAAATTCATCAAAAAATACGAAATCATCGATGATGATTTCTCAAAGTTTAAAAGCGGTGAGTGTCCAAGCAAATTTTTGAAAAGCGGTAAGCCGATTGGCAATGGCGAAGATGGGATCATTTGAAAAAGATGCCGGTTGTTCTTACGCCGAAAATGGTAGGTTTTGCATTTTGACAAGGTATTCTGAATTTATGGACGAACCTGACAAGCATATTAGATATGGTGTTTAACAAGCTTAATGATTCTATATGCAACTATGTTCATTGGTATGACTTGCGAAAGCGAATAACGAGAAACAACAAACGTTACCAAGAGCAAATTTATTTGCTTTTTAGATAAAGAAAGGAGGTGACAAATTATGAAAACAAATTCAAGTGTGAGAGGTATACAACACAAGAAAATCGTTCCCGTGAACGGATACACGAAATCCGATGGTACTAAAGTAAAAGGTCATCGTCGTTCGACCCCAAATAAGTAACACGCGCGATTCGTTAGCAAACGCAGAATTGGCGATTACTGCTGCATGGATAGAAAAGATTGGTTTGTTTGAAAAGCTGATCTTTTCTTTTTAGATTCTTCTGCAAGTGAGCCATGACTATGAGCGTGCTAATTGAAGACGCACAGTTTTGTTTGTGCGCCCACTCTTTGATGGCTTTCGTTGGAATTCAGCAACGTTTCAGATTGGCGGGGCTCTCAATTCGATGATGTGGTCTAACAAAGGAACGTGAAAAATTAAGTACTAGTGGAGAAACAGAGCAGGACCAAGTTTTTTAAGCATGGTAACAACCATGAAAATAATGTTAGTTCTCAATTGATGT
>DKCV01000006.1:39593-41669 GCA_002449265.1 Caryophanales bacterium UBA6865 | reverse complement strand
GAATTTAGTTTAAGAATTTACGTTTAAAATTATCTTTTGAAAATTTTATTTTTAAATTAACAATAAAATAGTCTTTAAATAACATAAAAACAAAAATTAAAAAGTGTTTTATACGATATTATCAAATAAATTAAATATTGAAAAAACATTGACTTGTTAAGTTTATAATTAAAATATAAACTGATTAAGGTGATACTATGATCAAAACATTCAAAGATAATTTATTAAAATCTACTATTTTTTATATTAGTAATAATCGCTTAGATTATTTTAATATCAAAAGAATTCTTAAATGTCAGCAGATTGAAAGAAATCTGTTTTATCAATATTATTCATCAAAAGATGCCTTTGCTTTAGATATTTTAGAACATACATTTAATTTAATTAATTTTGAAATTAATATTGGTCCAATTATTATTTTTAACTTTTCAATTACTAAAGAAATAATTATTAATCATGGTCAATTTTTAATAAATTTTATCAATATGATGAAAATAGATTATTTAAAAGAATTAATAATTTACAAATATAATTTATTTACTAAATTAAATAAAATTAACAATTGGCTTTTAACTAATATCATCAGTCACATTACTTTTTGTTTATATAGAGCAATAATTGAAAAAAATGATTTAAAAATGAAATTAACTTACAATAAAAGTTTGATGTTATTAAATTCTTATTAATAAAAAATCCTAGATCTCTCTAGGATTTTTTAATTAATAATTATCTACTTTATTATTTACAAACTCTTCCTCGATGGTAACTTGATCATTTTCGTTAACATTATCTTCATCATAGAACTTATCATGACTACCAAGATATTGTTGTTTAACTTCTTTCATTTTTTCGCTAACACTGAAATTATTAAGAAGAGCTTTTTCTTCATCTAAAGTATTTAAACCTCTACCAGCAGGAATTAATTTACCAGTAATGACATTTTCCTTTAAACCATGTAATGTATCAACTTTACCCTTAATAGCGGCATCTGTTAATACACGGGTAGTTTCTTGGAAGCTAGCAGCACTTAAGAAACTATCAGTTTCAAGAGCAGCTTTAGTAATACCAAGGACTAATGGCTGAGCAACAGCAGGACGTTTTCCTGATAATAAAGCCTCTTTATTAAGTCTTGTAAATTCAGTTAAAGAAACTCTTGTTCCTGGAATCATGGTCGTATCACCACCATCAAAGATAACAACCTTTCTTAACATTTGTCTTACAATAACTTCAATATGCTTATCACTAATTCCGATACCTTGAGCACGATAAACTTTTTGAACCTCTTTAATTATATAACGCTGAACACTACTAGCATCAGCAACCTCTAATAATTTCTTTGGAGAAATAGCACCCTCAGTAATCTTACCACCATTTTTAATGAAATCACCTTTTTTAACTCTAAGTCTCGCACCGAAATTTGTTTTATATTCTTTCTCTTCAAGTTCATTAGTAATAGTTACAATATACATACCATTATCTTCAACAATATTTGTAACTTTACCACTAATTTCACTAATTGTAGCTTCACCTTTAGGATTACGTGCTTCAAAAAGTTCTTGAACTCTAGGAAGACCTTGAGTAATATCTCCGCCAGCAACACCACCAGAGTGGAATGTTCTCATTGTTAATTGGGTACCAGGTTCACCAATAGATTGAGCAGCCATAATACCAATAGCTTCACCGATTTTAACAAGCTTACCAGTAGCAAGATTTCGACCATAACAATGGACACAAACTCCGTCTTTAGTTTCACATCCAAATAAACTTCTAATCTCGACTTGCTTAATACCAGAATCAACAATTGCCTTAGCAGTATCTTCATCAATTAATGTGTTCCCTTTAGCAATAATTTCTCCTGTATTAGGATTAATTACATCATGACATGCAAATCTTCCAACAAGACGATCATATAAATTTACAATAATAGTACCTTTAGCTGTATCAACAATGTCGCTTACCATAGAACCATGATCACTATGGCAATCTTCTTCTCTAACGATAACATCTTGTGAAACATCGACTAAACGTCTAGTTAAATATCCTGAGTCAGCAGTTTTTAAAGCAGTATCTGCACCA
>DKCV01000006.1:0-39541 GCA_002449265.1 Caryophanales bacterium UBA6865 | reverse complement strand
AGTATCTGCACCACCTTTACGAGCACCATGGGTACCAGTAAAGAATTCAGCAACGTTAAGACCTTCACGGAAGCAAGACTTAACAGGTAACTCAATAGTTTCGCCACTAGTTGAACCCATAAGACCTCTCATACCCATTAATTGAGTAAAGTTACTCTTACTACCACGAGCACCAGAATCACTCATTATAAATAAAGGATTGCGAGAATCAGACTTAAGTTGATCACTAACTTCATCGCCGATAATTTCATTAATTTTAGTCCAAACATCACAAACTTGTTTATGACGTTCATTATCAGTTAAGAAGCCTCTTTCATAAAGTTCCTCGATTTTTTGAACCTTTTCATCTCCTAATTTAATTTTTTCTTTTTTATCACTAACAACACTAATATCAGAAATAGCAATTGTTAAACCACTAACTGTAGAATACTTAAAACCTTGATCCTTAAGTTTATCAAGAATAGCACTAGTTTTACTAGTTCCATAACGATGGAATACTTCATCAATAATATTTGTAATATCTTTCTTTTTAATAGGTTGAACAACTGGTAAAGAAGCAATATATTCAGGGATGTTTGTTCCTTTTTTAACAAAGAACTTTTCTTCATCACCTTTTAAGTTAGTTAACCCTGGTTCATTTAAATATGGGAAATCACTAGGGAATATTAAATTGAAGATTACTTTACCAACAGTAGTAATAAGATAACCATCATTCATTTCCTTACTAAAACCATCTTTTCTCAACGACTTACCAGGAAGAGCGATTCTTGTATGTAAATGAATAGCATGAACTTCATAAGCTTTAATACATTCATTAACATCTTTAAATACTTTACCTTCTAATTTAGCAAATTCTCTATAACGATTAGCTTCTTCTAAATCACCAGCAATTTCAAATTTATGAGCTTTCTTTTCAAAGTCATCTTTAGTAGCTTCAAGAGTTAAATAATAATTACCAATGAGCATATCTTGTGATGGTGTAACGATTGGCTTACCATCTTTAGGAGCTAAAATATTATTACTAGCAAGCATTAAATCTAGAGCTTCTTCTTGAGCTGCTTTACCTAATGGAAGGTGTACAGCCATTTGGTCACCATCAAAGTCAGCATTGAAACCAGTACAAACTAATGGATGTAATCTAATGGCACGTCCTTCAACTAAAATTGGTTGGAAGGCTTGAATACCTAATCTATGTAAAGTTGGAGCACGATTTAATAAAACAGGGTGTTGAGAAATTATCTCTTCAACAACATCTAAAACATCCTCATCACGAGCATCGATTTTACGATCTGCTTGTTTATGTAAAGTGCAAATTCCATCACGAATTAACACACTAGCAATGAATGGTCTAAGTAAGTTAATAGCCATTTCACGAGGTAATCCACATTGATACATCTTTAAACTTGGACCAACAGCGATAACACTACGTCCTGAATAGTCAACACGTTTACCTAATAAATTTTGTCTAAATCTACCTTGTTTCCCTTTTAAAGCACCACTTAATGATTTTAATGGACGATTATTAGGCCCAACGACAGGTTTTCCATTTCTTCTACCATTATCAATTAAAGCATCAACTGCTTCTTGGAGCATTCTCTTTTCATTCATCAAAATGACATAAGGTGCATTCATATCGATAAGTTTTTTCAAACGATTATTACGAGTAATAATACGTCTATACAAATCGTTTAAATCAGATGTAGCAAAACGTCCACCATCAAGTTGAAGCATTGGTCTAAGATCTGGAGGTATTACAGGAAGTGCATCAAGAATCATCCATTCAGGTTTATTTTTTGATTTAATAAATGCGTCAAGAACTTCCAAACGTTTTGTTAATTTTGTTAATTTTTGACCTTGAGCGCCCTTAATTTCATGAGATACCGTGTCAAATTCTTTTTCTAAATCAACCTCTTTTAAAAGCCTTTTAATAGCTTCAGCACCTTCACCAAATTCAGCGCCTGTATGCTTAGTAATAAATCTAGCACATCCAAAGAAATCAAAACCTTCATGAGGATTTTCAAGTCTTTCAATTAAACTATTTGCAGCTTCTTTATCATATGTTCCATCTTCTAAAGTTTGTGCAATTTCTTTAATAACACTATTAAATAATTGTTTACCAATAGCATCATCAATAAATTCTTTATATTTTAAAATTTTACTAGTACCAGGATTTAAGCAAATGTGAGCACTAAAATAAATAACTTCTTCAAGATTTTTAGGAGAAACATCTAAAACTAAACCCATTCTTGAAGGAATACCTTTTAAATACCAAATGTGTGAACATGGTGTAGCAAGTTCAATGTGGCCCATTCTTTCTCTTCTTACTTCTTTAGAAATAACTTCAACACCGCACTTTTCACAAACTACGCCAGCATATCTAATTTTCTTATATTTACCACAATGGCATTCATAATCCTTGCTAGGACCAAAAATTCTCTCACAAAATAATCCGTCCATTTCAGGTTTTTGTGAACGGTAATTAATAGTCTCTGGTTTAGTAACTTCGCCATGAGACCACTCTCTTATTTTCTCAGGGGAGGCAAGACCTACCTTAATACTACTTAAATCATTAACATCAAACATAGTTTATACCTCCTATATTAGTTAAGCATTTCATCGACAACACTTTCATCATCTATAGTATCATCGCTAGATTCATCGTTATGGTTATGTTCTTCACCAAGATTACGAATATTTCTCATAGATTTTTGTTCTTCTTTTTGTGTTTGTCTTGCTAAAACATCCATATCAATAATTTTTCCTTCTTTATCACGAAGTTCGACATCCATAGATAAAGCCATAAGTTCTTTTGTTAAAACTTTGAAAGCTTCTGGAATAGAAGGTTTTGATAATGGTTTATTATTGATAATAGCTTCATAAGTTCTACGTCTACCTACACGATCATCGGATTTAATTGTCAACATTTCTTGTAAAGTATAAGCAGCACCATAGGCTTCAAGTGCCCAAACTTCCATTTCACCAAATCTTTGACCACCATTTTGAGCTTTACCACCTAAAGGTTGTTGAGTGACCATTGAATATGGACCAGTAGCTCTAGCGTGTAATTTATCATCGACCATGTGGACAAGTTTAATCATATACATAACACCAACATTTATACGATCATCGAATTTTTCACCAGTACGTCCATCATATAATGTATACTTACCATCACTTGGACATTTTGCTTCTTTCATGATATTCATAATTTCTTCATTAGAAATACCATCAAAAACTGGAGTTGCAATTTTTACACCACCAAGTTTCTTTAAAGCCATACCTAAATGAACTTCAAGGACTTGACCAATATTCATACGGCTAGGAACGCCTTGAGGATTAAGCATAATATCAACTGGGGTTCCATCAGGAAGATATGGCATATCTTCAACTGGTAAAATACGTGAAATAACACCTTTATTACCATGACGTCCAGACATCTTATCGCCTTCGGAAATCTTCCTCTTTTGAACGATATAGACGCGGACCTTTTCAATGACGCCTGGGGCAAGAGGATCTTTGTTCTTGCGGCTATAGGTGCGGACACCTAAAACGATGCCAGCACCGCCATGTGGGACGCGCAAAGAGGAATCTTTGCCGTCTTTTGTCTTCTCGGCGAAAATCGCCATAAGAAGTTTTTCTTCCGGAGTTGGTTCGGTTTGTCCTTTTGGCGTGGTTTTGCCAACAAGGATATCCCCCTCCTTAACTTCGGCACCAGGAATGATGATCCCTCTTTCGTCAAGATAAGTCTTCGCTTCGTCGCTGACGTTAGGAATATCACGGGTAATCTCTTCGTTACCGAGTTTGGTTTCGCGGCATTCGATATCGTGAGATTCGATATGGATGGAGGTGTAAGTGTCATCTTTCACCATTCTCTCGCTTAAAATAACCGCGTCTTCGTAGTTATATCCGTGCCAAGTCATATAGGCGATAAGCACGTTTTGTCCAAGGGCGAGTTCGCCATTCTTCATGGCTGGACCATCCGCGATGACTTGCCCTTTCTTAATTTCATCGCCAACTTTGACGATTGGATTTTGATTGATGCAAGTGCCTTGGTTACTGCGGTCGAATTTTTGAAGTTTATAGACGTGTTTGTTCTTGCCTTCTTTCACTTCGATAGTGGCGCTATCGGTGTAGGTAACAACTCCGTCACTCGTCGCAACAACCGCTAAGCCACTATCGCGAGCGATGACTCCTTCCATGCCAGTGCCGACATTAGCAAGGGATGGACGAAGAAGAGGAAGGGCTTGACGCTGCATGTTCGCACCCATTAGAGCTCGGTGAGAGTCATCGTTCTCAAGGAATGGAATACAAGCGGTCGCAATCGAAACGACTTGTTTTGGAGAGACGTCAACGTAAGAAATACGTGACTTATGAACACGGGTATTATCGTCATCGTGACGGCAAACGACTTCGTCTTCTAGAATTTCTTTGACGAGCATCTTTTCGCCATCGACAGTGATTTCAACTGGAGCGCCAAGTTTGATGTTGGCTTCTGCGATGAACTGCCCTCTTTCATCATCCGCGCTTAAATATTCCGCTTTGTCGGAAACGTAATCGTGGCCATTTTCGTGGATAACGATTCGATAAGGAGTTTGGATGAAACCGTAATTATTGATACGGGCATAAGTACAAAGGTTATTGATTAAACCGATGTTTTGTCCTTCTGGAGTTTCAATTGGGCAAATACGGCCATAGTGAGTGTAATGGACGTCACGAACTTCCATAGAGACGCGTTTTCTCGCTAATCCGCCAGGACCAAGCGCGGAAATACGGCGCTTATTGGTTAATTCGGCAAGAGGGTTGGTTTGATCCATGAATTGCGATAATTGGCTAGAAGCAAAGAATTCGCGGATCGAGCTCGTAAGTGGACGGATATTGACAAGTGATTGTGGCTTTGCGCTAGACAAATCACTGATGGACATCTTCTGTTGAACGGTTTTAGCCATCTTGGATAAGCCCATGCGGAACTGCGTTTGAAGAAGTTCTCCTACACAACGCACACGGCGGTTACCAAGGTGATCGATATCGTCAGTTTCTCCGATTCCGTCTTGGATATTGCAGAAATAAGAGAAGCAAGCGACCATATCGCTAATGGTTACGCGAGGAAGGATACAATTTAAATCGTTGCCGATGATCGAAACGACCTTTTCGGTTGGTTTATCGAAAGCGTAAACTTTGACGACGTTGACGTTAGTATTAGTATCGATTGCGCTATTCGCGGTGAGCTTCTTTTCCATCGCGCCGTTTTCGAATACTTCTTTATCGCGAAGATAAGCGACGTCGCTCTTGGTAAGTTTATAGCCGGTGACGAAAGCTTCGCCTGTTTCTTCATTGGAAAGGATTTCGCCATTGGCGTCAACGAGATTTTCCGCTAAGACACGGCCAGGAAGACGATTATAGATGCCGAGTTTTTGGGCATACTTAAAGCGTCCTGCTCTACCAAGGTCGTAGCGTTTTTCATCGAAGAATTTTTGGACCAAGAATTCAATAACGCCGTTTTGCGTGATTGGTTCACCTGGTTTTAATTTACGGAAAATATCGATAAGAGCGTCATTTTCGGTCTTAATCGCGCTGTCTTTAGCAAGAGTAAGCTTCATCGCATCGCTATCGCCAAAAAGCTCCGTGATCTTTTTCTCGCTATCGAATCCTAACGCTTTGAAAAGGATCGTCGCTGGCATTTTGCGTTGACGGTCGATACGGACCCACATAATGCCTTTCGCATCGCTTTCAAATTGAAGCCAAGTGCCACGTGTAGGAATGATTTCGCCATTATAGAAATGGGTTTGGGAAGGATCGACCGTATCCTGGAAATAAGCGCCAGGAGAGCGAACGATCTGGCTAACGATAACACGTTCCGCGCCGTTCACGACAAAGGTGCCATTGTCCGTCATCATAGGAACATCGCCCATGAAAACTTCGTTGTCTTCTTTGATTTCACCAGTCGTGTGATCGTTTAAGCGAAGGGAAACCTTAAGCTTGCTTGAATAAGTGAGGTCGCCCTCTTTGCAATCGAGAGGACCATATTCTGGTTTCTCAAAATGGCTAGAAACGTAATCGATGGAAACATTTCCAGCGTAATTATAAATCGGGAAAACTTCCTTCATGACTTCGTCGAGCCCTTTTTCAAGGAACCATTTAAATGATTCGGTTTGAATCTCGACGAGGTAAGGGAGAGGAAGCGATCCACTGATTTTGGAGAAATTGATGCGGTCATTTCCTAGACGCGCATAGTTTTCAAAGCCATCGGCCATTTTATTATCTTTGGTCATTATTTACTCCTTGTTGGTTGCTAATAGAATCCAAAATCCCTTTTTACGACGAAGCACTTCTACTCTTTTAAATAAAGTAAGTAGATGCGTGCGAACGGATTCAGCACCTTGTTGGCGGCGTATGACGATATAGAGCGAGCCATCTTTATCAAGATGAGATATCGCACCGTCATAAATCGCATAGGTGACTTTTTTACCAGCTCGAATCGGCGGATTAGAGATGATGGAAGAGAAGGTGGAGTTAACGTTGAGGTAAACATCGCTATGAACAATGTCGACTTGCGAGAGCACGCCAAGCGTTTTGGCGTTTTCATAGGCAAGAGCGAGAGCCCTATCGTTCACATCAGCCATAACGACATGACGAGAAGGGTCAGATGCGGCCAGAATTAGTCCGATTGGGCCTGTTCCGCATCCCATGTCGAGAATCCTAGTTCCAAGATCCATTTGGAAGATGGTTTCAAGCAAATACTTCGTGCCATCGTCCAAATGCTCTTTGGAGAAGGTTCCGCTAGTTCCATAAAGGGTGAATTTGTGGCCCAATATGTCCGCTTCATAGGGATAGTATTTCACTTCCTTAGGAGCAATTGAGGAGAAATATTGGGGCATAGAATAACCTCTTATTTACGGGAAACCCCCTCCCCTACTGCGATGAGAGTAAGGGAGGGGCAAAAATCAAATGAGAGATGAAACTTATTTGATTTCGACTTCAGCACCAGTTTCGGTGAGTTGAGTCTTGTAGCTCTCAGCTTCGGCTGGGGAAATCTTTTCTTTGATGGCGACTGGAGCGGCATCAACGAGTTTCTTGGCATCCATAAGTCCGAGACCAGTGATGGTTTGGACAACTTTGATGACAGCGACTTTGCCGGCGGTTCCAAGACCTTTGAGGAAGAGCGAGACTTCGCTTGGGCCCTTCTTGGCTGGTCCTTCTTCTTCCGCTGGAGCGGCAGCGACTGCAACAGCCGCGGTGACACCGAATTCGGTTTCGACGGCTTTGACAAGGTCATTGAGTTCGACAACGCTCATTTGTTTGAGGGTGTCGAGGATTTGTTCAGTAGTTAACTTTTCAGCCATGGTTTTATCCTCCTATTTGGCTATTGAGCAGCAGCTTCGTTGGCTCCTGCGGTAGCTCCACCTTTGTCGGCGAGAGCTTGGATGGTACGCGCAAACCCAGAAATTGGGGCGTTTAGGACTTGGCAGAACATTGACAATAAGCCTTCTTTGTTTGGCATCTTAGCGATGGCAACCATACCGGCTCCGTCATAAGCTTTACCTTCGACATATCCGCCTTTGATCACGAGTTCTTCGTGTTCACGGGCGAATTTGCGGAGAACTGCTGGACCATCAGAAATCTCTTTTGAGAAAACGAATGCATTTGGTCCTTCGAGGTATTCATCGAGTCCGTTCTTTTGCTCATCTTTAAGGGCACGAGCGACGAGCGTGTTTTTGTAAACACTAAGCGTTGCGCCTTTTTCAGCGAGTTTGTGACGGAGTTCGGTGATCTCAGCGACGGTAAGTCCATGATAGGAGACAATCGTGAGAGAACCGCAGTTGGATAAACTGTTTTCAATTTCGGAAACAGTAGCTTTTTTCGCGGCTAGAACTTCCTTGTTCATGCTAGGTTCCTCCTTTCTTTATCGACTATGTGATGCTCTGTATAACTAGCGAGTTATGTTGTGAATTTCACCTCAGCAACGTGAATTATTAAGGCACTTGCCCGTTGCTATCTTAGGTATACGAAGCAATTCACCAATTTTTATGGAAGGCGATTAGTTACGGCCTTCGAACGTAATCTTCATGCCAGGGCCCATCGTGGTGTGGACAACGGCATTTTTGATATAGACACCCTTAACGGATGCTGGACGGCTCTTCACGATCATATCGCAAATCGCTTTGAGGTTATCGACGATGTCTTGGTCGGAGAAGCTCACGCGGGCAAGAGAGATATTGAGGTTGCCATCTTTATCAACACGATAAGCGATCTTACCTTTCTTGATTTCGGTGATGGCTTGTCCAATGTCCATGCTCACAGTGCCAGTCTTTGGGTTTGGCATTAAGCCTTTAGGACCAAGAAGACGTCCCATCTTACCAAGCTCACCCATCATATCTGGGGTCGCAACGATGACATCGAATCCGAACCAGTTTTCGCGTTGGATCTTTTCGAGCATTTCTTTACCGCCGACGAATTCAGCGCCAGCAGCTTTGGCTTCTTCTTGTTTCATGTTGGTAACAGCAAGAACCTTTTTGCTCTTGCCGTTTCCATGAGGAAGAACGATCGTGCCACGGATAAGTTGATCAGCCATCGTTGGATTGACGTTGAGGGCGAAGCTCACATCAATGGTGCTATCAAACTTCGTGGTCGAGGTTTGTTTGAGTAATTTCGCGGCTTCATCGAGCGTATAGAGATGATCCTTCTCGACGAGTTTAGAGGCCGCAACATATTTCTTTCCAAGTTTCATAATTTAGCGGTCCTCCATTATTTGTCGATGGCGATACCCATTTGACGGGCGCTTCCAGCGACGATTTTCTTTGCAGCATCAACGTCATTCGCGTTGAGGTCTGGCATCTTGTATTCAGCGATTTTGGTCAAATCAGCATCAGAGATATGCCCAACGATTTTCTTTGGGTTACCCGAGCCTTTTTGAATGCCCGCTGCTTTGAGTAATAAGCCACTCACTGGGCTGGTCTTGATTTCGAAGGCATAGGATTTGTCTTCGTAAGCCGTAATGATGACCGGAACGACTTCGCCTTTTCTGTCCGAGGTTTTCGCATTGAATTCGGTGCAGAATTTGGCCATTTGAACGCCTGCAGAAGCAAGCTTTGGTCCTGGATGGGCTTCTCCACCAGGGAGTT
Organism: Caryophanales bacterium UBA6865; assembly: GCA_002449265.1. Lineage (GTDB taxonomy): Bacteria > Bacillota_I > Bacilli_A > RFN20 > CAG-826 > UBA4951. The sequence goes on along the minus strand of DKCV01000006.1, from coordinate 30,422 downwards.
CCATCTTGAGGACTTTGACGATTTTTTTAGCCATAGTTCTCCTCCTTTTTTGAGAATTGTTGGCAGTGGTTCGAGGATTTCGCCTTCCCCTTCCACGCGTAATATATGCGCACGTAATCGGCGCACGGAGAAAATCATACGCTCTAGAAGAGGGAAAAACAACTCCTTTCTTATAGAAAGAGCGAAAAAGCCCCTGGAAAACCAAGGGCCAAGTTGATTAGAGAATAAAATTTAACGAATCTTGCGGTATAAAAGGGTCACAGTAAGCAAGACAAGAAGCATCGTTAATCCCGTATCAGCGAGCACGGCGATAAGTAACGGCATGTTCGGAAGCACCAAGGCAAGAACCATGATGGTCACTTTCACTAAAATCGAGAAAATGATATTGAACAAAACCTGTCCACGCGTTTTACGTGAAATCTTTAAAGCGGTGACTAGCTTACTAGGATCGTCATTCATAATTACGACATCCGCAGTTTCAATCGCAAGGTCACTTCCAATCCCGCCCATCGCTACTCCGACATCCGCCATCGAGATGGATGGGGCGTCGTTAATTCCATCCCCAATAAACGCGACAGTTTTGCCGTCTTTTGTTAATTTACTCTGCAAAATCCCCGTCTTTTGACTTGGAAGCAGTTCACTATGATGCTCTTCGATTCCAAGTTCTTTGGAAACTAACTCAGCATTGGCTTCTTTATCACCGGTCAGCATGCAAGTAGAAATGCCAAATTTATGTAGTCCGCTAATCATGGAACGCGCTTCTTTACGCGTAACATCCGAACACACAACATAACCAATGTAGTTTTGGTCTAAAGCGACATAAACAATCGAACCAATATCGTTAGCAGGGCTAAATTCAATTCCTGCTTCTTTTAAAAGCGTGGCATTTCCCGCCAAAATTGTCTTGCCTTCGTAAACTGCTTTGGTTCCTTTGCCAGCAATTTCGTCAAAAGAAGTAACTTTTGCAGCGATTTCTGAGATATTTGAGCCTGCAATAATCGCACTGGCAAGCGGATGAGAAGAACGGCTTTCAGCAGCTTTTAGATACGTCAATAATTCGTCTTCACTCACCTCGTAAGGAGCGACTTTGGTGATTTTAAAAACGCCATAAGTCAAAGTCCCAGTTTTATCGGAAACGACAGTTTTTAAGGATTCGAGCTGATCAAATACCCCTGCTCCTTTGACAATAATTCCGTTTTTCGAGGCTAAGCCAATACCAGCAAAATAAGCAAGAGGCACAGAAATAACAATCGCGCAAGGACAAGAAATAACTAAGAAGCTAAGGGCTCGATAAATCCAAGTTTCCCACGTAACATAGTCACTGATTCCCAAAAACAAAGGCGGAACTACCGCGACAGTTACGGCTAAAGCGACAACAACGGGCGTATAAATTTTAGCGAATTTATCAACGAATCTCGTCGCTTTTGATTTACTTTCCGCGCCTTCTTCCATGAGCTTAATAATTTTGCGGACCGTGCTATCTTCGTATTCTTTGAGAACACGAACCAGCAAAGAGCCAGAACGAAGAATCGTTCCACTAGCGACTTCTTGCCCCACGCTCTTTTTCACTGGCACTGGTTCACCAGTAAGAGAGGACATATCGACAAATCCTTCCCCTTCAATAATCATTCCATCCGCTGGAATAATTTCGCCGACTTTCACAAGAATCGAATCGTTAACGGATAGAGATTGAGGATCAACGTCAATAATCGCTTCTCCTTCTTTCTTATGGGCGATTTTTGCGCGTAGTCCCACTGCATCAGTAATAGCCTTATGACTTCTAGAGGTCGCGATATCTTCAAATAGTTCACCGACTTGGAAGAGAAACATAACCATGACGGCTTCGAAGAACTCGTTGTGCTCTTTTCCAAAGAAGCGGAGAGAGAAAGCGCCAATCGTCGCTATCGTCATTAGGAATTCTTCGCTAAAAGGATTCTTTTCCTTCACAATGCCTTCTACTGCTTCTAATAATACGTCATAGCCAACAATCAAAAAGGAGGCTAGCATGACGCCAAAATTGACCCAGAGCCCATAGTTTTCTTCATTAAAAATAAAGAAACCCAAAAGCATGAGAACCAAAGACAATGATAAACGGACGATTTTAATCCAAAATTCTTTATTAAATATCGATTGATTTTCTTCTTTTTCATCATGGCATTCATGATGATGTTCATGGCAAGCGCAAGGCATAACTATTCCTCCAAAACGTGTTCATGTACGACTTCTAATAGCTTCGTAACATGCTCGTCGCTGAGACGATAATAAACTTTGGTCCCCTCTTTATGGGTGGACACCAGATTTGCTTTCTTTAAAACGTGAAGCTGATGAGAGATTAAGGACTGAGAAGCACCGCTTTCCTTAATAATCTCACTTACGTTTTTTTCGCCATCACTTATCGAATAAAGAATTTTTAGGCGAGTGAAGTCACTAGCGATATTCAGTAGCGATTCCATCTTGTCTAATGTTTTGTCATCTGGCATTTTTGGCATAAATATGAATCTCCTTTCATATTTTACGAACTTATTATATGAATATCGATTCATAAATCAACATAAATATGAATATTCGTTCATAAAAGTTTTTGTAGCTATTTTTAGCCAGCAAAAAAAGAAAGGATCTGCGAAATCTAATGGGGATGGCAATTTCGGCCATCCCCATCGTTTTTCACAGTTTTCGCTAGTTCTTAGTGAAGAAAAAATCCCCCGTGTTTCAAGCGGAGGATTTGAAAATGTGAATTAGACTCTTTCGATTTCGGAGAAGTCGACATCAACTGGGGTACTTCTTCCGAAGAACACCGTATCAACGCGGCAAGCGCCAGTATCTTTATCGATGGAGATAATCGTGCCTTCCGTTCCTTCAAGCGGTCCGTGGATAACTTTGACTTTATCGCCAATGTTATAACGGTCATACATCGAACTATCGATCATGCCCATTCTCTTGAGAACTGGTTCAATCTCTTCACGAGTAACTGGGGTTGGCTTTTGTCCACCACCGCTAGAACCAGCGATACCAGTGACACCTGGAGTATTACGAACGATATACCAAGATTGGTCGGTCATGATCATTTCAACGAAGATATAGCCTGGATAAAGGTTAATGGTTTTGGTTTTCCCGGTTGGAAGGCCATCTTTTAAGACTGGTACTTCTTGTTCGGCAACCAAAACACGAAGAATTTGATCCTGCATGTTCATAGAAACAATACGTTTCTTAAGGTTATCAGCGGTTTTTGATTCATGCATGGAATAAGTGGTAACGATATACCACTGCTTTTCGCCTAATTGTGCTGGCATGTTTATTTTCCTCCGAATGCGTTCTTAAGTTGGGAGATAATGCTTGCAGCAGTTAAATCTTCAAGCGCTAAGAAAAGAGCGACAAAAATAGAGATGCAAATGACAACCGCAACAGCGGGCCATAGTTGTTCACGCTTTGGCCAACGAACGCGCTTGCCTTCCTTGACGACTTCTTTCATGTACTTCACTGGAGTCATAATTTCCCTCCTCAATTATTTGCTTTCTTTGTGGAGCGTGTGCTTTCCACAATGTGGGCAATACTTCATGAGCTCTAGGCGCTCAGTTCGGTTCTCTCTTTTCGGAATTGAGTAATTTCTCGAGAGACATTCGCTACAAACCAAAAAAACTTTTTCCCTACCCATAAGTTATCCTAAATCTCAGCGTCAATATCTTAGTCAAGGAGAGGGTGCTTTGCAAGAAGAATTAGAATTCTTCTCTAATAGAAGGGTGAATTTTAGCAAATCTTGAAACTAGCATTGCGTCTTACTTCGTTTTAGGCTTGAGCGTAGCCTTGTTTCTTCAGCAGTTTTTTCACTTCTTCTTCGTAGATTCGATAACGGTAATACACTTTCCGCACGGAAAGATTAAGTGTGGTCGCTATCTCTTTAAACGGCATCCCTTCTAAACGTAGCCTAGCAACTAAAAGCACCTCCGAATCGATGCAACTAGGCGCTAAATTTAAGGAAAGCACCTCTTCAAAATAATCGACATATTTTTGCGGATTGTCATAGACGCATGAAGAAGGAATGACATCGTGATAAGTAAGTTCGTCAACGCTGCGTGTTTCGTCAAGCGACATCAAAACGCCTTTCCTTTCTTCATAAACGTCTTTCCGAACACGCGAGAAATCATTTCGTAAACACGTTTCGTAGTAATTCCGAAAGTAGGAGCTACCAAATTGGTAACGGTTTAAGCAACGGAGGTAGCATTGAAAAGCAATCGCGCTTAAATCGCAGATCGAATGAAAACGAACTAAATCTGGTGCAACTAGATATACAAATCGCTTATGATTCTTGCAATATCTCATGTCGAGTTGCTCTTGTGCTTTTTCGTCTCCTGAACGCGACAAAAAGAGCAATTCTTCATCGCTTGCTAGATTGTAATTTGCCATTGGCCTCTCCTTTTGGAGGCAAGTTCGCTAATGTCGGCGGAGATGATCAATCATCGCAAAGAAGGTTGAAGCAGCAACGCTCGCATTGAGACTATTCACATGTCCATACATCGGTATTTTGACCACGAAGTCGCTATTTTTAAGGACAAGGCGGCTAATACCGAACCCTTCACTACCAATAACCACGCAAATCGGGCATTTGTAATCAATGGAATCGTAAAGAGTTGTCGCTTCTCCATCGCTAGAAACAATCCAATAACCATTCTTTTTTAACGTTTCGATGGCGTTAGATAAGTTCGTCACAACAGAGACCTTCACAAAATCAATTGCTCCAGTAGATACTTTTGCAACCGTTCCGTTGAGCGAAACTTCGCCATGGCTTTTCATGATGATTCCTTTCACGCCGAAGGCATCGGCGGAACGAAGTATCGCACCAAGGTTATGGGGATCCTCAATGCCATCAAGCATCGCTAGAAGAGGATACTCTTCGCTCTTTGCATTTTGAATCAGTTCTTCTAAGGATACCGTTTCATAATCCTTCACAAGAGCGACAAATCCTTGATGGCGGTCAGTCTTTGCTAAATGCGAGAGTTCACCATCCGCTACGTATTTTACGTTAATGCCATTAAGAGGTAGCTTAAGCGTAAAACGGTCGGTCTTTAAGCGAGTACTCACATAGAGAGTTTCGACTTTGTGATTGGACAAGGAAGACGCAATTGCGTTCTTGCCATAGATAATGGTACTCATTGGTTACTCCTTTTCGAGATTCTTTTGCGTTAATCCTAATTAGAAATTCGTATAAATCGACCTCAATTTATAATAAGAGACAGCTCACTTTAAGAAATAAATATTAGCTACTATGCGAAATTTTAAATAAAGGTTACGATGATTCAAAAAAAGATTGTAAAGATTAGAACAAATGACGGTCGATGAGTTTGGAACGAATTTCATCCGACTTAGGGAAATCTTTTTTCGCTTTCGCTTCTTCATAGGCGGCAAATAGTGACTTATCTTCCTCAGTCAATAAAGGGCAAGGGGCAGGAAGCCCTAAAACATCCATATCGGAATAGACTCGCTTAAACGCATCATAAAGTGCATCAGCGTTAACTGGCTTCTTATTGAGTTCAATATTGAGGGCTTTATTTTCCTCATAAAGGGCACTTAAAGCGTTTGGTGTGTTCAAATCATCGCAAAGAGCGTCGATGACTTTCGAATCGGAATCAGTAAAAATAGCAGGGTTTTGTACATCTTTACCAAGGATTTGCAAGGTTATCGCAGCGCGACGGACGCTCGAAGTTAATTGATTGTATTTTTTGGTGGCTTCTTTCATTGTTTCTTCGCTAAAAGAAGCAGGCGCACGGTAATGGGCAGCTAAAATCATAAGGCGGAAGGGGATTCCGCCATATTGCTTATTAACGTCTTTCATAAGAACAACATTGCCAAGCGATTTGCTCATCTTTTGATTATTCATATTGATGAAGCCATTATGAATCCAGTAACGGGCAAGTTTGTTCCCATTATGTGCCTTTGCTTGCGCCATTTCGTTTTCGTGATGAGGGAACTTCAAATCAAAGCCGCCGCCATGGATATCGATATAGCCGTTTTGGTCTTTAAAGATGGAATTAATCATGACGCAGCATTCGGTATGCCAGCCAGGTCTTCCTTCGCCCCATGGCGAAGCCCATTTAATTCCTTCAGTGGTCTTTTTCCAAAGTGCAAAATCAAGAGGGTCCTCTTTTTTATCGTTGACGTCGATTCTTGCACCGCTTTCTAGATCTTCAATGTTATTACCGCTTAATTCGCCATAATCAGGAATGTTCTTAACGCGCAAATAAACATCACCATCTTTTTCATAAGCGGCACCGCTTTTGACTAAATCTTCCACATAAGAAATAATCTCTGGCATATAAACGGTTGGCTTAGGAGTAACATCAGGCTGCAATGAGCCCACTGCACTAACCAAAGAACGATATTCTTTGATGACGGATTCCGTAAGCTCTTTTTCCGTAATTCCAAGCTCTTTCGCACGTTTGATGATTTTGTCATCGACATCCGTGTAATTGCTTACGAAAGTGACTTTATAGCCTAAATGCATAAATAAGCGGCGAAGAACGTCACTAACAATAACAGGCCTAAAATTGCCAACGTGAGGATCGTTATAGACGGTTGGTCCGCAGAAATACATGCTGACCTTATTGGGCACTAAAGGAACAAAAGTCTCAATTTTGTTTCCTAGCGAATTAAATAATTTAACTTCCTTCATAGGAGTCCTCCATTAAATCACTTTTAAAATTTCTTTTAAGGCAAAGGGAATGCCTTCTTCATAAGATGGTTTTGTCAAAAATTCGGCGGCGTTTTTCGCTTCTAATGTCCCTTCCCCCATCGCAATGCCGTGGTAGGCTTTTAGCATTCCGATGTCATTGCCAGAATCTCCGAAGCAATAAACATTATTTTCATCAATATTTAAGAGCTTGCAAAGAGAATGAATTGGCTCTGCTTTATCAACGTGATGAGGCAGAATCTCTAAGTACTCGCTACCGGTAATGACGATATGATATTGCTCCCGCTCTTCCTTTGAAAAGGGGACAATAGGAATCCATTCTTTAGGCCCGCATACCATAACCTTGAGTATTTTTGTGCCGCTATGAAGCTTAGTTAGATTCAAATCTACGTAATTTGACATGGCATTTGCGTCGATTTCCCATTTCGCCCAACTAGATAATGTCGGTCCATATAAGTAAAGAGAATTGGTAGTCGAATAAGCGTAGACGTCTCTTCCTTTCTTTAAGAAACGGTTCTTGAAGTACTCTAATATCGATAATGGCATCGTCTCTTCTTCAATGACTTTTCCATTTTCATCATATAAAGCAGCCCCGTTAGCGGCAATTGCGAATTTTTCCCCTCCGCAAAATGCGTCTAAGAAACGTTTTATGCCTCCATATGGACGACCAGAATTAATCGCAACCACGTGCCCTTCTTGAAGCAAGGTATTTATAGCGCTAACCGTTGAAACGGGAATAGAAGAATAGCCAGCCGGAAGAAGAGTGGAATCAATATCAAAGACAAAGAGCTTTCGTGTCATAATTCGATCCCTAGTTTCGCTAAATCCTTCGGCTTATTAAAAACATAAGCGGCTTCTTTTAGTAAGTTAGGTTTATAAAATCCATAGCCCCATGTGCATAACCCTAATGGCAAATGAGCGTTATTCGCGGTTAATAAATCAGGGAGGGAATCCCCAATAAAAAGGGTGTCATTTTCACTCGATGCAAAACGAGACATCATCGCGAAAACATTGTGTGGGTCAGGCTTTGGCTTCTCCCCTTCTTTAATCCCGTATATCGCATCAAAGAAATCTTCTCCGAAGAATTTCGCCAAGATAATATGCGCGAGTTCATCTGGTTTATTGGTGCAAACGCACAAAATGAGCCCTTTGTTTTTTAAGTATTTTAAAGTGGGGACAATCCCATTGAATGGTTTCGTGTGACGGCCTTGATATTCTTTATAACGCGGCATGTATTCGCTTTTTAATCGCGAAAAATTAATGGGGCTATCATATTCTTGAAGTGCACGATGAATTAAAGTTTCAGCCCCATCGCCAACTAAAGAACGGCATTCGCTTTTAGAATAATGATACGGGATACCTGTAGCGACTAAAGAGTCATTAATCGCTGCCCGAATATCGGTAATCGTGTCTAGAAGCGTTCCATCTAAATCAAAAATCAGTACTTTTTTCACTCCGCTATTATAATCATTTTTCGCTTTTCTAGGTGCTATATCCGGTAAAAAGAATGTCACTTTTTTCTTCGCCAAAGAAAATAGATAAGCGTTAGTAGCAAAATCACCGCAAAAAGGAGATTAATTTTATCATTTAATAAATCTTAGTCACTTCGTAATGAGGTTCATCAATGACTTCAACTTTTTCAATAATGACAGGATCATATGGCTTATTTAAATAATGGTCCACCCTGACTTTCGCAATCTTATCAAGAGTATCAAACCCCTCGATTAGCATTCCAAAAGCGGCGTATTCGCCATCAAGATGCGGCGCGTCTTTATGCATGATAAAGAATTGGCTTGAAGCGCTATCTTTATCCATGGTGCGTGCCATTGAAATAACGCCACGCGTATGTTTTAGTTCGTTTTTCGTTCCATTGCTTTCAAAATCACCATGGATTGAGTAGCCGGTATCTTTTTCTTTTCCGCTAAGCTCATACCCTCCACCTTGGATCATAAACCCTTTGATAATCCGGTGAAAAATTAATCCGTCATAGAAGCCACTACGCGCAAGCTCTACAAAATTTGCAGCTGTGTTTTTTGCCGCTTCATAATCCATTTTCAACGTCAATGTTCCATAGTCTTTTACAATAATCTTAACCATAGTAAGTTTCCTCAAAATTAATATTTCGCTAAAGGATCGTCTTTTAAATAACGAATACGGGCATTTTCGACACGTTCATACAAATCTGATAGCAAAGCAGCATCTTCCTTTGCTTCCTTGCAAACGCTTCCGAAAACATTCTCGAAATCCGTCTCATCGCTTAAATAAGAGAATCTTAGATAAACATTATGCGCATAATAATTTCTTTTGCGGGTAATCGTATTAAGCAAAAGATAATCATCTTCGCTAAAGAAAGGGTCTTCAAAGCTTTGATCGTATTCTTTTAAAGCGTGAAGCGTAGATCCTAACGTCCACCTTTCTTCATCCATTTTAATCATATTCTTCTCAAAACCGCCATCAGCCATAAAAGCGTAGATCGAACGAATATCGTGCTCAATGCATTGGCAGTACATTAGAATCTCGCCAACGCATTTATGAAGTTCATCAATTTCCATTGTTTGTCGAAGTGAGTGCATCAGCTTTGTATTTATTGCCATCGAGCTTTAAGGAATCGATGATTGTGGCAGGTGTGCCATAGAAATCCACAACCGGGCGCATGGTTTCTTCGCTAATTGGCTTACTGAAAGGAATCGAAACGGTTGCCCCACTATCATTAATCGCAACAAATAACGCATTATCCATAAAGGCCATGAAAAAAGAGCCTTTGTATTTTTTCTCAAGATTCATAACTTCTTCTTGAATCTGAGGGGTCAATAAATAGAAAACGGTTGTCTCATTGCTGCATAGAATACGGAATTTTTTATTGAATTGGATAAATTCCGTCTCGACTTGTTTTAAGCCGCCTTTCGTGCTTCCAAAGGACAAAATTCCCTGCTTTTCAATGATTTTGACCGTCTCTTTGAAATGACGAGAGAATTCAAAATAATACATCGTTCCTTTCGCGTAAGTATCATAAGTGACAATCGTGTTTCCTTTAGAATCGGTATGCGTTTGTCTTTTTTGAAGATCATACATCGCTTTTTGAAAAGGAATTCCTTTATACGTCCCTTTCATATATTCGGAACCATAATAACGATCTGGCGAAGCAAAAAATCCAGGGCTAAGCAAAAAAGAAAGCTCAAATCCCTCATCGTGAGAATAAGTTGCGCCCGGGAATAAATGGTCACAGATGATTTTTTCCATGTTATTGCGGGCTTGTTTACTAAAGCTCGCTTTAACCCCTAAGCCGATGGCAAAAAGAACAAACCCGGTTAGGAATAGGAAGATAGCGATAACAAAAAGGGCGGAATCTTCAAAAGTATCAGAAGCAATAAAAAAGAGGATTAAGCCAGTGATTAATAGGATTGGTCCAAGAATAAACAAAAATAGGCTCGTCTTAAATTTTTTAGAGCGAATGGCTTCTAATTCTTGATAGGCTTTATTTAATTCGGACATAGATAACTCCTTTTCCTAAAAAAGGCCTCCGAAGAGGCCTAAAATCGTTTGTCGATTAGAATTCGATTTTAACGTCTTGACGTTTTGCTTCTTCTGCTTCGAAGAAATCACGTTTTTCGAAATGGTAATGACGAGCGATGATGCTGGTTGGCCAAACAACGATGTCTTGGTTGAATGTGCTCACGTTGCTATTGTAGACGCGGCGAGAAGCTTGAAGTTGCTCTTCCACTTCGGCGATTTGATTTTGTAAACCAAGGAAGTTCGCGTTTGCTTGAAGTTGTGGATAAGCTTCGGCGACAACGTTAATGCTATCAAAAGCTTTGGAAACTTGCTCCGAGAATTGGCTCTTCTCTTTCATGGACGCGTTACTTGCAGGGCGACGCATTTCCGTCACTTTCGCTAAAGTTTCGCTTTCGTGTTTCGCATATCCTTTAACAGTCGCAACAGTCTTTGTGAGAAGATCGAAACGCTTGGTTAAGGCAACATCGATTCCGCTACTTGCTTCATCAATTTTGATTTGATAGCGGCGAAGACGGTTCGCTGTGGAAATCCACCAAGAAACGATTATGATGACAATGATAATCGCGATAACGGCAATGATAATCCCAACTAAAGCGCCGACGGGTAAACCTTCTAAAATCATTATGAAATCCTCCTAACTTTGGTATTTTACCATAGTTAAATTTAATTAAAATCAAAAGATGCTCCCTAAAAAGAGAGCATCATTTATTAGTCAACAAAACGGATGAGTTCGACTTCGGCGTTATCGCCTTTACGACGTCCAAGCTTATAAACTTGGGTGTAACCGCCGTTGCGGTCTTTGTATTTTGGAGCGATTTCAGAGAAGAGTTTGCTAAGAGCATTCACTCCTTTTTCATCGCAAATGCCATTACGAAGGACTTTTGCTGCTTCTCTACGCGCGGCAAGGTCACCTTTTTTGCCAAGAGTAACCATTTTGTCCGCTAAAGAGATGAGATCAGAAGTGACTCCGCTAGTGACTTTGACTTCGCCATGAACGATTAATGCGCTCACGACATCTCTAAGCATGGCTTTATTCTTCGAAGGGGTATAAGCCGCTTTGAAGCGAACGCCAGTTTTGCCATGCACGTTCTTTCTACCTTGTGCTGCCATTATTATTCTCCTACGCTATCGCGGAAGTGAAGCCCAATCGAGGCGAGCTTCTCTTTCACTTCTTTAAGCGACTTCTTGCCTAAGTTGCGGACTTTCATCATTTCGTCTTCACTCTTTTGGGTGAGTTCCATGACGGTGCTGATACCAGCGCGCTTTAAGCAGTTGTTGCTACGGACAGAGAGATCGAGTTCTTCGATCATCATATCCTGGTATTTATTCTCTTCGCTATGAACTTCTTCTTTCACGAGTTTGTAATTCTTGACGACTTCATCAAGTTTCGTGAATTCATTGAAGTGAGCGACGAGAAGTTGCGACGCCATCGCCACCGCTTCATAAGGCTTAATTGAGCCATTGGTGGTAACTTCAAGCGTTAACTTATCGAATTTGCTATCGTGTTCAACACGAGTTGGTTCAACCGCATACGCGACTTTGACAACAGGGCTATAGTTGCTATCGGTTGGGATGACGCCAATTTGATTGATCTTACGTTCAATCTTATTGGCTTCGCCAGTGAGATAACCTCTTCCGGTTGCAGCATAAACGGTCATTTTGATATGTCCACGTTCATTAAGGTGAGCAATCTCTAATTCAGGATTGACCACTGTAACCATGGCAGGTAAGACTAAGTCGCCTGCTTTTAAGACGCCAGGACCTTTGAAATCGATGGTCAAGCGCTTTGGTTCGGAACTATTGTCATCAATCTTAAGAACGAGGTCTTTGAGATTAAGGACAATCGCGGTGACGTCTTCTTCAACGCCTTCGATTGCGCTGAATTCATGACGAACGCCTTCAATTTCGACCGCGAACACACTCGCACCTGGAAGGGCGCTAAGAAGTACACGGCGTAAAGCGTTTCCGAGCGTGAGCCCGAATCCGCGTTCAAGTGGAGAGACAACGAAACGAGAGAAATGCTCTTTTTCGTCATTCACATCAACTTTGATGGAGAAGGGTTGGAAAGGGTCCGGTAAGCGGAGCTCTTCGGCGGCGATTTCGCTATTGGTGTTAGCCATTATTTATTTGCCTCCTATAAATGACTGATACGGATCGACTCGACAATGGGAATCCTAGAAACTAGCCTCTTGGGCGTTTTGGAGGACGGCATCCATTGTGAGGGATTGGTGTAGTATCGGTGATGGAGAGAATTTGAAGTCCGACAGTGCCTAATGCACGGACGGCGCTTTCTCTGCCTGGGCCAGGGCCCTTAACATCGACATCGATTTGGCGTAAGCCTTGATCGAATGCGCTCTTGCCAGCGGTTTGGGCGGCAAGCTGAGCGGCAAATGGAGTGCTCTTTTTCGCACCCTTGTAACCAAGAGCGCCAGCGCTACTCCAAGCAATGACATTACCTTGCGTATCGCTAATCGCGACAATGGTGTTATTGAAGGTGGAGTGAATATGGGCGACACCGCGGGTGAAGTTGCGCTTCACTTTCTTTTTGCGGGCCGAGGTGGTTTTTTTAGCACCACTCTTTTTGACTTTATCTGCCATAATTAGTTAGCTACTCCTTTCCTTATTTCGTCGCTTCTTTCTTATTAGCGATGGTCTTTCTCTTGCCTTTGCGGGTACGAGCATTCGTTTTGGTGCGTTGTCCACGGACTGGTAAGCCTTTCTTGTGGCGGAGTCCACGGTAACAGCCGATTTCCTGAAGACGTTTGATGTTCATCGCGACTTCACGACGAAGATCGCCTTCGGTCTTGTATTTACTAACTTCGGTGCGGAGAGCGGTTAATTGTTCATCCGTGAGGTTTTTAACACGAATATCTTCATTTACTTTCGCTGCAGCGCAAATTTTCTTCGCAGTCGTATCTCCAATGCCGTAAATATAGGTAAGAGAGATGACGACGCGTTTCTCATTGGGGACATCAACCCCGACAATACGTGCCATAGTTGTTTATTTTCCTTTCGATTAGCCCTGTCTTTGCTTGTGCTTCGGATTTGGGCAGATGCACATAACGACGCCGTGCCGGCGGATGATCTTGCATTTATCGCAGATCGGTTTGACGCTTGGTCTCACTTTCATAATGTGTTTCTCCTTCTTCAGTTTTAGTTCTTGAATCGGAACGTAATGCGCCCGCGTGTTAAATCATAAGGCGAGAATTGTACGGTAACCCGATCGCCGGGGAGAATGCGGATGTAATGCATCCGGATTTTGCCCGAAACGCAGGCTTGGACTACCGCTCCATTGACAAGTTTCACCTTGAAGTTGGCGTTAGGTAAGCACTCTAACACCGTCGCTTCCATTTCTAAACACTCTTCTTTAGCCAAACGTTATCTCCTTTCTTCTCTCATTGTGAGGATTTCGTAGCCGTCTTTGGTCACTACAATCGTATTTTCGTAGTGAGCGCTGTATTTTCCGTCTTTGGTCACCGTTGTCCAACCATCGCTAAGCGTTCTTAGTTTTGGTTTTCCTTCCATGACCATTGGCTCGATTGCTAAGGTCATACCCTCAGCAAGCACAGGTCCGGTACCTTTTTCCCCATAATCAGGGATATAAGGATCTTCATGCATCTCTTTCCCGATGCCATGCCCCGTGTATTCAAATGGTACGCTATATCCATGGGCTTTGGTGGTCTCTTCGATTGCATGAGAGATATCGCCTAGATGTACTCCAGGTTTAACGAGTTTCACCGCGTTCCAGAAACTCTCCTCGGTCACTTTGAGTAAGGTAACGAGGTGTTCTGGGCAAATCCCAACAAGATAGCTTCGACACGCATCGGCGCAATAGCCATTTTTGCGTACGACGATATCCAAACTGATGATGTCGCCGTCTTTAAGAATCTTTTTCTTACTAGGAATGCCATGGAGTAGCACTTCATTAATAGAAGCGCAAATCGCGCCAGGATAGCCATAGTATCCTTTTTCCGCGCTTTCTCCACCGCCTTTTTTCATGACTTCTTCGGCTTTGTCATTGATTTCTTGGGTCGAGGTGCCAGGAACGCACATCGGAGCAAGCGCATCGAAGACATCACTTAGAAGGTGTCCCGCTTCGCGCATAAGCGCGATTTCACGTGGTGATTTGATGATGATCATTTGCTAATGAGGAACTTAGTTAGTTCCTTCTTGAGTAGAGTCGCTTCGGTGGTTCCATCGAAGTCTTTTAATATGCCTTCCTTCTTGTAATAAGATAGGAGTGGCGCAGTGCTCTTGTAGTAATTCTCTAAACGGACTTTGAACGATGCTTCATTGTCGTCTTTCCTTTGAATGAGAGACGAGGAGCAATAATCGCAAACCCCTTCTACTTTCGGTTTCATGGTAAGGACATTGAAGGAGGCACCGCACTTTGGGCAAACCCTCCGTGTAGTGACCCGTCGAATCAAAACGTCATCCGGACAAGAGATATTGATGGCAAGATTCGGTTCGCGACCGATTTCTTTGCCCATCTTTTTGAGCGCTTCTGCTTGTGCTAAAGTGCGAGGGAAGCCATCGAGAAGATAGCCATTCGCGCAATCAGGGCGCGAAAGTCTCTCTTTCACGAGGGCGCAAGTGAGTTCATCGCTCACAAGGTCCCCGCGATTGATAATTTCTTTGACCTTATTCCCAAGTTCACTCCCACTTGCCATTGCCTCGCGGAACATATCGCCCGTAGAAATGTGAGGAAGGTGAAAATCCTTCTCCATCCACTTCGCGTGGGTTCCTTTTCCCGCACCAGGCGGGCCCATGAGAATGATATTAAGCATAAGTTACATCTCCTTAGTGGTTTTCTCGAAACTTTTGCCAGCAAGCAATCCATCGATTTGCGCATTAATTTCAAGCGCAACACCGACAATGATGATGAGGCCTGTGCCGCCGATTGCAAGTGTCGTATCGCCATCGAAGACATCGGTCAGCGTTAAGATAATTGGGAGAGCGGCGATTGCTGCTAGAGCAAAGGCACCGATGAAGGTCACGCGATTGAGCACTTTCCCAACATAACGTTCAGTTTCTTTTCCTGGTCTCACCCCTGGAATATAAGCTCCAGACTTTTGGAAGTTATCCGCAAGCTTCTCGGGATCGATTTGCATCTCACTGTAGAAGAAGGTGAATAATAGGATCAAGACGATATAAATCACTAAGCCCCAGTCCATTTTCCAAGTTTGGTTATTGAACCATGGCATCGTGAAGGTCTCGTTATAATTGAATATCTTGAGCCAATCAGCTTTTGCCGCATCGCTAGAGATGAAACTCGCGATGACGCTAGGGGCAGCCATAAGGCTCGAAGCGAAGATGACCGGAATAACGCCAGCGCTATTGATCTTAATCGGTAAGAAGCTAGCGCGTGCCATTGATTGTCCGCCGCCTTTATTCGCGTGCTGGACTGGTATCTTTCTTCGTGATAGTTCGATAAACACGACAAACGCCGTGATAAGAATCATAACGATGATATAGAGAGCGAATTGGAAGCTGCCGCGAATCATTTCGCCAGAGCTACGAGTCGTATTCTCAACGATCCATTTGCTCCAAGCTGTAGAAATTTGAGTTGGTAAGCTTCTTACGCATCCTGCAAAGATGATGACGGAAATTCCGTTTCCTAGACCCTTTTCGGTGATTTGGTCACCAAGCCACATCGTGAGCATCGCTCCAGCGAGCAATACGGTGACAATATAGCCATAAGTCCAGAAATTCTTTTCGAGCGTGATACTGATATAGGAACTATTTTCCATCGTCTTGATGATGCCATATCCTTGGACTGCACCAAGTAGCAAGGTCAAATAACGCGTGGCTTGTTCCTTTTTCTTACGCCCATACTCACCTTGTTTAGAAAGTTCGGTGAGCGCCGGAAGAACGTCTTTAGAAAGAAGTTCTACGATGATCTGGGCGGTAATATACGGGCTGACCCCGAGAGCAAACACGGAGAAGTTGCTTAACGCACCTCCTCCAAGTAAGTCCATGATCGCTAGGGCACTGCCACTATTGACCATATCTTCCATTTTGGAAGGATCAACGCCCGGGACATGAATAGCCGCCCCGATCCGGATGACGAAGAGAACCATAATCGTAAAGAAAATACGATTGACGATGTCTTTGTTCTTAAAGATCGAGACGAACTTCTTCATTACTTCGTTACCTCAGCTTTGCCGCCTTTTGCTTCAATAGCGGCTTTCGCAGACGCTGAGAAAGCATCGGCGACAACGGTAAGCTTCTTTGTGAGCTCGCCATTTCCTAAGATTTTAACGCCTGAGAGTGTTTTTTTCACGAGTCCTTTTTCAATAAGGGCTTCAATGCTAACAGTTTCGCCATCTTTAAAGGCGTTAAGTTGGCCTAAATTCACCACAGCAAATTCTTTGCGGGAGATGTTTTTGAAGCCAAACTTTGGAATGCGGCGATTGATTGGCATTTGTCCACCCTCGAAGCCGTTCTTCTTGGTGTGGGCATGGGCGCCTTGACCCTTTTGACCACGGCCAGCGGTTTTGCCGTTTCCGGTTCCGCGTCCTTGGCCTTTGCGGAAATGCTCGAATTTGCTTCCTTCAAGCACTTTGATATCACTTAATGAGGTAGCCATTATTTGTCTCCTTCCGCTTTAGGGGCAGCTTTTGGAGCACGGGCAGCTTTGATTTCTTCTGGTGTCTTTAAACCACGGAGAACCATAACTTTGTCGTATTCTTTGAGCTGTTGAAGTGCGGCGCTAGTCGCACGGATGACGTTAATTGGAGTGCGGGAACCATAAACTTTACTGGCAACGTTTTTGATGCCGCAAAGCTCAATGATAGCACGAACTGCACCGCCAGCGACAATTCCCGTGCCAGCTGGAGCTGGTTTGAGGAAAACGGTCGTATCGGCGAATTCGCCTTTAACTTCGTGAGCGATAGTACCCTTCACGATTTTGACATAATGAATGTCTTTTTTGGCGGCTGTTAAAGCCTTTTTGATGGCATCAGGGACTTCACCGGACTTGCGAAGAGCAAAGCCATAACGTCCTTTTCCATCACCGACAACGACAAGAGCGTCAAAGCGCATATGCTTTCCGCCTTGTTCGGTGCGGGAGATACGGTTGATGTTTACAACTCTATCGGTGTATTCATCTTCCACTGGACGACGGAATCCACCGCGTCCACCACGTCTTTCGCTTGGGCGGCCTTTGCGATCGCCATATTTGCGGTCACCAGGACGAGAGGCACTAAGCGAACCATGAGGCTCATATTGTGGGTTGCCACTACGATGAGGCTTATTGGTATTCTCTTTTTGAGCGGCTTCAGGAGCTGAAGCAACAACTTTATTTTCTTCCATAGTAGCTAACTCCTAGAAATGGAGCCCTCCTTCTCTTGCGGCATCGGCTAAGGCAGCGACACGGCCATGATATTCATAACCGCCACGGTCGAAGACGACTTTTTCAATCTTCTTGGCCAAAGCCTTTTTCGCTAAATCTAAGCCAACGCTTTTCGCGGCTTCAATGTTGCCGCCGTTGGTGAGTTTTAGAGCGCTCGAACTGCTCGAAGCAAGGGTAACGCCTTTCACGTCATCGATAATTTGAGCTTCGATATTTTTGTTGCTGCGGAAGACAACAAGGCGAGGCATAGAAGAGGTGCCTTTCACCTTTTCGCGAACACGAGCATGTCTACGTTCACGAAGGCTATTACGCGATTCTTTTTCGATCATTGCAATTGTCCTCCTTATTTCTTCGAGGTAGCGGCAGCGCGCTTACCAACTTTCTTAATGAGGTGTTGTCCTTTGTAGTGAACACCTTTTTGGCCATAAACATCTGGACGATGGCTGTCGTAAATAAGGGCAGCAGTTTGACCGACTTCTTGCTTATCGCATCCTTCGACGGTGATGTGCGTTTCATCTGGGCAAGTGATTTTGGTGTACTTGCCGATTGGAGCCACCATGATGTCGTGGCTATAGCCTAAGAACATCTTGACGCTCCCGTTCACGATCGAAGCACGGTAACCAGTACCATTGAGCTCAAGTTCTTTCTTGAATCCTTCGGTAACGCCCTTAATCGCACTGGTGATAAGGGCAGCGGCCGTACCTTGGCAAGGAGTTGGCTCTCCTTTTGCGCTGAAGGTGAAGTTGCCATCGGCTAGAGAGACGCTCACGTCCATAGGAATGTGGACGTTTACTTCGCCTTTCGGCCCTTTGATGATGGCATACCCGTCATTGATGTGGGCTTCCACACCGGCGGGAAGAGCGACGGGTTTAAATCCGATTCTACTCATTATATTTCTCCTTTTTTACCAGACGTAGCAGAGAACTTCGCCACCGATCTTGGCTTTTCTAGCTTCTTTATCGGTGAGAAGACCTTGGCTCGTCGAGATGATAGCGATGCCGAGTCCCGAGAGAACTCTTGGGAGTTTGTCGGCTTCCACGGTGACGCGGAGACCAGGTTTGCTGATTCTCTTAAGTCCCGAGATGACGCGTTCGCCGTTAGCGCCATACTTTAAGGTAAGGGTAAGGGTCTTTTTAGCGCCTTCCCCTTCAATGGCGATTTCGCTCACATAACCTTCTTTTTTGAGGATGTTAGCGATTTGTTCTTTCATTTTGCTATTCGGCATGGAGACACTCTCATAGCGTAACGCGTTTGCATTACGGATACGGGTGAGCATGTCGGCGATTGGATCTGCGTTCATGTTAGTGATCTCCTTTCATTACCAAGAGGCTTTCTTCATGCCTGGGATTTCGCCTTTATAAGCGAGCTCGCGGAGGCAAATGCGGCAAAGTCCGAATTTGCGGATGACACCGTGAGGACGTCCGCATCTTTTGCAGCGGGTATATTCACGGGTTACGAATTTTTGAGGGCGCGAGGCCTTCACTACTAAACTTTTCTTAGCCATCTTTGCACTCCTTATTTACGGAACGGCATTCCCATAAGAGCGAGAAGTTCATATGCTTCTTTGTCACTATGGGCTGTCGTAACGATAACGATATCCATACCGCGGATTTTGCTTACTTTATCGTAATCAATTTCTGGGAAGATAAGTTGTTCCTTAACGCCGAGGGTGTAGTTACCATGGCCATCGAAGGCATTCTTGCTCACACCACGGAAATCGCGGACGCGAGGGAGAGAGATACTCACGAGTTTATCGAAGAATTCATACATTCTTTGTCCACGGAGCGTGACTTTGCAACCGATTGCTTGTCCTTTACGAAGTTTGAAGGTCGCAATGGACTTTTTCGCATGGGTGCTCACTGGGTGTTGGCCAGAGATAGTTGCAAGCTCAGCAAGAGCGTCATCAAGGGCTTTGGCGTTTTGCGTAGCATCGCCAACACCGACGTTGATAACGATTTTCTCGAACTTAGGTGCTTGCATGATGGTCGAATAACCAAACTCTTTAACAAGGGCTGGAACGACTTCATTTTTATATTTCGCTTGGAGACGGTTCATCTCTTTGGCTGGCGCGGCTTTTTTCGCTACTTTAGGAGCAGCTTCTTTTGCCGCTTTTGGAGCAGCTTCTTTTGCCGCTTTTGGAGAAGCGGCTTTCTTAGGAGCGGCTTTCTTCGCAGGGGCCTTAGCCGCAGCGGTTTTCTTTGTTTCTTCTGCCATAACTAATTCCTCCTACTTATTTTTGCTCAAGGCTAGCGCCCGAGCCGCCAACGCGAATTTTCTTGCCATCGACCACTTTGGAGTGGACGCGCGTGGCTTTTTTGGTTTTTGGATCAATCAACGCAACTTTGGAAGCATCGAACGGGACATAAATGTCAAGAACGCTGCCTTCAGTGGTTTGTTGATTTGGTTTTTTGTGCTTCTTATGCACATTCACGCCTTCGACAACGACTTTATTGAGTTTTGGATAGACGCGCTGGACAATGCCAGTTTTGCCTTTGTCGTCGCCAGAGAGAACGATGACTTTATCACCTTTTTTGATATTCATGATTGCTCTCCTTATAGAACTTCGATTGCAAGGGAGATAATCTTCATATACCCTGCATCGCGGAGCTCACGAGCGACTGGCCCGAAGACACGGGTTCCGAGTGGGTTGCCATCATTATCGATGAGAACAACCGCATTGTCGTCGAAGCTAATGGAACTGCCGTCCTTGCGAATTACCGCGCGTTTGACACGGACGATAACGCCTTTAACGACTTGTCCTTTTTTGATTTTGCCATTTGGGATGGCGTCTTTGACTGCGCAAGTGACGACATCGCCTAAGCTAGAGACTTTCATTCTCGCGCCGCCATTTTGGCGGAACACGCGAACGCTTCTGGCACCGGAGTTATCGGCAACCACAAGATTCGTTTCGTTTTGAACCATAGGTTACTTTTCCTCCTTACTTTCCTCGGCTTTAGGAGCAATCTCGGCAGCTTCGAGTTTCTCTTCGGCGAGAGTTGCTTCATCGGCGGCGCCGATGGCCTTTTTATCAATGCTAACTAAGCGGAAACGCTTGGTTTTGCTAAATGGACGGCAAGCCATGATGGTAACGGTGTCACCGACTTTGGCTTCGTTCTTTTCATCGTGAGCATAGAACTTTTTGCTATACCCAACACGTTTGTTATAAAGAGGATCATTGCGTTTGGTAGAGACTGTGACGCAGATCGTCTTGTCGTTATTATTCGAGGTAACAACGCCTTGGAACGTGCTTCTAGAATTTCTTTCCATGGTAATCTCCTCCTTACTTTGCTTCGCCAATCTGTAATTCGCGTTCGCGTTTTACAGTTTCGGCTTTGGCGATGTCCTTACGGACGGAACGAACTTCTTCGCCATGCTCAAGTTGGCCAACGGCCTTCTTGCGGCGGAGTTCGAATAATTGAGCACGGAGAGAAGCAATTTTCTCATCAAGCTCTTTCGCATCCATTTTGCGGAATTCTTTGATTTCCATCGCTATTCTCCTTTCTTATCGCTAGCGGCTGGAGCGGCGGAAGCAGCATCAGCTGGAGCGGCGGCTTCGGTAGTTTCATCATTACCAGTATCGCTAACGGTGTGTTTTTGAGCGGCTTCTTCTTCCTCAAGAGCCTCAACGGAAGAAGCGTGTTCTTCCTCCATTTTGAGAAGGTCGGCTTCCGAGAGCGCTTTGGTTCTCTTCACGACTTTGCAATCAATTGGAAGTTTATAAGCGGCCATGCGAAGCGCTTCTTGCATGACGCTAGGATTGATACCGCCGATCTCGAAGAGGATCTTGCCCTTCTTAACAACGGCAACCCATCCTTCTGGGGAACCTTTACCGGAACCCATACGGACTTCTGCTGGCTTTTTGGTTTTCGCAAGTTGTGGGAACACGCGAATCCAGATTTTTCCAGCTCTATCGGTGTATCGCGCTAAGACGATACGAGCACTTTCGATTTGACGGTCAGTAAGGTAGCAACCTTCTAGGGCTTGCAAACCGTACTCACCGAAGTCAACATTCGTTCCGCCTTTGGCATGACCTTCGTATTTAAGACCATGTGGGCGGCGATATTTAACGCGCTTTGGCTGAAGCATTGTTTGCGCCTCCTTCTTTCTTTTCGTCTTTTTCGGCCTTTTCGGCTTTGTTGGTGCTTCTGCAGATCCACACCTTCACGCCGATTCTGCCATAGCTAGTCGCAGCATCGACATGTGCGAAGTCGATATCGGCACGAAGCGTTTCAAGAGGTACAACACCCTCTTTATACCCTTCACGACGAGCGATTTCAGCACCGCCTAAACGGCCTTGGCATTGTGTACGGCAACCAACGGCACCGGCTTTGCGGATACGTTGAAGCGCCTTCTTTTGGGTGCTACGGAAGCTTTGACGATTTTCAAGCTCGCTAGCAATCCATTTGCCAATTAAGGTGGCATCTAAGTCAGGGTTCTTCACTTCAACAACGTTGAGGGTGAGAGTTCCTGTTTTAACGATTCTCGCTAATTCTTTGCGAATTGCTGCAATGGTTGCGCCATCTTGTCCTAAGACAACGCCTGGACGAGCAACGAAGGCAGTAACGATAACGTTATGTCCTTTGTCAGTTTTCACACGACCAATGTCGATGTGGCTTGCCATCGCTTCCTTGAGTTTTGGCTCAAGGTAACGGCGAATGGCGATATCCTCCCAAAGGAATGGCCCATATTCTTTTTTGGAAGCGAACCAAGAGGATTCCCAGCCGCGGTTGATACCAATGCGTAATCCGACGGCATTAACTTTTTGTCCCATTGTTTTCTCCTTCCTTATCTTTGTTTCACCGAAACGCGAATGTTAGACATGCGTTTGACGATAGGGCTAGCACTGCCTTTGGCTCGTGGGGTGAAGCGTTTCATCTTCATTCCATCGCTAGCTTGAATTTCTGCGACATAGAGTTTTTCTTCGTCCATGCCGAAGTTGTTTGTGGCATTAGCGGCTGCACTCTTGATGGCCTTATATAGAGGCATCGCAGCGGCTTTATTAAGATGTTTGAGGAGCGCGAGGGCTTCATCGACATCTTTTCCACGAACGAAGTCAGCGACATAGCGGACTTTGCGTGGGGTGACTCTGACGTCACGGGCGAAGCAATGAGCTTCAGTCACAGGGGCTTTCTTTGGCTCTTCGACTTTCTTCTCTTCTTTTTTTGCTTCTTCCTTGACGGCTTTGGTCGCTTTTTTGGCTTTTG
Organism: Caryophanales bacterium UBA6865; assembly: GCA_002449265.1. Classification (GTDB taxonomy): domain Bacteria; phylum Bacillota_I; class Bacilli_A; order RFN20; family CAG-826; genus UBA4951. The sequence continues at coordinate 7,669 of DKCV01000006.1, read as the reverse complement.
GAGCAGCTTTGGTTTCAACTGCTTTCTCAACCTTATTTTCTTCTTTGACGGTTTCTTTTTTCGTCACTGCTTTTTTAGCGGCTTTTGGAGCAGCTTTCTTCGCAGCGGTTTTCTTTGTTTCTTCTGCCATTTTGCTTACTCCTTAATTACTTGCCCTTCGAAGCTTGGTCATTAAGGTTATTACCATGGTGACCTGGGAAGGTGCGAGTTGGGGCAAATTCACCAAGCTTATGTCCGACCATATCTTCGGTGACATAAACAGTGATATGCTCTTTGCCGTTATAAACGGCGAAGGTTTGCTCGACGAAGGCTGGATAGATCGTCGAACGACGAGACCAAGTCTTGATGATCTCTTTCTTGCCGGACTTTTGGATGGCTTCCACTTTCTTGAGAAGGTATTCATCCACGAATGGTCCTTTTTTGCTAGAACGTGACATTGTGTCTATCTCCTTTCATTAAGCATTTTTGCGTCTCACAATGAGGCGGGTGCTGGATTTCTTAACCTTACGGGTCTTGACGCCTTGGCACTTCTTACCCCATGGGGTACGTGGGGCATCGCGTCCGACAGGGCACTTACCTTCACCACCACCGTGAGGGTGATCACATGGGTTCATTGCGAAGCCACGGACTGTTGGGCGAACGCCCATATGACGGGTTTTGCCAGCTTTACCGACGTTGACAAGGTTATGATCTTCATTTCCGACAACGCCAATGGTTGCGCGGCAGTTTTTGAGAAGCTTTCTCACTTCGCCAGAAGCAAGACGAACAATAACGTAATTGCCATCGCTTCCTAAGACTTGAGCGCTGCTACCGGCACTGCGGCAGAGCTGTCCGCCTTTTCCAGGTTGGAGCTCAAGGTTATGAACCAAAGTTCCATCTGGGATGTTTGCGAGCTCAAGGCTATTCCCGGTTTTGATATCGGTTGCCTTTCCACTCACGATAGTGTCGCCAACCTTTAACCCGGCTGGAAGGATGATGTAACGCTTTTCGCCGTCTTTATAAGAGACTAGAGCGATAAACGCGGTACGATTTGGGTCGTATTCAATCGCCTTAACGGTTGCTTCGATATCGTCTTTATTGCGACGGAAGTCGATGATTCTGTAACGATTTTTGTTTCCTCCGCCAATATGACGGCAGGTAATGACTCCTTGATTGTTGCGGCCACCGGAATGCTTTTTGGTGGCGAGTAACGATTTTTCAGGAGTGGCTTTTGTGATGCCTTCATAGCTAAGGGTCGTCATTGCGCGACGGCTCTTGGTATATGGGCGATATGATTTGATTGCCATTACTTTTCTCCTATAGTGGATTCTTTACGCGTAATCTTATTTTATATATATACGCGATGGTGTTCCCTTACTCTTTGAAGAGGTCGATCGCAGCACCCTTCTTGAGAGTGATGACCGCCTTCTTGTAACCAGGGGTTGTTCCTTGGTAGCGTCCGCCGCGGCTTTTTTTCTTGCCCATGACGTTGGAGACTTTGATTTCTTCAACTGGAGCTTGATATAAGCGTTGGAAGCTGTCCTTGATTTCGATTTTGTTCGCTTTGTCATTCACCTTAAGCGTAACTTTGTTCTCGTTTTGCATAAGAGCCATGCTCTTTTCGGTGATGACTGGTTCAAGGATGACTTCATAGTCATGAGCGACTGGAGCAGCGAAGGTAACTTTCTTCGCTTCTTCTTTCGCTTCGACCTTTTCGGCTTTGACTTCTTTTTTCGCCGGGGCCTTCTTCGTGGCCTTCTTGGCGGCTGGTTTTTCTTCTACGGCCGCTTCGACAATTTTCTCGTCTGCCATTACTTAAGTCCTCCTTCGATATAGGCAATCGCATCTTTAGAGATGATGAGATTGTCACTATTGAGAATGTCGCTTACTGAGACATTACCAAGAGGTCTCAAAACGACTTTCTCGAGGTTGCGGGCGCTAAGAACTAAGTTCTCGCTATTCGCTTCAGCAACCACAAGACTCTTGCCATTTGCTTTCAAAGCATTAAGAGCAAGGACGAATTCTTTGCTGGAGACCTTTGCGGTTTCCATTTTATCAACGATGATGAGACCGTGATTCACTTTTTGGGAGAGAACCGTCTTCATTGCTAAGGCGTGGGCTTGTTTATTTTGGGAAAGTTTGTAGTTCTGATTTCCGTCAGGACCGAAGACCTTACCACCGCCAACCCAGATTGGGGAGCGGCTGCTACCCGCACGGGCGCGCCCAGTTCCTTTTTGTCTCCATGGCTTTTTGCCGCCACCACTGACTTCATGACGTTTCTTGGTCTTAGCCGTGGCTTGACGAGCATTCGCATTTTGCGTAACGACAGCGTCATGGATGACTTGTTCGTTCGCGTCTTTGATTCCGAAGACCTCGCTAGAGAGAGTAACGGAACCAACTTTCTCGCCAGAGAGATTAACGACTGGATATTCAATATTTGCCATATTCGTTATTCTCCTTTCTTCGTTTCTTCGGCAGGAGTGAGATCAATAAGAGGCTTCACTTCTGGTTTTCCGAATTGGGTGAGAGCGGCACTGCGGAGCATAACGATGCTCTTCTTTGCGCCTGGGACTCCGCCTTTCACAAGGATGTAATTCTTGCTTGGGTTGCTCTCGATGACGGTGACGTTAAGAATCGTCGCGCTTTCTGGTCCCCAGTGTCCAGACATCTTCTTGCCTGGGATGACACGGTTGTTGTCACGACCGTTATTGGCCAAGGAGCCAATACCGCGGTGATATCCACTACCATGGCCTTTTGGACCGATGTGGTGACCATACTTTTTGATGGTGCCGCTATAACCATGGCCTTTGGTTGTGCCGATGACGTCGATGACTTCGCCAGCAGTGAACATACTGGCATCAAGCGACTCGCCAACGTTTTTGGCATAGATTTCGTCGCCTTTGAGCTCATATAGATGCTCTTTTGGGCTCACGCCGGCTTTTTTGAACTCGCCGAGCTCCGCTTTGTTGCAACGTTTCTCGACCTTGTCTTCATAGCCGACTTGGATGGCTTCGTAGCCGTCTTTCTCGACTGTTTTCTTCCGAATGACGACATTAGGAAGCACTTCGATGACGGTGACTGGGTACATGGTCCCGTCGGCCGCGAAGACCTCAGTCATGCCCATTTTTCTTCCGATGATGGCTTTCATGAATGGATCCTCCTTATAACTTAATGTCGATATCGACTCCGCTTGGAAGATCGAGCTTTCTAAGGGCTTCGACCGTTTCCTTTTGTGGTTTTACGATATCGATCAATCTTTTGTGCGTACGAATTTCGAATTGCTCGCGGCTATCCTTGTACTTGAAGGTAGCGCGGAGAATCGTGTACACCTGCTTTTCAGTGGGAAGAGGGATTGGACCTTTCACACTGGCGCCCGTGGCTTTTGCCACATTGATGATCTTTTCGACACTTTGGTCGAGAAGAGCATGGTCATAGGCTTGTAAACGGACGCGAATGACTTTTTCTTTCGCCATGAATTTTCCTCCTAAATTTTTCTTCAGGCTTCTAGCAACTTGCTCCATGCGAGTTCCCTGACTTCCCCCGTCAGCGGTTGTCCAGCATTGACAACGTCCACGGGTGTGTCAGCAACATCACACTTCCGCGCAAGCGCCAGCGATGAAGACTATACTCCCGCGCGTAAGAAGAGTCAAAACGTTTTCGAACATTTTCATACGATGAATTGGCGATTTTCGCCATTTTTGAAATCGCAAATGAAAAAACATTCAGTGTTCATCGAAAGATATTAAAATATTGTGCACGTTGCACAAAGTTTATTGTTTACCAGACTTGAAAAAAACAATAAACTATTATCATCTTTCATCGCGAATCTATCTTCCGAAATTTAGGGAAAACAAAAGTGTCCGGTCTATTTATGGTGGGCGCCCCAAGCAATCTTTATTCTTACCTCGATTCGCTCATCGCTAATAAAATTGGTCGGATGTTTTATCGGATTGTTTAATTTCCCATGAAGTAGAAAAAGCCCCGTTTTTGAACTAAACGATACACTTATGCTCAAGGCAAGAATGAAACCACCCAAGTTTCTAAAAGAATCAATATTAAGAACGTCTCATCGCTGGCATATAGTAACGAATGATACTTATACTAATTAATCACATCCCCCTTATCGAAAAATTACCATAAGGAGGCAACAAAGTTTGTTATTGTTACCGCGCTTTAGAGGAAAAAGAAAAATTCGAGATGTTTTGAACGAACGGCATTTTTGTTTCAAAGTAAAATCTTTTAACATAGTCAAGCAAATTCAGTGGAAAGCGTTCTATTTCTTTTTCTTTTCAGATACATACCATCTAAAATTTGGATCTTTTTTCCTTTGTTCCTCAAACCATGCCTTTCTTTCGTTAAAAGACATCATATACGGTCCTGGCTTTTTGTCGGGAACATCTTCAAATCCCGTGTCTTCCCAACCGCAAATGGGGCATATATCGGATGATAGGGAATCTTTGAAAGTATATTCACCGCACACGGGGCATTTGTGTGGTTCTGGCTCGCCAATAAAGTCGAGGTAATACTGCCATTTCTTGTTTTCCTTAATTTTCGCTTTGTACCATTCTTTGTATTCGTTCAAGGACATTTTATTAGATTGGTTTTTCAAATCGGGATTTTTGGTTTGTTCAAGATCATAAAACCATCCACAACGTGTACATTGAGTCGAATTTGGAGTCATTCCAAGTTGTTCGATAGCCACATCGCTCAGCTTGGAAAAATAGAATTTGCCGCACACGGGGCATAGCATCGGTTTTATTTGTTTTACATTTTTATCCATGTTTTAATTCCTTTCTTTGAGTAATACCAAAATTCTTTTCCGACATGACGATAAGATATGACATAGCCATCTTTAGAAACCTCGACCATCATCCCATTCCTCGGATCGTATTTATACGTCGTCCCTTTAAAATCAACCACACTTTTATAATTTCGTCTATCGATTTCATTAGCAAAGTGCACTGCTTTGGCAGCATATTCTTCTTTAGATTGGGCACCTACCTCTTTTCCATGATCGCTATAATGCCGATCGACACCGCCTCTATTGAAATCTTTGGCCCACTGATAATTAATAAATTCCGTTGCCTCGCCACGATGATGGGATCCATTGGTGTTACCGTAGCGCATACTCGCTCCCTTAGTTGGCATGTTTCTCCGCCTCCTTTCGTCTTTCTTCGACAAGAGAATCAAAAAAATAAAATTTCACGCTATTTTCATAATCTTTAACGATATCTTTTGGCAAATGACCAATGACTATAAATCCAATAGGTTCCAACTTATTCACGATTTTATCAATCCATAATCTCCATTCATGTCGCTGCTCTTTTAATTGAACGAATCCATGAACCCCAAGAGCTAAATAAGTATGCATCGGAAACGCGCTAAGATATTCGTCATTAAGACAGTCTGAGCCTCCCCTACAGTTTGGATATAGTGCAACGCCCTTATTAGCGAAATAAAACGAAAGAGACAAATTGTCGTTCAACTGAGCTTTTTGCTTAACAAGTGGCATATCAGTATGAACAGAGAAATCGAAGCCGAAAATGCCTTTGCACCTTTTGAAAAAACGTAAATATCGTTTCGGATTTTTCCTAACTCTCTCAAACGTTCCGTCTTGCGAATAAAAGTAAATAAAGTATTCGCTCAAATCTCCTCGGTACGTGATTGCCTTGCAAAAGGGCATAACTTTTGTTGGAGGGGAGTTGGGAACCATAGTTTTTTTGATTATGGGATACTCCTCCCCGTCAGTAAAATTCGCATCATTCACCAAGAACGATTGAAACGAATCTTCGATAATGTTATTTTTGTCTTTGTACATTGTATAAATACCTTTCTGCCTTAATGGCGATATAAGTCTCAATCGATATGCTACAATGTACATGTTGGGTGTGCTTTGCAGCATATCTAGGTCTTTGCCACTGCGAATGGCAAAGGCTTTTTTATTAATGGAATTCGCTTAATTTCACATTGAGTGACTCCTCCAACAAACTATTAAGTTTTCTCTCGTAGTCTTTTTCTTTAAGACCCGTCAGCGACAAGCGTCTCGAATTATACCTAGCAACGATTTCGGCTTCGGAAACAGAAACCCCAAAAAGACGAGCAATTTTCTCAGGAACGAGCAGGCTTTGTTCACCAGGTCTAAGTAAGGCAAGGGACGTCGGAGCCAAAATATAGGTCGCTCCGAAATTCGCCTCAGACTCGTTTTTGGGATTCTGCTCATTATGCCCGAGAATTATGTGCATAAGCTCATGAGCTAAGGAAAACCTCTGTCTTTCTATTTTGGCTCCGACGTCGTCTATGTACACGATAAACTTTTGCGTGTTTGAATCATAATACATATAAGAAGGTGGATATTTGTATAAACAATATTGATCAATTTTCTCAGGATGCTTTTTGAGTATTTCAGAGGCGAAGACAATTTTTATTTTCATTTTTCTGGCGATTTCAAAGACATCAACGGGAATTTCTTTAATGCCATAATCTTCGAAAACATCCGCGATTCTGCGTTTAATTCGTTCGTATGTTTCATCGCTAAGTTTCATATACCTTTCTTTCTAGTTTTCTAGCAAAAATTTAATTAATTCCTTTTTGTCCTCTTCGGACATCGTTTCCATGCCCCTTGCGAGAACCGTTTTAAGGCGTAGAACGTCCATATCGCCTTTTTCGATATTGTTTCCGATGAGCTCATCGGTAGTCACCCCTAAACCATTGGCCAGGTTCACGATGACATCGATCCGAGGGGTCCTGGCCCCACTTAAGTATTTAGACATTGAAGCCTCCGTGATGTTAGCAAGACTAGCAAGCTCTTTTTGCGTGAGATGCTTTTCTTCCATTAGCATTTTTATCCTTTCGTTCAATTTCATAACGTACTCCTTATCTTTCACTTGCCTTTATTAAAATTTTCAAATTTTTTATGTCAATATCGTCAACTCAAATAGATTTCTCATCTGAAATCGTACCTAATTTAAAATTCGGATATGGTCGCGATGCGGTTTAAACACCATTCCGTGTTAAACAAGCCTGATACTTCACCGCTCTTAGGTGACATAAATATAAAACTCTTTTCGAAACGAGAGTGGCTGAGCAGTGCGATTGATACTCCGACAAAGAACTTTTTTCATGACCACTATTTCTTTTTAGCGTTACATCCGCATAGGAAGCAGTTTCACGTTGCCTCTGATGGCTCATCATAAAAAAATAGAAATTTTGTTTTATGTTTTTTCTTCTGTCTTCCTTGCCAAAAACAAAAGCGAAAAACATTGATTTATTTATTTAATCGGATCAATTAATTTTTACCTCATTTTGGCGTTTTTTATCAAATAAGGAAGCGCACAAAATAAGGATGATTTTGTTTTGGAATGTATTAAAACCAAGGTAACAATATTTTAGGTTTGTAAATATTTACGTTTTATTTATATGCTATTTTTTTATCTATTTTCTTTGTATTTTTGAAAACGCTTGTTTAATATGGATGCGGTTCACATCCGCCTTATTTTTGGCAAATCATCGCGTAGATAAAGCGTCGTTATCATTGCTTTTGTTCTTATTAAACAAAAGTCGTAAGCGATTGATTCTTTTCCGCGATAAACGAAATAACGGAAGGAATCGATTATGATATCCAAAAAACTTTTTCTCGTCACCATCTCTTTAATGTTTATTTTCGTCGCTAGTGTTAGTTCTCAATTGATGT
>DKCV01000009.1 GCA_002449265.1 Caryophanales bacterium UBA6865 | reverse complement strand
TTGAAGACGCGGATTTTTATTTTTTCGATAGCAAGATTATTTAATGTATTCCATCAGTGCTTTATAGACATCCTTTGGGCGAGCGACCAAATTACGAATTTCGCATCCGCGTAACGCTGCTAAAACATAAAAGAAGCAATCTAGGTTCTCTTCTTTTCCGCCTAAAGACAAAAGCACTTTTTTATAGAATTCTTTATCAATTTCGCTAATCTTGTAGCGGCCGATTCTTACATAATCTAGTGCATAAGCGATTTTTTCAGGTCCAACGTCATTTAATGAAATTAATTCATTCAATATTGTAATGACATCTTTTTCCGATTTCTCGCTCTTTTCAAAGGCTTCTAGCGCAAGATCTTCGCATGCTCTAATGCTTTTTGCGCAATCGTTGAACGCTTCTAGTAAGAGGTTGTCTTTTGTCCCATAATGAACGTAAATCGTCGGCTCCGTGATGCCTAAAAGAGTGGACATCTCTTTTGTTGAAATGTTGGTTACGCCTTTCTTCGCTCCCGCTTGGATTGTGCGTTTGATGATTCGGCTATCGAGTGCTCTCAATGTTCTTCTAGCCATGGGTAATACCCTCCTTTCTTGAGGAATATTATCATCATGGCAAAATTTTTAATTTTTTCAACATTAATTTAATAGAAAGTGGTGAATATTGAGTTAATTTTTTGACTCTTATTTTTCGAATTCATTAAATAATTCTTCCTTTCCTTTTTTCTAGTTTTGATAAATAGTAGAATATGGTTATGACCTTATTAGGATTATTAACTCCGAAAAAAGGAGTGCAATATCTATACGAAGACTTCACAATCCGCCAAGCCCTCGAAAAAATGGAATATCATCGTTACGGAACGATACCTGTTATCGAGCGAAAAACAGGAAAATATCTTTATTCTTTGTCGGAAGGTGACTTCCTTTGGTACTTAAAAGACCGCCAATTGTCTTTCCGTGAATTCGAAGAATATCCATTAAAAAATGTGCCTCATTCCCGCGATATTGTAGCGGTTTCCATTGAAGCCGATATCCATGAATTATACCTTTTAGCGGAGCGACAAAACTTTGTTCCTGTCCTTGATGATTTAGGTGTTTTTATCGGTATTGTTACCCGCAAGAGCATTATGCACTCCATGGATTTCTCAAAATAGTTGTTTCATTAATTTAAAAAAAGAGACCCAATTGTCTCTTTTTGTGATTTTTTTCTATTTGCTTAGTTCCACGAGCAAGGATGTGGTCTTAGGAAGAAGCTTCTTTTGGTAGTCTTCAAGGGCACCTTGATCGACCTTTTCCGCTAGTAGTGGGTCTATTGCGATTTCGTCCAAATTTCTAATTCCGTAAGTTTTCGCGCATTCTGCCGTTTTTGCTTTTCCGTATAGATAAATCTTCTCTTCGCAGTGTGGGCACCTTAAATACGCCATATTGGTAATTAAGCCAAGGAGAGGGACATTCATTGATTTTCCCATCTTCACCGACTTTTCTACGATAAGAGAAACTAAATCTTGGGGACTAGTAATGACAAGCGCCCCATCGATATGAATTTGCTGAAATACCGTTAAAGGAACGTCTCCTGTTCCTGGCGGCATATCGATCAATAGATAATCGAGTTCCCCATAGTCGACGTTTGAATAAAGCTGCGTGACTAAATTCGCGATCATTGGCCCTCGCCAAATGATAGGATCGGTGTCATCTTCTAATAAGCAATTCGTGGACATGATGGCGATGCCTTTTTTACTATGTAAGGCTAAAATTCGTGTTTCGTCTCCCATTGCTTTCTCCGTGATCCCAAAAGCTTTAGGGATTGAAGGGCCAGTGATATCCGCGTCCATAATGCCAACTTTATAGCCTAATTCGTTTAGTTCCTTCGCTAATAAGCTAGTGACTAAGCTTTTCCCTACGCCACCCTTTCCAGAAATAATCGCAATCGTGTGCTTGATTTTGGTTCTAGGGTTAGGGGATATCTTTTCTATTTTTTGATGGGAAGGGCAAGTTGCTTCGTTGCACCCTTCACATGTCTCTTTTTCGCATTGATGTTGTGCCATAATTTCTATTTCCTTAATGAAATAATATAGCAAATTCTCTTTTCTCTTTCCACGAATCGGCTTGACAAGAGGTGTATAGTGGGGGCATGAGTGAAATTATTCTTGACTCTTTCCTTGATTCATTAAAAGTATTCGCTCTCGCGTTCCTCTTCTTTTTCCTCTTTTCTTTCTTTGATGGAAAAATCAAATCTTTCTTGACGAAAAAGAAAGAAATTGGGCCTCTAGTCGGAGCAATAAGCGGCGTTATTCCTCAATGCGCGATCCCGATTATCGGCAGCGATTTATGCGCTTCTTCTCAAATTAGTGCGGGAACTCTAGTTGCGATATATCTTGCCTCAAGCGATGAAGCTCTTCCGATTATTTTTACTGATTTTAACGCGAAGTGGTACATGGGGTTCCTATTAATATTGATAAAGATATTGACTGCTTTAATCGCTGGCTACGTTTTTGATTTGTTGCTTTCTCGTTTCTTAAAAAAGAAGGAAGAAAATACGGCGATAATTTCGAATGATAGATTTTTTAAATTGGCGCAAATTCATGATAAGAGCGATGATAGTGCACTTCATAAGCATTTTTTGCATCCTTTGTTCCATTCTTTGAAGATATTCATTTACACGCTTCTAGTTACTTTCTTCTTTGAATTACTTGTCGAATCTCTTGGTGGAGCGGAAGGAATCTCTTCCTTTCTCCATCAACAATATTATCTTTCTCCGCTATACGCATCCTTAATTGGCTTAATCCCTAGCTGTGCGAGTAGTGTTGTTTTAACAGAGACTTATTTGAATAATGTCTTGCCTTTTGGAGCATTGGTTGCCGGTTTATCCATCAATGCCGGCTTAGGGCCATTATATTTATTAAGCAAAGACAAAAGCGTGAAAAATTTCCTTTTTATTGAAGCCACGTGCCTCTTATTCGCTCTTGGAGTAGGGTACTTATTGCTTTTATTTCCGCTTCCGTGATTTAAAATAATCGGTATGGATAATAAGAAAAGAAGTCGATATCGTTATGGTCATACTTTGACGGGCGAAGACATTGATATGCTTCACGAAAAAGAAAGCGATCCGCAAGCGAGCGAAGAAAGAGGAAGCTACCGCTATAAAGATAATATCGACGGGGCTTAATCGTTGCTTTTATGAATTGGTAAATGAAACAAAGATATCGCGTTATTTGCCATGAGATTATGGTAAAGATGGGCTGGCAATTTTGCGGTGTTTTTAAAATAAGCTTGGTAGATTTTGTTATTCAATGTATCAAGTCCGTCAATCGGTTCATCTGTACCGAAGTGAATTCGAGTTTCACCAACTTGCAAAAGCACCTTTTTGGCGTTTTTTAAAGGTACCCAGGCAGTATCCGCATATAAATTCGGTGCTTCTTTTAAACAAGCGATCGCGATTTTATTATCGCTACAAAGCTGAAGATGAGCGGCCACAAAATTGATGTCTCGATTTTCTTTGGCTAACGCTAAAAGCATGGAGATATCGCTATATCCATCGTTTGCGGTATGGAAAATAATCGGCAAAGAAAAAAGTCGCGCCAAATCTAAGTAGGGCAAAATTCGTTTATCGCTAATTTTTAGGCGTGATTCGTAAGGATGAATCTTTAAAGCGTAAATTGAAGGACGGTTTTCTTTGATAAAAGCAATGAGCTCCTCGTCCACTTTTTCATAATGGGGGTTAACCCAAATGGCGCATCCAATTTGGCTTGGATATTTTTTCACTAAACGCAGCACTTTCTTTGCCCCAATAATCGCATTTAAATGATTTTTGTTTCTTTTGCCGTTATCCAAATATTCGCTACAATCGCAATTACTCACCAAAGAGTAGTCAATGCGATACTTTTTCATCGATGCTAAAAGCGTTTTTACGCACTCTTTTTCATTTGGCCAACTTGCAATATGCGCATGGGCATCAATTCTCATGTTCTTCACCAAGGCGAAGGATTTTTGCCTTTACGACCGCTAAAGTTTCTTTATCGATTCCATCTTCGCGGTTATTGTCGAAAACAAAATCAGCCACAAAGCGTGATGGCTCAACGTATTTTAGATGCATGGGTCTTACGGTTGCTAGATATTGATGAATGACCGAATCTGCGGTTCTTCCTCTTTCTAAGGTGTCGCGACGAATTCTACGTGCCAAACGAATATCGCTATCGGCTTTCACGAATATTTTGTAATCGAATAAGTTTTCGGCTTCATTTAGATATAGTGTCAATATCCCATCGACAATGACGTATTTTGTGGGGCAGAAGGGGATGGGTGATGGGAGTCGGGTATGCGTGACGAAATCATATTGAGGAACTTCAACTGCCTTATTTTTCCGAATTGCTTTTAAATGCTCGACGAATAATTCGGTATCCAACGTAAAAGGCGAGTCATAATTCACTTTGGAGCGTTCCTCTACGCTTAATGCGCTTTGGTCACGATAATAATTATCAAAAGAAAAGCGAGTTGCTTCTTTTCCTAATTCATCAACCAAAGCTCTAGCGATTGAGGTCTTTCCTGAACCAGAACCGCCGCCAAGTGCAATCAAAATCGCCATTCTTTTTCTCCTTTTTGCTTGCTCAACTATTGAATCGTTGTAGAATAATCCTTGCAAAATTGGGGTGTAGCCAAGTGGTAAGGCATCGGACTCTGAATCCGAGATGCACTGGTCCGATCCCAGTCACCCCAGCCAATTTGTAAGATTGCCAGCGGAAACGCTGGCTTTTTTATGCTTTCAGTAAGGCGATGACGATTTCAATCATTTTCTCAAAATCGGATACGGAAAGATATTCGAATCTTCCATGGTGATTATAGGAACCCGTCCCTAAATTTGGTGTAGGGCAACCCATAAAAGAGAAAGAAGCTCCATCCGTCCCACCGCGAATTGGAACGTGTTTTGGGTTAATCCCTAAAGAACGATAGACTTTTTCTGCGTGTTTGATTGCACGGTCATCGTCTTTTAGAACTTCGTACATATTTCGATAATCGTCTTTTATCGTGAGTTCAATTTGAATGCCTGGATATTTTGCGAGAAGTTTTTCTCTCGCCAATAGGAATTCTTGCTTTTGTTTTTCTAGCTTCGCTCGATCGTGATTACGGATGATGTAGTGGAGAGAGGCTTCATCTACCGTTCCACTCGCGGAGACGAGATGATTAAACCCCTCGTGACCATCGGTTAATTCCGGTCTTTCAGTCGGGCTTAGTAAGGAATCGAATTTTCCAATGAGACGCGAAGCATTCACCATTTTGCCTTTGGCTTCTCCTGGGTGAATGGAAATGCCGTGTATCGTTATATCAGCGTGTGAGGCATTAAAAGTCTCAATATCGATTTGGTCAATGTAATCCCCATCTATCGTATAGGCGTAATCCGCACCGAATTTTTCACGATTAAAGTGCTCAGGGCCTCTTCCGATTTCTTCATCAGGAGTGAATAAAATCGAAATTGGGTGGTGCTTAGTTTCTTTATGGGTTACAAAATAATGGAGCGCGCTCATGATAATGGCAATCCCCGCCTTATCGTCGCCCCCAAGTAAGGTATCCCCGCTTGTCACGATTAAATCTTCGCCGATATGACGGGCTAAAGAAGGGAATTCTTTGGGCGACAACGAATAAGTATCGTTTAGACGAATCGTGCCTCCATCATAATTGGCGATATATTGTGGCTTCACGTCTTTACCAGAACATTCTAAGGCTGTGTCGACATGCGAATTTAAGCCAATTCTGTCTAAACCTTTTTCGCCATCTAAATGGGCATAGAGTCTTCCATATTCGTCGATTTCGCCATCAATCCCCATTTCTTTGAGTTCTTTGAGGAGCAATTTACTAAGGTTTAATTCCTTTGGATCACTAGGAGTTAAGCTACTATTATCATTACTTTGCGTATCCACTTTCACGTAGCGGATGAAGCGTTCGATTGATTCATTCATTCTTTTTCGCCTTCTTTCGAGGGCAATTTTACTCTAATTCGCGCGCATACGCTAGAAGAAGACATGAGAGTTAGAGAAAACTAACTCAATTCAAGAATGTATCTTTATTGGTAACAAGAAGGAGCATAGAATATACAAGCAATAGAGGTCTATTTATGGATAAAAATATTGAAGCGAAAGCATTAACAAATGAAAAAGAGGATCGTATCTTTAACGAATATCTTAGCGACAAGAAGAACACAATCATCCGTCACGCGCTTTCCCGCCACGCGCTAAGCGAAGTGATTTATGATTCTTCTTCCTTATTATTGGAGAATCCATCTTTCTCCATTGAAGTAAAAACCATGCCTGCTGCAAATCAAAAGGCAAGTGGGCGTTGCTGGATTTTCGCCGGACTAAATATCCTTCGCGAAATCGTGAATGAAAAGCTCAAAATGAGCAAATTTGAATTAAGCCAAAATTACATTTCTCTTTTTGACAAAATCGAAAAAGCGAATTTTGCCCTTGAATCGATTATCTCCCTTATAGCTAAAGAACATGATGACCGCCTTTTATCCCACATTCTACATGAACCAGTGAGCGATGGTGGCCAATGGGATATGTTCGTGAATCTCGTAAAGAAATACGGTTTGCTTCCACAAAGTGCATTCCCAGAAACCTTTCAATCCAATAACACCCGTGAACTCGATATGGTTCTGAACGCGAGGATTCGTCATTTCGCTAGTGATGCCCATAAGCTTTATGCACTAGGAAAAATGGACGAAATTCGCATAGAAAAAGATAAAGCGATGAAAGAGATCTATGCGATGTTCCTAAACGCTTTCGGCGTTCCTCCGAAAGAATTCGTCTTCGAATACGTTGATGAAAAAGGGAAATATCATAATGAAGGAAAATTCACCCCGTTATCTTTCTTCAATAAATACGTTGGGAAAGAAATCGACGAATATCAATCCATCATCAATTCTCCAACATCCGATAAACCTTTCATGAAGAATTTCACAATTGATTATTTAGGAAACGTGATTGAAGGAAAGGCTATCAATCACCTCAATCTTCCGATGGAAAGAATGAAAGAGCTTATTGTTACGCAGCTCAAAAATAATCATCCGGTATGGTTTGGGAGCGATGTTTCCTTTTACCGTGACCGCCTTGGCATTGCTTGGGACGATAAAGCGCTTGATTACCATAGCGTTTTAGGATTCCCTTTGGAATTTGAAAAAGGCGATATGCTCGATTATTGGAATAGTGCGATGAATCACGCGATGGTGATTGTAGGGGTCAATCTAGATGCGAATCATAAGATAAACCGCTACAAAATCGAGAATAGTTGGGGTGAGGAAAATGGTCTAAAAGGATATTACGTTATGAGCGCTTCTTGGTTTGATAAATTCGTCTATCAAGCTGTCATTCGCAAAGAATATCTTAATGAGGAAGAAAAGAAAGCAGCCCTTGCTCAACCAATTCATTTAAATCCTTGGGACCCAATGGGCACTTTGGCGGATTGATTTACTCTTCATTTAATTTTATGGATGCGTCTTTCTTTGAGTGAGGAAAGAAACGATTTATAATCAAAATAATAGGAGGGCTAAAACTATGGCCAAAAAGTATCGCTGCACCATCTGCGGGCAAATCGTTGAAGTAGAAGAAGGCGAGCCATGCCCAATTTGTGGCGCTGATTTTTCTCTTCTTGTTCCAGTTGACGAAAACGGGAACGACATTGAAAAATAACCTCATCAACATGACGATATAAAGGCTAGTTCTTCGGAACTAGTTTTTTATTATTTGGCAGAGTAATAATTGAAAAAAGCGGTCAATAACGGATCTTCGTATTTTGCGTTTCCTTCGTGACTCCAATAAGGGGTATCCCCAACAAATTCAAGCTCGTTTTTATCTACTTTTAAGCCTTTTAGATTCGTTTCTTCCACGTTTGACTTTTTTAAGATATTTTCATCACTAAGAAATTCATGTTCTCTAGAACCATCAAAATAAGTGGTGCCCACTTCGTAAGTTTCGCCGTTTTTAATGATAGAGTCATTGCCCCAAACAAACATGTCTTTGATTGACTCGATTTTGGCTAAGCCAGGATGATTCTTAGTCCAAGTGGGGACGTATCCTTCCTCGTATCCTAGTTCCTTGTTTTTAACGTTGCTTAAGCCATGATCGTTTTTGAACGTTATCCAATTTTGGTAAGCAATTTTAGCGTTTTCGCTGCCATTGGCTTTTGCTTCCTCGCCTTTGTATAGCCTTACGCCTTCCGTGTCACAATCGAATAAATAACTTACGCGATATTCCTCGCTAGAGGCGATTTCTTTAAGGCGGTGATGATTAATATAAGTGCAATCTGGGCAGCTACTACGCGTAAAGCCAACCACAAAGAATGGGGCCCCATCCCCCTTTTCATAAAGGGTATCCAATTGTTTCTTATTAATATAAAGAACGTTACCAACTTTTAAACGAGCATCAAGATAGGTTTCGAATTTGTCGTAGTTCTTACTATATTCGCTTTCTTCGGTTAAGTTCATTTGCTGCTTTAGCGTTCCATTTTCGAATATGGCGATGGTTTGCTCGCCTTTCTTTAGATTTAACCCTTTATAATCACGTTCTTTCCCATTGATTTCAAAATCATCATTAAGCGTTAAATAATAAGTTAATAGATTTTTCTTCTTCATGTAGTGAGTCAAATTCTCCCGTACATTCATCCAGCAGCGACATGTTTCGCTTGATCCGCGAACCACTAAAAAGAAAGATTCGTAATTTGAGCCAGATCCATCGTTTTCTTTCACCATCGAAGAAAACTCGCTATAGGTGATTTTCTTAAAGGTTTCTTCTTCCTTCAAAGAAGAGTCAAATAAGTTCCCATAAGGGAGCACGATTGGGGAAACGTTTTCTTGCTTTGGCGAGCAAGAAGATAGAGATAAAAGCGTCGTCCCAATTGATAAAAATAAAAGCAGTGGTTTTTTGTTCATAAAAGTAGTTTAGCCCGCTACTACAATTGGTCAAGAATTTATCAAAAAGTCGCTATGAAAAGCGAGAGAGAAAATCGAAGGAAAAAGAATGAAGAAAAATCACCTTCTTTTTTCACAAAAAAACTCACAAATTTTTTACGATTTTTTTCGAGTCGAAAAATCATCAATTTTGTTAGAAATGGCCGAAAGAAAGCCAACTTTCGCTTTTTGAAATTCCTTTCGCGAAAATCATCGCAGAAAAAATTCTAAAAAAAGTTATTGATTTTGCGTTCTTTTTGGTCCATATTTTTCGCCGTCAAATATGCCTGCTCGTTTTGAGAGGGTGCGCTTGGCATTTGTTGGTTGTTTCTTTAGAGAAAGGGAGGCAATGCGATGGACGCTAATACCATCATTTCGTTACAGCATGTCCGCAAAGAATTCGACGGCGGTAGTTTTGTGGCCGTTGAGGATTTTAATTTGGACATCAAAAAGGGAGAATTTGTAACACTCCTTGGCCCTTCAGGCTGTGGGAAATCCACGACCTTAAGGATGATCGCCGGTTTTGATATTCCGACAAAAGGGAAGATTTTGCTGAATGGGAAGGATATTACGACTCTCCCTCCCTATAAGCGGCCGATTAATACGGTTTTTCAGCACTATGCCTTATTTCCTTATTTAGACGTTTACGATAATGTCGCTTTCGGTCTTAAACTGAAGAAGGTTCCTGTCACTACGACCAATCGTAAGGGCGAGAAAGTTACGAAGCTAAGACACCTTTCGGCGAAAGAAATCGATGATAAAGTCGCAAAAGCCTTAGAGATTGTCGATCTTAGCGAAATGGAAGACCGTAATATCAATACTTTATCGGGTGGGCAGCAACAGCGTGTTGCGATTGCGCGCGCTATCGTTTTAGAGCCAGAAGTTTTGTTACTCGATGAGCCCCTTAGCGCGCTTGACCATAAGATGCGCAAAGATATGCAAATCGAATTAAAGGAAATGCATAAAAAATTAGGCATTACCTTTATTTATGTTACCCACGACCAAGAAGAAGCTCTCACAATGAGCGATACGATTGTCGTTATGAGCGATGGCGAAATTCAACAGGTTGGCACTCCAGAAGATATCTATAACGAGCCAGTGAACGCTTATGTCGCTGACTTCATCGGCGAAAGCAATATCTATAACGGCACAATGGTCGGGGAAAAGAAAGTGCATTTCCTTGGCTCAAAATGGGATTGCGTGGATAATTTTGCGCTCAATGAAAAGGTTGATGTCGTTATCCGCCCTGAGGATGTCATTTTAAGCGAAAAAGAAGGCGGGAATGTTTCTGGAACCATTACTAGCGCAGTCTTCAAAGGCGAAGACTATAGCTATGTCATTGAGATTGGAAAAGCGGAAATGACGTGTCGCGACCATAAAGCGAGAAAAGTGGGCACAAAGGTCTATATTTCCGTTGACCCAGAAAATCTCCAAGTCATGCATAAAGATGTCTCCCTTAACATTTGGGGAGAATCTTATATTGATAAAGATGGGCATGTTTATATTGGTAGCGATCCTTTTGATGCCGATTTAACCCAATTATTAAAGGGAAGTATCATCAATGAGGATGGCTATTTGTTCGATCCTAAGACGAAAAAGAAATACGATTTAACCGATGCAGAAATTACTCTATCGTGCGGTTTTGATTGCGTTTCGATGAGCGATGACCTTTCAAGTGGAAAAGCCCAAGGAAAAATTATCTCCAGCGTTTATAAAGGCGACCATTATCAATACATTATTCGCACCGAAGAAGAGGAAGACTTTATCGTTAATTCTCCATATGAATGGAACCTTGACGATGTCGTGAGCGTCGACATTGCTAAAGAAAGCTTCAAAGTCAAACTCAAAAAAGACATTTCTAACTATGAAGTCACTGACTAAAGAAGAAAGAAAGGGGAGGCTCGCCTCTTTCTTCGCCTTAAAGCGGAAAAACCTAGCAATACCTTACGCTCTATTCTTGCTACTATTTGTCATTGTTCCGCTTTTACTTATCGTTTGGTATGCCTTTACGGATGGTAATGGCAATTTCTCATTCGCGGCTGTCGTTAGTTTCTTTACGACTGCGAGCAAATGGAATGTATTGCTTATGTCCTTATTTGTCGGATTACAGACAACAATCATCTGCTTATTGCTTGGTTATCCAGCAGCCTATTTCCTAGCAAACCGGAAATACAACAAAAACGCTGTTCTTGTTCTTCTATTTATCATGCCGATGTGGATCAATTTCGTTATCCGCACTGGAGCAACCCGTGACTTGCTCCTTTGGATTGGCTTAGCGGGTGGCGACCATCCTTGGGCGGCTACCTTGATCGGAATGGTCTATAACTATTTGCCGTTTACGATTCTTCCTTTGTATACAACAATGCTCAAACTTGATAAATCACAAGTTGAAGCGGCAGCGGATTTAGGGGCTAACCCTTTTCAAACCTTCATTAAAAGCGTTCTCCCTCAGTCTCTCCCTGGCATTGTTAGCGCCGCAGAGATGGTATTTATGCCCGTTATGAGTTCCTACGTCATTAGCGATACGTTAAGCGAAGGCAAAATCACATTATTCGGCAATTCGATTTATCTTAACTTCACCAATTCCCAATGGAGCGAAGGGAGCTTCATGGCCCTTATCATGCTCTTTATTATCGGTGTCAGCATGCTTTTGACTCATCGTTTCTCTGGAAGCGATGCGGCAGAGGCTAGGGGAGGTAACTTATGGTAAAAAAAGAAACCAAAGAACGCCTTCAAAAGGTTGGTGGGCTCACTTATATTTGGGCTTTGCTTGCCTTAATGTATGCCCCAATTCTTGTTCTTGTCATATTTTCCTTTACGGATTCCCCAAAACTTGGCATTTGGAACGGTTTCACTTTTGATTTGTACCACGAATTATTCGTTGACCAAAAAGTGCAAATTGCGATCGGAAATACGGTGATTATCGCTTTAATTAGCGCCACAGTCGCAACATTCTTAGGAACGATTGGGGCGATAGGGACTCACGAATGCAAAAAGCGTGTGAAGCGAGGAATTGAATTTACGACGCAAATCCCGGTTGTGAATCCAGAAATCGTCATCGCTTTATCGCTTACCATCATGTTCGTGTTCCTTGGAACTTATGTATTCAAGGATATGCAGTTCTCCTTCTGGACTTTGCTCATCGGGCATTTAGTTCTTACCACTCCTTTTGTTTATCTTTCCGTAAAACCAAAGCTCACCCAAATGGATCCTGCTTTATATGAAGCGGCCCTAGACTGCGGGTGCACCCCTCATCAAGCGTTAAGGAAAGCGGTGCTTCCTGAGATTATGCCTGGTGTATTTAGTGGGTTCTTACTCTCCGTCACTCTTTCTTTGGATGACTTTATCGTGACGGCTTTCACTTCTGGGCCTGGTTTATTAAGCGGGCAAGGGAAGATTGAAACCATTTCGACTTATGTTGAATCGATTATTAAGAAAAAGCCTTTACCTGCCAAAATGAGGGCGCTTTGCACGATTATTTTCTTACTCGTAATCCTTGTTGTTGTCGCTTATAGCATTTATGGCTCTCGCAAAGGCAAAAGCGTGGACAAACACGCAGAAAGGAGAGCAAAACTATGATAAACCAATTCCTTGCTCTTTCTTTGTCGTCTTTCTTGTTTCTAGGGACTAGTGCGAAAGCTTTGCCTAATAATGTCATTGCTCATCTTTCTAAAGCGAAGGAAGCGGTAACGACGCTTAAGATTTATAATTCGAACGATTATATTTACAAAGAAGAAAATGGTGATGGCATCATCGAAGAATTTAAGAAGTACGTTCAAGAGACCGATGGCGTTACTTTAGATATTACCTATGATGTTTTCGATACGAACGAAATCATGCTTTCTCAGCTTGAAACGGGTTCTGCAAGCTACGATTTAGTATGCCCTAGCGATTACATGATCCAAAAGATGATGAGCAAAGGAATGTGTATTCCTTTCGCTAGCGGAGAAGACCGTATCAACCTATATGGAGAACGTGCAAAAGGCTGGGAAGACAATTATTCGCGTTACGCATCTCCTTATCTTCAAGACGTTTTTAAAACGATATCCGCAAAACTCCCCGATGGAACGCTTGCTACTTTAAGTGATTATGCTAGAGGTTACATGTGGGGGACGCTTGGTATCATCTATAACCCTGAGTTCTATCGCTTTTTAAAGCAAACGGATGAAAACGGGGATCCTTTATTATCGTCTAATGACGTAAAAGTCCAAATGAACGACTGGAATGCCCTTTGGAGCAAAAACTATGAAGGCAGTTTTCAAATCAAGGACTCCATGCGTGACACTTATTCGGTCGGCTTAATGAAATGCTACGATGAACTTTTCACGGCAATTCTGCAAAAATTCGAAAACCATGAAATTAGCGAATCCGAATATAATAAAGAAATCTCTACGATCTTCAATAACATTTCCCATGTCGACGAATTTAATGAACTCTGCAAAAAATATGGCAAAGAGGGAAATGCGACGGCTGAATCAATCATTTCTTCCATCGAAAACGTTCTTTCTTCTCTCCGTGCGAATTCTTACGGACTAGAAGTTGATAGCGGCAAAAGCGATATTTTGGATGGAAAACTATCTGGAATTGGCATGGCGTGGAGTGGAGATGCTGTCTATTCAATCGATACCGCTGAAACGCTTGGCACGCATCTATATTATTCAATCCCGAAAACCGGTGGCAACATTTGGTTCGATGGATGGGTCATGCTAAAAAACTGCAAAAACCAAGAATACGCCCAAAAATTCATCGATTTTATCTCAAATCCCGCTATCGCCGCCCAAAACATGAATTACATTGGCTATACGCCTTTCATCGCGGGAGACGATATTTTGGAACTCGTCCGTCAATGGTATGACCCTCGTAGCTATTATATTTATGCTTACGACGAAAATGCCGATGACTATTATTATGGGGAAAGCGATGAACCACTTTTTAAAGATGGCTCTGGGACAAAAGAAAAAGAAGTTGACGGCGAAACCCATACGATTGATTTTGGGGAACGCGATATGACGGGGAGCGATTTCTCTACGCCGATTATCGATGGAGTTACTTCTAGTTGGGAAGATATTGCCAAAGAAGAAGAATGGACGCAAGTCGACTTGACCTATTTCTTTGATGGATCTTATAAAGAAGATAGCGATTACAAAGACGGAATTGATGCTTTCTTCTATAGCGATAGTTACGAAGAAGTGACTGGTAAAAACCTTGCCGGAGAGTTAGAAAGCGTTACGGTAGGACGCGCCTTTTACGCTCAATACCCGCCAAAAGAACTTCTTCCTAAGCTTTGCATCATGGAAGACTATGGCGAGAACAATAGCTACGTTTTGAAGATGTGGGAAAGCGTTAAAAGCGGGAGTATCCCTTTATGGGTAGCGGTCGTACTATCTATCGAAGTCGTTACGATTTTAGTCGCCTTTGGTTTATACATGGGCTATAAAATTACCAACAAAAAATTAAGGAAGAACCGTCGACTTGAACGGAAAGCTTCTTAAAGAGTAGCCCTCGAAAATTCGGGGGCTATTTTCACCGAGAAATAATTGATTAAAGTAGCGGAGTGGTGCTATAATCCGTTTCGCTGCTTCCGTAGCCAAGCGGTAAGGCATGGGACTGCAAATCCTTGACCGGCGGTTCGATCCCGCCCGGAAGCTCCAATTTAATGGTTGATTCTCGTTAAGAGGATGACTATAGTAATACGCGCTGTCAATCTTGATAGCCAATGCGCCAGTAGCTCAGCTGGATAGAGTAACAGACTACGAATCTGTGGGTCACGAGTTCGAATCTTGTCTGGCGCGCCAATGAAAATGAAAGTCTAGCGGTTGCTAGGCTTTTTCTTTAGAATTTCGAAAATTTTCCCCTTGTATTTTCCATTTTTAGTGAGGATAATATTCGAGCGCTCGGGATATAGCGCAGCTTGGTTACCGCGTCTGCTTTGGGAGCAGAAGACCCTCAGTTCGAATCTGAGTATCCCGACCAGTAAAAACATTGGCTTGGTGAAATACTTCATCAAGCCTTTTTTGATTGGTGCAATGAGGGTTATAATCAAGCTCAACTTTCTGAAAAGAAAGTTAATTTTTTACCAATAAAAGCAAAGCGATTTTTGTTTATAAAGGGTTATAAGCGGTTAGGAGAAAAACAATGATTAAATTACTCAAGCGATTTAGACCGATTGACTGGCTATTTCTTCTAATTATTGTTGGCTTAACGGTTCTTCAAGTCTATTGCACGATGAAGATGACCGATTTTGTCTCTTCTTTGATTAGTGTCATCAATTATGTCGATATTCATGGGCATCCTGAGAAAATGGGAAATCTTCTTTATGGAATTTTCCAAGCCTCTGGGAACGATTGGTCTAGTTTCTATACTCTATTGTCTAGTAGTGGACAAGTTAGTGCGGAACAGCTTAATATGGTCGCTTCTCTTCGCGATGCTTCGGTGAATGATATTTGGCGGGAAGGATCTTTTATGCTTCTTACTGCTTTCGGAAGCATGCTTTCTAGTACGCTTGTCGCGATTTTAGCGAGTGCGATTACCGCCTCTTTTGTTACGAATCTCCGTAAGGAAATCAATAACAAGGTTTCTCATTTTTCTTTAAACGAAATCAATAAATTTTCGACTGCATCTTTAGTAACGCGAAGCACAAACGATATCGAGCAAGTCACGATGGCATTTCTCATTATCATGAGAATGGCGTTTGCTGCTCCAATTACCGCAATTTGGGCATTTTGTAAGATTAATGCGACTAGTGCTTCCTTAACTTGGGTAACGATTGTTGCGGTTTTGATTCTTGTCGTTGGATTAGCGGCGTTAGTAATTACAGTAATGCCTAAATTTAAAATTTCTCAAAAATTGATTGACCGTCTTAATTTAGTAACGCGAGAAAATCTTAACGGCGTGCGTGTGATTCGCGCTTATAACGCTGAAGACTATCAAGCGAAAAAATTCAAAGAGGCGAACGATAATCTTACCAAAACCAACCTCTTCACCTTCCGTGCGATGGGTTTACTCAACCCGTTTATGATGATTGTGATGGACGGAGTGTCTCTAGCCATGTATTGGTTAGGTGCCAATCTTATTAATGCTGGGGAAATTGATTACGCGACCGTGAGCGCTTTTATGATGCTCGCTACGCAAATCGTCATGTCGTTTATGATGGTACTATTCCTCTTCGTGTTCCTTCCTCGCGCACAAGTTAGCGCCAAACGCATTAACGAAGTTCTCGATATGAAATCTTCTATCGTTGACCCAGTTACTCCCATCGAGCCAAAAGAAAAAGGAACATTGGTCTTCAAAGACGTTTCTTTTGCTTATCCCGATGCCGAAAAACCGATTTTAGAACATGTTTCGTTTTCTGTGAAAGCAGGGGATACGGTGGCGATTATTGGCGCAACAGGATGTGGAAAAAGCTCGCTAGTCAACTTGATTGCCCGTTTGTATGACGCGAATCAAGGGGAAGTCCTTTTCGATGGAGTCAATGTCAAAGACCAAGCCCAACTAGAGATGCGTCGCCGGATTGGCTTTGTGCCACAAAAAGGCGTGCTATTTTCTGGGACTGTCGCAAGCAATATCCGCTTAGGGAATCCTTCTATTAGCGATGAAGAAATGAAAAAAGCTGCCTCCATTGCTTGTGCTGATTCTTTCGTGAATGAAATGGAAAAAGGTTACGATAGTGATATTGCGCAAGGGGGAACGAATGTCTCGGGTGGCCAAAGACAAAGGCTATGCATCGCTAGAGCCGTTGCCATGAATCCGGAATTATTCGTTTTCGATGATTCTTTTAGCGCACTAGATTTCAAAACGGATTTAAACGTTCGCCGAAATTTAAAAGAGAATTTCCCTCTTGCGACAAAAGTTATTGTCGCTCAGCGGATCGGAACCATTATGGATGCGGACTTAATTCTTGTCTTAGAAAATGGGCGCGTCATCGATCAAGGGAAACACGAAGAGCTCCTTAGGCGCTGTTTAGCCTATCGCTCGATTGCCTTATCGCAACTTTCGAAGGAGGAACTTGGCTTATGAATCACGATTTCGACTCTTCAAAAAAACGTAAACTGACCAAAGAAGATTGGAAACATCTTTTCTCTGGTTTAAAAAGTCTCCTTCCTTTAATCGCAATTGGCGCTTTTCTAATGATAGGGGCTGCGATTATCGAAGTAATTTCTCCTACTTATTTAGGTAATCTTACTCGTGAGATTTCTTCACATGCCGTTACAAAAACTATTGATTTGAATCTTGTGCAGAATTTAGCGATTATCTTAGTGATCCTTTATGTAACTGTGGCGGTTGCTCAAACGATCGGCAACTTTTTATTCACGACAGCTACGCAGCGATACTGCAATTCTTTGCGAAAAGCCATTGAAACGAAAATCAACCGCTTGCCGCTTCGCTATTTCGATTCCCATCAGACGGGTGACACGATGTCACGCGTCACTAACGATGTCGATAGCATCTCTCAAAACCTTGATACGACTTTATCGACATTGAGTGAAAGCATATTTCTTCTTGTCCTTACGATTATCATGATGTTTATTACTTGTTATCAGATGGCGCTTGTTGTTTTCGCGACTTTGCCTCTAATGGTTTTATTCGTAGCAGGCGATATGAAATTAGCAATGCCGCAATTTAAAAAACGTCAAAGAAAAATCGGCGAAGTCAATGCGATTGTCGAAGAAAACTATAGTGGCCAAAAAGTAATTAAGCTATTTGGGGCGGAGGACCGCCATAATTCTTCCTTTAATGAAGCGAATGTGGATTTAGGCAAAACCTTGTTTAAGGCCCAAATTTGCGGTGGTTTAATGATGCCAGCGATGAATTTCATTTCTAATTTTGCGTATGTGGCGGTTCTTGTCGCGGGCGGCTTACTTATGTGTAGCGATAATAGCGGTGTTGACTTTGGAACGATCACTTCTTTCTTAGTTTATGTTCGTTTGTTCCAGCAACCCTTAACCAGTATCGCCCAAGCCATGAACAATATTCAAACCATTGGCGCGGCTAACGCTAGAGTTTATGAATTTTTAAGCGAAGAAGAATTAAGCGATGAAAGTAGTAAGCCTCGCCTCCTTCTTGATCCTAATAGTGGAAAAGAAGTGGTGAAAGGAAAAGTCAATTTCTCGCATGTTTCTTTCTCTTACGATTCTTCTAGAGAAATCATCCATGATTTTTCTGCAAACATTAATCCAGGGATGAAAGTTGCGATTGTTGGTCCGACAGGGGCTGGAAAAACGACGATGGTCAATTTATTGATGCGTTTCTACGAAATTAATTCTGGTTCTATCTCTGTCGATGATAGGAATATCGCCTCAATGTCGCGTGAAGAGATCCATGATTTGTTTGGCATGGTTCTTCAGGACACCTGGGTTTTCCAAGGAACGGTTCGCGAAAATCTTGTCTATAACACCCCGGATGTTAGCGATGAAAGGTTAATAGAAGTTTTAAAAGAAGCGAACTTAAGCTACTTCGTCGATACTCTTCCGGGTGGGCTTGATTACGAAATCGTTGATCCTTCTAGCATCTCTAGCGGACAAAGACAGCTTATCACCATTGCACGCGCTATGATTAGAAATGCCCCTCTTCTTATTCTAGACGAGGCAACAAGTAACGTTGACACTCGTACCGAGGAAATCATTCAAGAAGCGATGGATCGGCTTAGCAAAGGGCGCACTTCTTTTGTGATCGCCCACCGCTTATCCACGATTAAAAATAGCGATTTGATTCTCGTTATGAAAGATGGAAACATCGTTGAGCAAGGAACCCACGATTCTTTGATGAAAGAAAATGGATTCTATGCCTCTTTATATAATTCACAGTTTGCCTTTGAATGAGAATCGCTTTGCATTTTGTTTTAGAGAATCGTAAAGAAGGGTAAAATGAGCGAATGGCAATAGAAGGAAAGATTCTCGACTATTTAGAAAAGGAGTGGCGGACCTTTGAAGAATTTCCTTTTAACGAAGTGGATTATGCCGTTTTTTCGCTTCTTTCTTATTTCTCATTTCACGCTTTTCTTCCTTTATATGGCGATTCTATTTCTCTAGGCGAAATGTACGATATTTCAAAAAAAGATGCCTTTTTAAATCGTATTGCTTACTCTAAAAACGATGAACGCTTGTATTTAGCGATTACTGGAAATCCCCGTTATCAGAACGTTAGAGCCCTTCGCTATGAGCATTTTTCTTTTTCTAGCTATGAAGAGCAATTCGCCGCGATTAGTTTTTATCTTCCTAGCAATGAAGAAGTCATCGCCTATCGCGGGACCGACTCTAGCTTAGTCGGTTGGAAAGAAGATTTCTTACTTGCGACCGAAAAGCCGTTAGCGTGCCAACTTGATGCAAGAAAGTATTTTTTAAATGAACTTCATTTTAGTAATAAACCCATCATTTTGGTCGGGCATTCTAAAGGCGGAAATCTTGCCTCTTTTGTTTATTTTTCTACTACGGAAGAGGAGCGAAAGCGAATTAAGGCAGTCTATTCTTTTGATGGTCCTGGTTTTTCAAAAGAAATGATACGCAATTTATCGCTAGTGGAGCGAAGGGAAAAATATTTTCATTTCGTCCCCGTAGATTCGATATTTGGTCAACTTTATCAAGAAAATACCCTTTCTCTTATCATAGGAAGCGAAGGCAAATATTTTGAGCAGCATAGTCTTTACAATTGGCGGGTAGAAGGTGACCATTTCGTGCGGGAAAGCTTAACGAACCCTTCCTTAAAGAAAGTGATGAATTCCGTGAATGATTGGGCAAATCACACCTCGCTAGATGAACGGTATTATCTTATTGAAACACTATTTTCGTTATTGATTTCCGCAGGGATAAAGAACGCGCGTGAGATCGTTGACCAAAAGTTCGATTCTTTTTTGAAAGTGCGGAAAGAATATAAAAAATTGCCCGAAGAGGATAAAAAACGGCTCAATTCAATTGGCAAAAACCTTTTCGTTCTGTTAAAAAACAATTTTTTGTCGAAACCTTAGCGAATATCTATTGTTGCATTGTTCTATTTCAAATGATGT
>DKCV01000007.1 GCA_002449265.1 Caryophanales bacterium UBA6865 | reverse complement strand
TCTTTAATGTTTATTTTCGTCGCTAGTAGCAAGTCGCTTGCCATTTCAAACCAAATTGATTCTACAAAAACGGCCATGGAAACAAAGATTGTAAAAGTAAGCGAGCGTGCAAAAACTGAAAATGAAGAGCAGGCTCACAAAGAATCCACTGCTTTATTTGAAAAGGCGATTAAAGGATACAAAAACCAATTTTCGAAGTATCTCAACATCGCTGTCTTAAACGTAACCGATAAAGATAGCGTTCAATTGCCTGGATTCGACAAAAATTACGCACCAACGTATGGCGAAGTCATGAAAAAATATGAGGAAGATTTGATCAAATCGCTTACTCCATCGGAATTAAAAGAATACGAATATCTCCGAAAGAAAAGTCAATCTTTCAAAGTGGGAGAAAAGCTAATGGCCCTTTGAAAAAAGCACATTCCTTTTTCGGCCCCATGTTTTTAAGATCTTTACTAAACCCATATGAATATGAAGTGTATCCAAAAAACAATTGTTAAAGATAAGCAAACGAAGCATAGATACCCAATTGGGGCGATGGTTTATATTCCGTGTAAGCCAGAAAAACACTGCTTTGATGGACGTAGCGATCCCCTTTTTATCATTATAGGGTACGTCGAAGACCGAAATTGCCCTTATATTGAAGGCTCTTTGGACAAAAGAAACCAGCTTTTAGAAGAAGGATATGAATACGCGGTAAGATCAATCGGCGGAGGAATAGGAAAAGGCGCGCCATCTAACGCTTTGTTTGTTAAGCCTCTTGAAATTAGAGCGTATGTTAATAGAAAGACTTATATCAGCAAAGAAAAAAGCCTTCGTTCTAATCAAAACGTTAAAACACACAAATATAAAATGTGGTCATATGTGTATCAAACCCCTAACCCCGACAAAGGATATTTTGATTCTAATACCGATTATCTTTTCATCATCCAAAATATATTGGAGGATTCCCTCGCCATTGCTCAATTATTAAGCCCAGAAGAAATAAAACGGCTTAAAAAGGAAGGCTATATTTACATTGCGGATATTGCAAGAAACGACATGGGGGCTTTTTTCGGAAATGGCAGCTGTTTTTGCAAAGAAAAAGACGTAATCCCTATAAAAGAAATCGATATAGATTCACCTCTATTTCCAATGGACGAATACGAATATGAACTTTGCGGAAGCTATTCGAAAAAGTTCAAAGATAAGAAGAAGCAAAAGAAAAACAATCACAAGTTTTCAATTGGAACTTGTTTTTACATAAAGAAAAATTCTACGCAAACCAGCTTTGATGATTCTATAGACCAAGCTTATATGATTATTGATTACTTAGAATGTTCCACCAATGATTTCTTACTACAAAACCCAGAAGAAAAAGCTCGACTCGCGAACGAAAACTACGAGTACGAACTTCAAACTTTTAAAGAAGAGCGTTCTTTTGCGAAATTAGATCGCGGAAGCACAATTTTTGCAAAAGAAAGCGAATTATATAACTATGACGGAAAAAGATATCAAGAGATGGCAGATGAGGTAAGAACGTATTATGGGCTTTCACCACTTTATCTTCACGAAATCACTAACGAGGATAAAAAAGAGCTCATAAAGAAAAGAAAACATCGTTATCCCATAGGTACCGCCGTTATGATTCTTCCTGACTTAAGCATAAACGTTGAGCTTCCTAAGTGTGAAGAACCTGGTTTTATCATAGGCTACACAGAAAATAGCGTTTCCCTTTCGCCCCACAAAAAGGTGCGTTTATTGAAGGAAGGATACGAATACGAAATCTGTTCCGTGGAAACAGACTGCGGGGATGTTTCTTTGGGAGAACCTCGTTTCTATAAAGAAAAGGAGCTCTATCTTTATCAAACCGATGAAGAATGGGATTGGGCTATGGAAGAAGCCAAGGGATTACTTGGCACTAAAATAAAGAAATAAGCGAGTTCATATAAAAATGTAGTCATTGCATATTAGAAGAGCATAATAGGCTTATGAATAAGATACTAGTCATTGGGAGCAGTAACCTCGATACGAATTATTACGTTCCCATTTTACCTAAACCTGGAGAAAGCGTGCACTGCGTTTCAAAACGTGTATCGTCATTAGGTGGCAAAGGACTAAACCAAGCTGTTGCAGCAGCTAGAGCAGGCGCGGACGTCACATTCCTAACTTGCATTGGAAATGACCACGAGGGTTCTTTAATTGAGGAAGGGCTAAAGAAAGAAAAGATGTCTTTATGCCTCAATAAAGTCAATATGCCAAGCGGAATCGCGACAATCCTCGTCGAAGAAAGCGGAGAGAATGAAGTCATCGTGGATTCTGGGGCGAACCTCGCTTTATCCGCCACAATTCTCGAAAAAAATATTCATCTTTTTGAAGCATGTTCATTTATCTTGCTACAAAACGAAATGCCATTCTCCTCAAACGAATGGATATTAAAAAACTATGGGAAAAAGAAACATATTCTTTATAACCCTTCTCCTCTATGCGGTATGAGTGACGACCTTTATCAATACGTCTCCACGCTTGTTGTAAACGAGCTAGAAGCGAAGACACTAACGGGGATGATAGATGCGCTAGAGGCTTCAAAAAAGATTCTATCCTTAGGAACGCAAGAAGTTCTTCTGACATTAGGAAAAAACGGATCGGTTTTGTTTACAAAAGACAATGAAATTCATGTTCCTGCGAAAAAAGTAGGAATCGTTGATACAGTTGGAGCGGGCGATACTTACGTTGGTTATTATTCAGCGTATTTAAGCAAGGGCTATAGCGAAAAAGAATCGATGTCGATTGCTTCCTTAGCCGCTGCAATCTCAGTCACGAAAAAAGGCGCTTTTTCATCAATTCCTATGCTTAATGAACTATTTAAATATCTCTGCAAATAGTGGTTATTCTTAAAAGATAACAAAGTTTTACGAGGTTTTTACTAAAAATGGTTCCCTATGTTATTAGGAAACCGTTTTGTTTTATAAAGCTTATCTATTTGCTGGCCTTTTGCTTTTTCTTTTTGACCAAAGAAGGGATTAAGAAGGATAAAGCAGTAATCGCCGCGCCACCAACTCCTGCGATCACAATATAACCCCAAAGAGGAATTACTTCCTTATTGTTACTTACGCCAACGAAGGCTTCATTAGAAGAATAAATGAAACGGTAATATTCACCATCTTCACTCACTTCGATTTTCTTTAATTCGGTGCCATTCATGAAATAAAGATCATGGTCAGCAAAAAGCGATTTTTTAACCTTAACGGTCGCGTTAGATAAAGGAATTTCTTCCCCATTAACAGTCACTTTGATCGTATAGGCATTGCCTTGTAATACTAGACTCACTTTCGCTTCTTCGAGGAATAAGCCATTCACAATGACAGCGCCGTCGTCGCTTTTTAAAGCCGTCGTCGCTTTTTGATAGGTGGCGTAGATGATGGTGTTTTTTGAAACACTAGTTGGAAGAGAATAGCTAACGAAATACGTTCCTTCTTTTCCTTCATAAACCATTTTGTCATCTCTTTCTTTCGCGTAAATCAGCTTAGGAGAGACTAAAGTGTCACCATCATAAATACGAACATTGCTCGTATTTTCATAATTCTCGTAAAGCGTTTTCCCGTTCTCGTCAACTAAATCTCCGTCTTCTTCTCTCCATTCCATGAAAGAAACCAAATAGGTAACTCTAGAATCGTGTTTAGCGATCTTAGTCAATTCGTCCTTATATGAGGAGAAAAGTAATTCATAACGTTTTTCATCGCCAAAGTCATCGTTCTTTTCCACTTCTTCAAAATAGCGGAGTGATGGATAGCACTTCGTATCATCGCCAGCAAGCCAATATTCATCATCAAATTCCAAAGAAAGTTTACTGGATAAAACGCCTTCGCTAGCAAGTTCGTTTGGTTCAAGGTGTTTAGCGGCGTTATTCTCTTTATATTCCACTCCGTTAACACCGCCCTTACTCCCAACATAGTAGTTATTTTTTAACTCATCGCCGAAAGAAAGGGTCGCTTCGTTATAAGAAGAAGTATCGCCAACGATTTCACCGACATGCGCAGCGCTTGTTTCGCAAAGTAGAAGGGTATTGGAAATAGAAGAAATCACGCTACTAGCATATCCAGCGAGTCCGCCGACATAATCGTCGCCTTCTATCGTTGCGCTAGAGAAAGAAGCATAGATATTGCCACCATTCCCAATTAAGCCACCAACGTATTTCTTAGCTACAATTTTACCAGCGCTTAATGAGCTTCTAATCGTAACATTAGCGCCTTCCCCTACAATGCCACCGGCGTAATCGCCAACCGTCGCGGTGATATTACCATGTGACAAAGAATCCTTAATCACCAAAGAGGAATTCGAAACATTGCCAACCATTCCGCCAACATGATTTTTCGCGACGATTTCACCTAAATTGATGCCGTATGCGAAAGCGTTTTTCACGCCATCATATTGTTCGTCTTGTTCCTCTCCGGTCGAGAAATATTTCTTAACAAAGTCTTCATACGGAGTTCCATCAAAATATTTGGTTAAATCATTTTTATTTTCACTCACAGAGCCGTAATACCCAACGATTCCACCGACATATTTATCGCCACTGATATTGGCTTCGTTCCTTACGAAGTAGCATTCGCCATTATCTAATCCGGCAATGCCGCCAACATAGATAGAAACATTTTCTCCAAAAACTTTGCCAAAGTTCTTGCAGTCAAAAATTTTTCCAATCCCGTATCCTGCAATACCACCAATATTTAAAGTCGTCGTATTACTATGAGAATTATAGCCAGAGACATTCCCATAATTTAAATCGCCTTCTACTATTCCTAGGTTCAAGCCGACAATGCCGCCGACATTGTTTGACCCACGAATCGAAGCGTAATTGCTTGAGTCAGAAATCGTCCCATATTGATAAGTATCAGTGCTAGAAGGAGCATCACCTGCCTGGTATTTTGTTCTTCCGTTATAGGCGACTAAGCCGATGTTTCTATTTCCGAGCAATGCACCGCTAGTAAGCGAGAGTTGATTGATGGCTCCATAGTTCTTACCAATGACGCCGACATAATTTTTGTCGCCCAAATCGGCCTTAAAGTTTTCAACCGTTAAGCCTTCGATTGATCCTTTTTGAGCAATAAGTTCAAAGACGCTAGTTTGATTCGCATCGCTTGATAAAGTAATGTTCTTTAAAGTGTGGTAAGAGCCATAAAATGCACCATTCCAGTTTTTAATAGGAGTGAACGAAAACCCTGCAAAATCGATGTCTTTTTTCAAATAGACCAATTTATTATCGCTATAAGAAGCGTCAGCGTTGCATTTAGAAGCAAGCTCATTCCACTCATTAACGGATGATAGATATAACTTTTCCGTGTCCTTTTCTTCGTCAATCAAGGAATAGCGGTAATGACGTCCACGCCCATAAATATGATCTTCGCTAAAAAGAATGTCATACTTACCAGCCTCATTAATCGTAATTAAATTTGTTCCATCACGATATTTGTCTTTTCCGTTTGTGATGTAAAAAGAAATGCCCTTCTTTGGAACATTAACGGTAAGAAGATATTGCTTATAATCTTTAGTATAATAATCCTCGTCTTCATTAATTTCGTTGAACTTATAAGAGTCCGACAAATCAATCTTTCCATCTTTGTCATAAAGGTAATTATTAATGTCACCAGCGAGATAATAAGCGCCATAATCCGCAGTCTTTTCTTCATTCGACAAAGTATAGGAAGAATCTTTATCCGTTAAGATAAATTTATTCCATCCACGATCGGCGATTTTGATGGTTTTGCTCCAATCGTCATCATCGCCAACGCGGCTAAAAGAATCTCCTTCTTTTAAATACGCCATGTAATGAAGCTTTTCGTCTTCGCTTTCGACGAAAAACTCTGGAGAGCTATAGCATTTTGCGGTAGTTTTTGATTCATCACGTGTTAGCAAATAGCCTTTATTCTCATCGATTGTTACTGGGTCAATGCCCTCTTCTACTTTTAAATCCTCTTGGAAAGCTAGATAGAATAATGGGGCGTCTTCAATATAAAAATGATATTCGTAGCCATCACCGGTTCCATAATTACCGTTTTCATCAAATAAATAAGTTTGCCCGAATTGCTCTTTGCCAGGCGTATAGATGATGCGGTAATAGCCGTCACTCCCTATTGTAGGCTTTTCATCCTCCAAACCATCTTTTGAGATTGTATCCCCTTGATTGAGCTTGATAGAGGAAATGTAATAGGCTTCGTAAAGAGATTGGTATGAGTTATAGGTAAGCTCTTCGTTTTTAGTTTCGCCACTCGCACTAGTGATTGTGATGTTTACATTCTCTCTAGAATGGATTTTATAAGTAAAATGGGCATTGGTTTTCTCGTAGCCATTCTCTTCTAAATCGAATGTTTTATTTGGAGAAAATAAGAAATCGTAAGACAAACTTTCGACATCTTTTACATGATAAGTGTCGCCGTTTTTGTCATACCATTTGCTGCCATCATTACCACCGACATAAAAATTAATCGCGCTCGATAAAGTAACTTCTTCAAGGTGATAT
The DNA here is from genome assembly GCA_002449265.1 of Caryophanales bacterium UBA6865. Classification (GTDB taxonomy): domain Bacteria; phylum Bacillota_I; class Bacilli_A; order RFN20; family CAG-826; genus UBA4951. Next base: position 18,943 of record DKCV01000007.1, on the reverse strand, counting down.
AACGTGTCAGTTTCGCTATAAGAGAAACATCTCTTTGAAGTTTGACGGTAATTATCGCTAGAAAGACAAAGATAATAACTCGTGTTACTATCGGCGATGGCTAATAAAGAGCCATCATTTGCAAAAGTTAGGGCACTTGCGAAAGTAAGTGCACCAATTAAAGCAAATAGTAATTTCTTTTTCATTTTGATTCTCCTTCCTTATCTTTGTTGGACGCTTCCGCTACTTTTGCGTCAAGCGCGAGATCAATCGCTTTTACTTTTCCTTTGATTTTATTCATCGGCGCATTTAACTCGCGGCTGAAGAAATTCAGTTTCTCTTCTAAATCCGCCTTATCGATGAACTTATCACTTAATAGTAACATCGAAGGCATTACGATCATCGCGCAGGCAATAGAGATTAAGCATCCTCTGCATAAGCATGATCCAAGCGTAGAAATAAGAGGGTCACTCACCATAACTCCGATTAAGAAGGAAGCAGAAACTAGAATCGTTCCGCTGGTGAGGATGGTTGGGAAGGCTTGGTTAAGAGATTCAACCATTGCCTTTCCTCGATCTTCATAGGTTTTTCTTAAATCCAAGTAACGGTTGGTGATAACAATCGCGTAGTCAATCGTCGCTCCCATTTGAATCGCTGAAACAATCAAATTGACGAAGAAATAGCAGTTACTTCCCACAAGGACAAAATAAGCGAAATTGATGAAAACCGCACTTTGAATCGTGAAGACGAGCGGAATCGGTATTGCCCAGTTCTTAAACGTGAATAAGAGAATCACATATACAAATAGAATCGTAAACACAGTAACTTTTGTGTTATCTAAGCTAAAGCTAGCGGACAAGTCATAGTTAGCCATTGCATCCCCTGCAAAAATCGCATCAGAATATTTCGCTTTTACCTTGGACTGAAGGCGTTCGATAAGAGCAAAGGTCTCTATTGATTCATCGGCCCCGTCGATTTCAAAAACTAGACGAGAATAATGCTCGCCAATGAGCTGTTTTTCCGCATCTTGAATTTGACATTTGATATCAGCATAATTGCTTAAGGCATCCGCGTCATCAGCTAGAAGCGATTGAATAAAATCATCATGAGCGAATGCAGTGTCCGCAAGTTCTAATAAAGATACTTTGTAATTGAGCTTATTCGCTTGATATATCATTACTTCTTCCGCCGCATCTTTCGCATCTTCCTTCGATAAGAACGCGTAGGAGCTATAAATTGCATCCCCGGTTGAATCATCGGTATTCAAGAATTCCGAAAATTGTCGATAATTCATTTTCTCTGGTAGACGATAAGTGATGTCATTTTGCGTAATTTCAACATTCGCAATTCCGGTCGCCGATTTAATCATCGGCTCTTCGCTCACCATATTTAAGATGTCATATTGGGCCTCATAATCGTTTCCAGGCAAAACGATAACGAATTGGCTACTATTGCCAAATACATTCGCGATTTCTCTTTCCGCGATCATCGCGTTACTTGGGTGATCGGTATCAATCGTATTTTGGCCATAGCAATAGTCAACTTGGAAAGAATAGTAGCAAGAGACGCCAGCCAAAACTAAGAATAAAACTGGCATGACGTATTTGACTTTGACATCGAATTTTCCAAGCCAGGAAATCTTTGGAACGAGGCTCTTATGCATCGTTTTCGTAATCGGCTTATCAAATAGCAAAAGCAACGCCGGCATGATGAAGAAAACGGAAACCATGGAAAAGAGAATCGATTTAATTAAAGCAAAGCCTAAATCTCCGCCTAGTTTAAATGACATCGTCGTTAAGGCGGCCATACCAGCGATTGTCGTTAAAGAAGACCCGCCGATTTCAGGGATTGCCTTACTTAAAGCACTAGTCATAGCTTCCACGCTATTATTGCGTGAAAATGCTTTTTCTTCTTGAAAGCGGTTGGCCAAAATAATCGCGTAATCGATGGCAAGAGCAAGCTGAAGAATAGAACAAACGGAATTGGAAACAAAGGATATTGTTCCTAACCAATAGTTTGTTCCCATATTCATTAAAGCAGCCATCCCAAAAGTGGCTAAAAACACAGGGACTTCCATGAAGGATTCGCTTGTAATCGTTAAAACAACGATAATGATACCAACCGCGATTAAAAGAACGAAATTAATGGAAGTTTGCAAGGTATCCGCGTAGTTATCGCTTAAATCGTTTTTGACATAATAGTCGTAATTTGCAAGGATTTCTTTCGTTTTATTATATGCGTTCAGCGTAATTTCATCGTCTTCTGTCCCTTCGTAAGTAATCGAGAAAAGCGCGCATCCGTCTTTGTAATAATCCTCGGTATTATAGAAAGGAAGTTCTTTAACTCCTTTAACATCAAGAATCTCATTATGTAATTCGTCCGCTTCAAAGTAAGAAACGTTTTTTACCATGATGGTCGTAGAACCAAAGGTATAAAACTCTTTGTCCATAATCCCAAGAGCTTTCTTGGTGTCTGTTGTTTCGCTTAGATAAGTTGAAACATCATATTCGATCTTTGTTTGAGTCATCCCATAAACGCAATAAGCGCCAAAGGCGAGGAAAAGAACAAGAAACAGTTTTCTGAATTTGACAATGAATTCAGCGATTTTTTTCATATTTTCTCCTTTCCATTTTTATCGATACAGGTGTATTGTTATTTCGCCTTTAGTCATCAGGCTTGAATACCATAAAACGATTTACGGAGATGTCAAAAAAATTATTAATACGTTTAACAGGTTTCGTATCCATATATAGGTATTTAGAGGTTTTAGTACTATGGAAAAAGTAGATTATCGTATTTTTCGGACCAAGCGGGATTTAAGAAATGCGCTTCTTGGTTTGCTTGAAACAAATTCTTTTGAAAAAATATCTGTCAAAGATATCTGTGATTATGCTCACATCAACAAAATGACGTTTTATCGTCATTACGATGATAAATATGATTTATTACAAGATACGATCAACAATATCGCCGATGGCATCTATCAAAAATGTTCAAGTTTACTAAGCAAAACCGACATAAAAACAATCGGTGAAGCCTGTGCCAACATTACTGCCGAAGTTGTGGCAGAATGTTTCAACCGCAAGAAAGAAATTCTCTCGATCATTGATAGCAGTAATTCGCTTGGTGCTGAAGTATTGAATGGCACGATTGAGTCTATCGTAAATCACCTTGTGGAAAAGATAAGCGCTATCTACCAAATCAAATACAACAAAGAATACATTAGTGCCTTCATTGTTGGAGGGTATAGTGCGCTGATGAGTAAAATCTTAAGAGGAAAACCAATCAGTAAGGACGTAGTGATAAAAGAAGTCAGTAGCATCTATCAGGACTTGCTTTCAAGTAATTTGATTATTAAGCACTAATTCTTTTTCAATTGGTTTTTGCAAGGTTATTTATCGTTTTGATGGGTTTTATCCCATTCTAAACGTTTCAAATAACTATAAATGCAGCCGCAATAATTTTGATTATATAATCCATACCGAATTCGCATTTCGCGACCAATATCGATACCTTTGGCTTTTTTAAAATCACTATAGAAGTATTTTGTCTTTTTGTGTTTTTCTTCTAGCTTTTTCCCAATCTCATTCATCACTTGGCTATCCTTTTGGCGAGAGATAGTCATGACAGTGCAAAAATAATCAAAGTCATGCGCTTCTGCATAGTCATAAGCTTCACTCATTCTCTTTTCGTAACAGAGCTTGCAGCGTCTTCCTCCCTCAGGATCATCCTTAAATGGCGCTAGAAAATTGTTATATTCTACGTTTGAATAAGGGGTAATGACTAATGCTACATCATAGCCATAATCTCGCTTTAAGTAGGCTAATAGATGCTTTAGTTCTATTAGTCGCCGCTCATACTCATTGCTAGGGTAAATATTGCTATTATTGAAATAAATCGTCACGCGAAAATGTTCACATAAAAAACGTAAAGGCCAGCAAGCGCAAGGCCCACAACAAGAATGCAGAAGCAAAGTAGGCTTTGTGTTAGGAGGAATCTCCTTTATTTCATCTAACGATATTTTGTAATAATTCGTTTTTACTTTTTCCATTGGATAAATGACGATTTATAGTTGCCCAATTTGTTTTAAATATCGTTCTAAAATAATTTGTGCAGCCCCTGAATCGATATGATGCTTTTGCTTCTTGCTTGATTCCCCTATTTCATGGAACATAGATGCCGCTTCAACCGTTGAATTTCTTTCGTCAACCTTAGTAACGGGTATATTAGGAAATTCCCGATTGAGCATAAGGATAAAAGCTTCAACAATCGGTGTCATTTCGCAAGGGTCACCGCTAGGAAAAGTCGGATATCCGATAACAAAATGCTCTACTTTTTCTATAGAAAGGACATTTTTGATACCAAGTATTGCTTCTTCATAATGCGTCGCCTTAAAACGTAAGTTCGTTAAGGGGGTAGAAAACATTCCGCTACGCGAAATCGCCATCCCTAAAGACCCTTTTCCTAAATCAAGCGCAAGAATATTTTTTTCCATCTTTTTTATTGATTAGCAATAGTGAGGAGATGCTCGCCATAAGAGTTCTTTTTCATGCTTTCGCCTTTGGCGATTAATTGTTCTTTATTGATCCACCCTTTTTGATAGGCGATTTCCTCTAAGTAAGCAACCGGAAGTCCACCTTTTTCCGCTTTTTGAATTCGCTCGCTCGCTTCTAATAAAGAATCAAAGGTGCCTGCATCAAACCACTGATCTTCGTTATGAAGCGTAACAACACGGACGTTGCCTTCTTTTAAATAAAGATTATTAAGATCGGTGATTTCGTATTCGCCACGTGCGCTTGGCTTAATGGTCTTAGCCTTGCTTACTACATCATTTGGGTAGAAATATAATCCAGTAACGGCAATATTGGATTTAGGATGCTTAGGCTTTTCTTCAATGGAAATAGCGCGGTTATTTTTATCCATAGTAACAACCCCAAAACGTTCTGGGTCTTTCACTTCATAGCCAAATAAAGTCGTTTCGCCTTCTTTCGCGTGAAGGCTAGCTTCCATAAGCCCCTTTTCCATGTTTGGGCCATAGAAAAGATTGTCGCCTAGAATTAACGCGCATTCTTCGTTTTTAATAAATTCTTCGCCGATTAAAAACGCGCTGACAATCCCCGTAGGAACTTCCTGAACACCATAAGAAATGTTCATTCCTAATCCTTTCCCGTCACCAAAAACCATTTTGAAGCGTTCTAGATCACGGTGATTAGAGATAATCATTACATCGCGGATTCCTGCTTGCATTAAAGTTGCAAGAGGGTAATAAACCATTGGCTTATCGTATAAAGGAATAAGTAATTTATTCGTCGCAAGGGTAAGTGGATAAAGTCTAGACCCGTTCCCACCACCAAGAATAATGCCTTTCATTGTGGGCCTCCTAAAAAATTGTGTGGAAACATTTTACTACTTTCTTATGCTCACATTAACAAGAGGAAAAGCATGTATCAATAATGGTACTGTTTTCTTTCTTTGATAAAGAAAAAAATAACCATAAGCGAGGAACCAATTTCAGCAAAAGGCCCTGCCGCCCAAATTCCATTGATACCAAGTAAAAGCGGGAAAAGGAAAATGCAAACGAGCTCAAACACGATGCTTCTAACCATAGAAATGACTGCAGATACTAGTCCATTATTTAAAGCAGTGAAGAAGCTAGAAGCGAAGATTGAAAAACCACATGTAAGGAAAACGAAAGAATAGATATGGACAGAATCATAGGAATATTTAAGCAACTCCAAATCATTTTTAGCAAAAGCCTTGCAGAAATGCGGCCCAACTAATTCCGAAATCGTGAACATTGCAACCCCAATTACGGCGATAATAATCAAAGATCTTTTCAAAATATTGTGCAATTCCTCGCTGTTTTTCGCGCCATATTGATAACCGACAAACGGAGCAATCCCAATGGAATACCCAATGAAAATCGCCATAAAGGCAAAAGAGATATACATGACAATCCCATATGCTGATACGCCTTTTGGGCCAGCGTAGGCAAGTAATTGAGCGTTATAGCAAATCGAAACAATGCAAGAAGCAATATTAGAAACGAACTCACTCGAACCATTCGTAGTAGTAAGTAAAAGCGCCCTTCCATCGAATTTTGTTTTACCTAGATGAATATTTAAGTCCTTTTTGAAATAAAAATACGTTAAAGGCAAAATGCCGCCGACAAAATAACCAACGAGTGTTGCAATCGCTGCCCCTTCTACTTCCATTTTAAGTACGACGATAAACAAAGTGTCCAAAAGAATGTTCGTAATGCCAGCCGCTGAAACAAACAAAAACCCAGTGGTTGGTTTTTCCGCTGTCGCAAAAAATGATTGGAAAACATTCTGTAACATATACATCGGTAACCCAAGCATCAAGATATGCCCGTAACGTACCGCAAAATTAACCGCCTCTTCTGCATCAGAAGAAGATAGTGTCGCCATCCATTTTACAAATGGTTCAACCGTAAAATAGCCTACAATTGCAAAAATAACGCCAAGAATAAGCGTTGTATAAATAATAAGAGAGAAGATACGATTTGCTTTTTCTATTTCCTTCTCCCCTAGGGTTTTACTAACTAATGCGCTTCCTCCTGTCCCAAGCATGAAGCCGATACCGCCATAAATCATGCAATATGGCCAAATAAGGTTCACTCCACTAAAGGCATTTGTTCCAACGATAGTAGAAAGAAAAATACCGTCAATCGCAGAATAAAATGACGTAAATAACATCATGCAAATCGGAGCAATTACAGCAAAAAAGATCTTTTTGCCATCAAGATGGCTAGATAGTTGGACTTTGGTATTCATCATAAATCATCCTCCTATCTAAGCGCGCTTAGTGTCTTGTCTAGCGAAGGCAATTGCGATTGCTCATTCTCCGACGAATTCCATTAGTTTATCTATATTAAATATTAAGTCAAGGAAGCTAGACACGTCATTTTATCTCAATAATCAAAGAGAATTTTTTCCCAAATTTAATAGCCCAATAGTTCGAACCACAAAGAGTCGGTATCTTTAATACTTACAAAAAAGGCAAGCCACATCGGCCTGCCTTCTTTGTGTGATGTAGGAATTGAATCGAAGCATCTATCTTAAGTCGAATTGGTAGATAAGGATTACCCCTACAGCATCATTCGACCACCATTCGATTTGGTGGAGCATAGCGGGATCGAACCGCCGACCTCCTCGTTGCGAACGAGGCGCTCTCCCAGCTGAGCTAATGCCCCAAACGGCTCGACTATTATAGCAACGAGGGAGCAAACTACAACTAGAAAAGGGATATCGCCTCTTGAATTAAAAACGATGCGTAATTGTAAAAAGACCTACTTTTTGAGGGTAAACGCTCATTTTTGTAGTTTTCTTGTCACGTTTTTACCTAGCTTATACACTGCATAAAAAATAATGAAATTTAAAGAAAACTTCGTTTTGTTTGTATGAATCAAGCATGCGTTTCACTAAAGAATAGCCAATCTATTTCTTGTTATTGTAAAGAAAAAAATTATTTTTATCGTCAATTCCTTTGTTTTGGAAAACAAGTCTTTTCCTTTTCCTATTGATTAGTAAAATTCGCTTACTTAATTTTATGGAAAAGACCATTGCGATCATCGATTTAAAAAGTTTCTACGCCTCTTGCGAATGTAGCGCAAGACATCTAGACCCATTAAAAACTCCATTGGTATGTGCTGACGCCTCTCGCGGAGAAGGAACAATCGTGATGAGCACCTCCCCTTACTTAAAGAAGAAATACAACATTCCCAATGTATGCAGGAAAAGGGATTTACCTAGGGTTGAGAAAATCATATGTGCAACACCAAGAATGTCATTTTATTTAACGATGTCAGCGCGCGTGGTATCGATATTCCTAGATTATGTCGCAAAAGAGGATTTACACGTTTATTCCGTAGACGAAAGCTTTTTGAATCTCGGTCCTTATTTATCCTATTATCAAAAAGAACCAGAAGAAATCGTAAGCGAGATCCAAAGTAGGATTTATCAAGAGCTTGGGCTAATCGCCACTGCTGGAATAGGCCCCAATATGTTCTTAGCGAAAACCGCCTTAGATATCGAAGGGAAAAAGAATCCCCCTTATATTGCTCATTGGAATAAACAAGACGTTTCAAAAAAACTATGGGCGATTGATCCACTAACAAAAATCTGGGGGATTAACGTAGGGACGGCATCACATCTTTATCGAATTGGGATACACAATATTAAAGAGCTCGCGATGACGCCTATCGAATTATTAGAAAACGAGTTTGGGGTGATGGGTGACCAATTACACGACCTAGCAAACGGAATAGATGATAGTGACATCCAAGAAAAATACGTTCCTAAAGAAAGGAATTTGTCATTAGGGCAAACTTTGATGCGCGACTATTCCAAAAGCGAAGCGCGACTACTCATAAAAGAAATGTGCGATGACTTAACTTATCGCTTAAGAAAAACCGGTCAATTAGCGAGCAAAGTGTCTCTTTATATTGGTTATAGCAATGGATATGGCGGGTTTTCCAAAGAGACGAGTTTACTCACAAGTAGTGACGATAATGATGAACTTTGTTCTTACTTTTTGTCTCTATATGACGAATATGTAAGTGAGCTACCAATTCGAGGAATATCGCTTTCGCTAGGTAAATTAATCGACACGAATTATGAGCAAAGTAATCTCTTCGTCGATTTGAAGGAACGTGACAAAAATCGAGCGTTATATCGTTCACTCGATGCGATTCAAGAAACATTTGGCAAAAATAGCGTGCTTCGCTGCTCATCATTAAAAAAGCACTCAACCATAAAAGCGAGGCACACGCAAATCGGAGGACACAAGGAATGAAAGAAAGAGGAATGATGAAATGGCTATCTTATAAATCGCTTAACGAGCAAGAAAAAGCCTTAAATAAGATGCTAGAAAAGAAAACAAGAATTGAAAAACCGTCTATCTCAAAAGAAAAAGCGGAAGAGATTGACGAAATACTACAAACCTATGCCGGGGAGGAAGTGCGATTATATTTTTTCACAAACGGCCACGTGAAAGAATCGCTTGGCGAAATCGACAAAATTGATCCAATTTATAAAATCATCGAAATGAATCACATTCGCATTCAATTCTCAATGATCGTAGGACTAGAAAAAATCTAAATTTGTCCCAATAAAAAATAAGAATTGAATTTTTATAAAGTGAGCACATGATGTGCTTAGGAGAGTGTCACCGAGCCCCTAGATGAGTGACGCTCTTCTTTACAAGTTATGGATGAACAAAAATTAGAACAATCTATGATGTCGTTACGGAATGGTAACGGTAACGCGCTCGCGGACATTTACTCGTTAACGTCACGAGGCGTTTTTACTTTTGTTCTTCCCTTACTTCACGATTACCAACTTGCAGAAGACGTAATGCAAGATACATACGTTAGTTGCTATAACCACATTCAAGACTATTCGCCTAACACAAACGCTCGAAATTGGTTACTCACGATTGCAAAAAACACTGCAATTTCCATGTTAAAAAAGAAAAATAGGGAAATTTCTTATGATTTTGGGGAGGAAGTTCACCCGGATGGAATTTACTATTTAGGCGAAGTTGATACTCCAACAATCACATTAGCAAACAAAATACTTTCTGAAGAAGAATTTAACATCGTCATGATGTATGCGATTGGCGAATATAAGCATCGTGAAATCGCCGATTTGCTTCACTTGCCATTAGGGACGGTAACTTGGAAATACAATAACGCGATAAAGAAAATCAAAAAGGCCTTAGAGGAAGAAGACCGAAAATATGAAAGACGCCTTACAAAAGCAAAACAAGAAAATTGATTCTTTTAGCGAGGAGCGAATTCTTTCTCTTTTCCAAAAAGAAGCCGACCTTTTTGTTCCAAATAAAATCGATGATATCCAAAAAGAGATACCGCTAAATATCGAGCCGATAGAAGACGCGCTATTTTTGAAAAATAAAATCCATGCAGAAAGCGAAGATCTCATTCCAAATGTTAAAAACGAGATATTAAAAGCCACAAAGGCAGAACATCCATTTTTCTGTTGGTTTAGAAAAAATCACATCATTGCGTTTTCTATCGCTACAAATTTCATGATTGTCATCACGGCTCTTTCAGCGGCCTTTGTGCTCCGTTCCTACGAAAAGGAAAATCGTAGTGCTCTAGTCTCACTAGAAATCTCTCCTGCTAGTAGTGAAACGAAAAAAGAAACAAATGAATGCAATCCTTATTCTCCTTCTTTTTTATTCCAAGTTGACGAAAAGGGGAAAGTCGTTCCTTCTTCTTTACACCCAAGTAATTACAGTGCCTCATTAATCAAAAAATCGTCCTCCTTCCCTACTATCACAAATAATGATGGGGCTTCTGTTGCCGCTTCTTTGCTTCATCCAGCTTACGAAATGGGCTATCTAGAAAAAACAAATTATTCTTCTCCGAACAAAATCAAAATCACCTATTTCACATTAAATACAAAAAGGGCGGAAGCAAGAGAAAAAGAATATCGTTCCATCTTCAATCAAACCTTAAAAAGAAAAAAGGGAAATGGCTTAGGCACTTATGCATCCGTGACGTTTACGAATGGTTTAAAGGGGCTTGATTTAAGCGATTTTTCGAAGCGAAGCGAAGAAAATAAGATAACGCTCGCACAAATTTACGCAAATTCAGCCATCGAAGATAATGAATATTTGATCAACTTTAGCGATTTGCTTTCTGTAGACCAAGAAGTGCTTAACGAATTATCGAGCACGCTTTTTGCCATAAGAAAAGCAAGGCTATCTCCTTGTGCCCTTCAAAGCGTCCTAAAAGCGACATCGACCGCTTATTCTTCCATCAAAGAAGAACAAAAAGAATCCCAAAGAGAGTTAATTGAAGCTAAGAAAAAAGAACTCATTTCAAAAATCGATTCTTTTTATAACGAATCATTAGGTCCAAAAGAAAAAGTAAAAGAACTATTAGCAAAAGACGCTTATTATTTGGTGGAACTGCCTCAAAAAAAAGAAAATAGTTTGCCAAAAATCTACGCTTCTTATTTTGAAATTAGAAACTTAATCTATAAAAACACGACTTGGGACAACTTAAAATCGCTATTAAAAGAAGAGAGAGAAATCGCAGAATCGGATGTCACATTTTTGGATGCTTCATCTTTAATTCGACAAGAGACACCTTTAGATCCTGGCGATCATAAAGAAGAGAGCGTTCAAAACGCAAACGAGGAAGGCGGGGGCGTTATCGGAAATTAAAACGCCCAAGTTCCGTTTTCAAAAATCGCAACTTCTTCGCCGTTTTCTTTTGTGCCAATAATCTTTAAATCACGTGTCCCAATCATGAAATCAACATGGGATAAAGAGCGGTTAATGCCAAAGGATAAAATATCGTCAGCACTATAATTTTGATAATTTGGATATAAAGAAGGGAACCCGCGTCCAATTGCTAAATGGCAGCAAGCGTTTTCATCATAAAGCGTATTGAAGAAAAGAAGTCCGGTTTGGTTAATCGGGGAATCAAATGGCACAAGTGCCGCCTCTCCTAAATAAGAAGCACCTTCGTCCAGCGTCAAAATGCTCTTCAAGACATCTTCGCCCACTCTAGCGTGCGCCTCTTTAACTTTTCCTTCATGGAAAACAAAATAGAAGTCTTCGATGACTTGTCCATTATAAACAAGCGGTTTAGACGCATAAACTACCCCTTCCGCTTTTCCTTTCATAGGAGAAGTAAAGCATTCTTCCGAAGGAATATTTGGTTGGAATAGCGTCCCGTCTTTAGTCTTCTCTCCCCCACCTAAGAATATAACGCCCGGAATTAGGCCAATCGTCAAATCGGTGCCGTTATTGCTTAGATAATGAAGCTTTGCTAGTTTCATGTCGTTAAGCGCTTTGCAGCGTTTTTTCAAATCGATTTCGTGATTTTCCCAGTTCTTAACGCCATTCCCATCACTTGCTCTAGAAGTGTACAAAATTGCTTCCCAAAGCTTTTCGAAAGCTTCTTCTTCACTTAAAGACGGAAATACTTTCTTGGCCCACTTAACACCAGGTGTCCCAACAATGCACCACTGGAATTTGTCTTCTCTTTCTTCAATGAGTTTCTTAGCAGCGTTATAGCGAAGAGCCTTAACTTCCGCCATTTTCTTTGCATCGACTCCTTTTAATCCATCTGGGTCTTCTGCGTCAAGCCAAATCAAAACAGGAAGGTCCTCGGTTTGGAACTTTTGAAAGCCATAATCATAGGCGGTTAAGTCCCCTAAGTTCTTTGTCTCTCCATACGCGTAACTCACCGCGTCTAGATATTGGCTTCTCCACTCCATGCAGACGCGTTTCGCGCCAGCTTTATAGCATTCTTCCGCTACTAAAGCGGCAATCTTTTCTTGATCAGGGGTTGTACGAATAAGCACGTACTGTCCCTTCTTAACTGCCGCACCGACGTGAACAATAAGTTCCACATATTTTTGAATTAAATTTTCATTCATAGTCTTTCTTGCCTCAAAGTAGATATACTATACCTGAAAGCAAGAAAACTCGAAGGAGAAAAGAGCATGGACGAGATAAAAAAAGACGAAAAAATGAATCGATTTTGGGCAATTTGGAATTTTATCGAAGCCGTTATTTTATTAGTCGCAGGGATTTTGGCTATTACTCTAGCCTGTATCAATAAAGAAGGTAACGATACAAACACCGAATCATTTGTGGCTTACGCAATCGGCGCTTTTATCTTATTAGACGGAATTCTCCGTATCGTGATGAGTTTGACTCACTATAAAGGTCCAAATGATTCTGATGAATCAGGGATGCTTATTGGTGGGTTTGAACTATCCATTGGAATTGTGATGGTTTTGCTAGAAGTTCATTTTTACGCGTCAACAAAAGAGCACGTCATTACTTTCCTCATCGCTCATTTTGTTGCTATCCTCCTAATTGTAATTGGACTTCTATTAATCATTTTCTCTTCTATTACCATCGCAAAAAAATACACAAAGATGTTTATGCCAATTTTAGAGATTCTTTTCTCAGCAATCTTGATTGGGGTTGGTATCACAATATTGGTTCTTTATTACAAAGAGAATAATGCGAATATCGTTCTCATACTGACTGGCTCAATTCTTTCTATCGCCGGTATCGCGCAAGGGATCATTACATTAATCACGCTGAAAAAGAACAAGAAAGAATATAAAGTCCTCGATCCAAAAGAATCGAAAAAACAAGCGGGTTATAAAGAGAAACCAATTGATGCTGAAGCGGTAGTTGAAAATAAAAACAAAGAAAAGCAAATCGAAAACGCAATTGAAATTCAGCAAATCGAAGGCCCAAAAGATTAAAAAAGATACAAAGAAACCACTTCTGTCCAAAAAGTGGTTTTTTGTTTGTGATTATTCCTTTAAAGCAATATAGTAAAAGTGTCTTTAGGAGGATTAATAAATATGCTTAAACGTGGAAGCGTGGGTTGGACCGTATGGAACTCAATCGAATCGCTAATTCTTATCGTTGGCGGAATTCTTTGCTGCATCTATTGTGCGAATGCTAATTTCCAAAAAACGGCACTGCTCATTGTCGGAATTCTAATCATGCTCGATGCCGCACTTCGCTTGACGCTTGGAGTGATTGACGTCATTCGAATTGGAAATCACGCGATTGTGAAAACGGATTATCTACAAGCCTTCACTGGCTCATTAGAGTTAGCGTTAGGCATTGTCCTTGTCTTAACTTATGCTGAAAAAACATCGCTAGAAGTTGTTTTCAAATTCGTTGGATTATTCTTAGGGATCTTGCTCATTACTCTTGGCACGGTTGCCCTAATTTACGCGGTTGCCTATATCGTAAAGAAACTCAATACCTTAATGAATAATATTGCCTCGGTGATTGGGGGATTATTGGTCATAGCCGTTGGAATTCTCGCTATCATTTATCTTACAAAGCAAGATACCATTATGACCGTGTTCCTAGTCGTCTTAGGGATCATGCTCATCGCTTCTGGAATTGGTTTATTAGCGCTTACGATTACCGTCGCTCGTGGTGTTAAGAAAGTTAAAAACTTCGTAAAAGAAGTCAATAACGACGTAATGGTTGAAGTTGAATCATCGCCAAAAGAGGAAAACGATACAACAACAAATTCAGAAAATTAAGCTAGATATTGCAAAGATATTTAAAGTGGCTAGTTTGCTAGCCACTTTTCTTTTTTATAAGGAAAATGCCTCAATTATCCCTGCAGTTTCCTTTAATTCGTCAATATCGCCTTCAATCAAAGGACGCATATATTCGCGGAAAGAGTCGCTAAGTCTAGTGTGATCGACGATAAACTCGTTAGGAATGAGCTTAATGCGATTCGCGACCTGAGAAACAGGCACCAATTCGTAATGGACTCGATATGGGACGGAAGAATCTCGAACAATAGAAACCATCGCTCTAGTCTTACCCTCTAACGCCATTTTAACCGCGAACTCCCCGACTTCATAAGCTTCTTTTTGGTCAACCCCACTCGTAAAGGATGGCGAGCAACGAGTCGGAATCGATAAAGAAATAGAACGAACATTTAAACCCGTATCCTCTTTTGTCTTTTTCGCTAGTTCAATCGTTGCCCCGTCTAAAATTTGATGACCGAATTCATCCATCATTGCTGTGTTTACATGTGGAACTTCAATTCCTTCTGAAACAACGCACAAGCAGAAACCTTTTTCTTTTTGCGTTTTGATGATTTCTTTTAAATAGGTATCGTAATCAAAATGATTTTCGCGGAAATAAATGTAGTCTGGTCGATAAGGTGCTTCAAGAATGTCGGTGCTAGCGGCATTCCACCCAGCGTCACGACCCATGACTTCCACTAAAATCACTTTTCCTGAGCGATAGCAAGAAGCGTCAATAATAAGCGATTTCACCGTGTTAATGATGTATTTGGCGGAACTCCCAAAGCCTGGGGTGTGGTCAGTTTCAACCAAATCGTTATCCATTGTTTTTGGAACGCCAATAACGCGGATATCTAAACCTTTACTTGCAAAATAACTGCCTAATTTATCACAAGTATCCATAGAATCATTCCCGCCATTGACGAGAACATATCCAATGTCGTGTTTTTCTAAAATGCTAAGAATCACTTCTTCTTCAAAAGGAGCAACTTTATGACGGCTAGAGCCAATAGCGGCCCCTGGGGTTTGTTTTAATAAAGCAAGTTTACTCTCACTAATGGAAGTAAGATCAATCAAATCATCCCTTAATAGCCCTTCAACACCAAAATGAGAGCCATAAATTTTAGAAATTTCTGGATGCTTTTTTGCTTCCATTATGGCTCCTAGCAATGAGCAATTTATGACAGATGTAGGACCGCCACTTTGGAGATAAACCATCGCTTTTTTCATTTTACTACCTCGATAAAATAAAATCGTCGAAGTTTCGACGATTCAAAAAAATAAATAGACTATTTGGCGTATTTACTCACGCCCGTTAATTCTAAGAAACGAGGGAGCTTCTCACACCAATCACAAAAAACATGCCACTCTTTTAATTTGTGATGACGGCGTTGAATGTACATGGTTTTTAATTGTTGATAATTGGTAACCATCGTCGCGCCTAAGCAAAAACCGACTGGTAAAGAGGCAACAAGCACTCTCCACTTCTCTTTTTGCTCTTTTTGATGAGCTTCGTCGGCCGGAATGCGATTATATTCTTCCACGAGTTCCTTCATCCGCTTCAAAATGATGGGATCAGTTTCATCAACGCATTGGGAAGAAATATCAAACTTGAGTAAGCAATGCATCGTAGACTCGCTGCTAACAAAATCAAACCAATGATAACGCTGCGCTTCTTTCCACCAATATAGAGGAGCGATGACGTCAAGCTGAACGGTGATGCCTTTTAAGAAATTATCGTGCCCTAATCCGTTTTGGGCGCTGCCAAGTTTCGTAGCGCGCAAAAAATCTTTATCGGTTGCTTCGCTCGTGTCGAGTTTAACGCGCATAGGGTTCCCACTCGCCTTCACGGCTCTTTCTAAGCCATACACAAATTCATTTCCGATGTAGTAATTCATTCTTGGTTGCCTCCAATAAGTTTTCAAGTAATGCAAGTCGCGTTAATAGCCCCACTCCGCCTGGGACAGGTGTTTGAAGCGCGACAGCTAAATTAGGCTTGCAGTCCCCATGTAATTTGCCATCTTCGTCACGATTAATGCCAACATCGACCACAATCGCGCTTTGCTTTAATTCATAACGTTCATCGATATAACCAAGTTTTCCAATCGCAGAGACAATCAAATCCGCATGTTTTAAATAGAATTTTCTATCTTCGTCGCTGGTCTTACTATGAAGGATGGTTACATTGCAGCTTAAAGAAGTAAGTAATCTTGCCATCGGTAGACCAACGATTTGACTTCTCCCTAAAACGACCGCATTTTTCCCTTCAAAGGAAAAACCTTCGCTAGTAAGATAGTCGACAATTCCTTTAGGTGTGCAAGGAATGAAATGGCTATCGGGAACAAAACCATCCACATCTTTATTAGGAAGGATAGTTTCATTAATCGCTTTGGAAGAAATTTGAGGAGGAACAGGAAGTTGAACCAATATTCCATCAATTTCAGGATCATGATTTTTCTCTTCAATTAAGGACAAAAGAGTTTCCTGCGTGCTATTTTCGGGAAGAACAATGACCTCACTAAGGAAGCCAACTTCCGCGGAATCTTTGCTTTTTCCGCGTACATAAGATTCGCTTGCCGCGTCACTACCAACACGAATAATGCATAAATGGGGAATCTTAGGAAGAGAGACGAGTTCCGCCCTTAATTCTTCCTTTCTTTTTGCTACAAATTCTTTAATCGTCATAAGTCAATAAAGGCTAGCACAAAAAGAGATGCCCTTCACGTAAAGAAATCAAAATCTTTATGACTCAAAATCATTTTTCGTTTTTGAAAGGCGATATTGCATCGCAGCCATTTCTCCAGGCAGGATTCCACCCCTTTGGCCGTTCATCGCCAGTAGAAACAATTTCCTTAAGAAGATCACACCCATAAAAAATGGAGGCCCTTACGCTTTTCACCTTGTTAGAAATAGTGACTTTTTGAAGGCTCGCGCAATCTTTGAAAGCATAACTACCAATAACATTGACCGTCTCAGGAATGACCACTTTCGAAAGTGAGGCCGAGCCATAAAAAGCGTATTCTCCAATTTCACGAACGGTAGAAGGAATCGTAAATGGAGGGTCTTTTTTAAAATCATCCCCGAGTTCTTTTCCGCTTGGGCAACATATTAGCCTCTCGCCGTCTTTTGAATACAAGATGCCATCATTTGAAGAATAAAATTTGCTCTCTTCGTAAACAAATATCGACGTTAAATTTGGGCAAGAAGCAAAGGCAAGTGGTCCAATCATTCTAGTAGTAGAAGGGATCAATATAGAAAGGAGAGAAAGGCAATTTGCAAAAGACATTTTCCCAATCTTTTTTATCCCATGCGGAATAACGACTTCTTTTAAGAATCTTGCACCCTCAAAAGCGTTACTAGCGATTGATTTCGTGCCATCGCGAATTTCAAAAGTTTTATTTCCTTCCAATCCTTTTCCTGGAGGAAACACGACGATTTCGTCTCCGTTTTTTGAATAGATTACCCCATCGTAACTAGCGAATTTGTCATGGCTTTCAAATGTACGTAGCGAAGTGAGGGATTCCGCTCCACTAAACGCGCCAGCTTTAATCGTTTTCACAAACTGCGGAATGACAAAGGAGGACTCTTTCTTCCCAGCTGGATAAACAAGGAGTTTGCTCTTGTCTTTAGAGAAAAGAATCCCATCAAGCGAGCAAAATCTTTCGCTTTTCTCATCGACTTGAATCGATTTTAAGACGCGACAAGAAGAAACAAAATTATCGCCAACCGCTACGACTCCTTTAGAAATAACGATTTCTTCTAGGATGGGACAAGAAGAAAAGGCGTTTTCTCCTATAAAAGCAACATTATCGGAAATCGAAACGCTTTTTAAAAACGAGCAGTCTAAAAAGGCCTCGCGAGCAATGCGAGTAACGGGAAGTCCATTATATTCATTAGGAACAACAAGGCGCATTCCGTCTAGGGAAGAGTAATCATCTTTGGTGACGCCTAGAAGAACATAACTAGATTCGTCAAAAAGCTTCTCAAAGCGAAGCGAAGAAAGGGGAATATCTTTGATTATTTTAGGCCGAATAGGTTCCGCTATAATGGGCGGAGAAGGCGGAGAAGTAGGCTCTAGGGACGACTCTTCTAGAGAGCCCTCTACATATTGAGAAGAACTGGCCTTAGTCTCTTCGCTTGCTTGATAAGAATTGCAAGAAGATAAACTCACGCTAGAAAGTAGAGAAGATAAAAACAAGAATAGAAGTCGTTTGCTTTTCATAATGAGACTATCATTACGGATAAAATTCGCTTTTGGAATGGAAAAAACGAAGTGAATTTCTTGCAAAAACATTACAAAAAAAGATAAGAAAAACCAGCCTAAAATCTAAGAATAATTAAATTTTATTTCTCTGCAATTGCCATAATTAAAAGCAAAGGTCGCAAAATTCAAAGTTCTATTATGAGAGGAAAAACAGTTTTCCTTTTGTCGTTTTTCCATTATCACTTACCACGTTCTTTTCTTTTAACGCTTTGAGGGCAAGGCTAATGGTTGCGATACTGACATTTAATGCTTTAGCGATTGAAGTGACAGTGTTCTCTCCTTCCTTAGCAAGGAAGGCGACAATATCCTTATCGATGTCTTTATTTGGTCTTAAAGCGCCAGAAGGCGGTAATAAGAGTGTTAATGTTGTAACGCTAGGGAAAGCATCGTCTTCCCAAATGGGATCAGGATAACAAAGTTTTTTCATTATTTTATTCATTAATTCGTTATTTTATTCGTTTATTCATTAGTTTTGCATTTGAAAATCAATCCATCAAATGTTTTTAAGAGTTCCTATTGCTAGGTAATTTTAAATCTATATGACGGATTTTCATTGAATGATCTATTGCATCGTTTCTATATTAATTAATCAATAAAAATCCGCGTCTTCAAG
>DKCV01000017.1 GCA_002449265.1 Caryophanales bacterium UBA6865 | reverse complement strand
CATCAATTGAGAACTAACATTCGGCTCCGGGGAAAGAGGGTAGCCATTATTGCAAAGCCTTGCGGCTAAGCTATAATGGTAGAGGTTTTGGTTCTAACGACCTTTGCGGCCGTTAGAATTTTTTTGACTCTCTATTAGGAGGATGAGAATCAAGATCATCACGATTGACGCGATGTCCATTCCCGAATCTCCTTTCTCGCCATTCACCCCGGGGAAATGTTTTTGAGTTCGCATAAATGCTCCCTCACTCATCTATAGTCATGTTTTTCCTATTTTTACCGAAAATGTTCTAAAATTTTGATTTTTCGTTTTTCAATTAATAAGCAGGAAGAAATATAGGTAACATTATGTATGCCATGAACATGGGCTTTTATAAAACTCTGAAAGGCAAATTCTTAATGAATAATCCGTTTTCCCTAACATTTGGCATGAAGCCAAAAGAATACATCGAGCGACTAGATACGTTTTCTAGCATTACCGCCGTTATTTCTAGTGAAGATCCCGAGAACCGCTGCTTTATCATCACAGGAGCTCGAGCATCAGGGAAAACCGTTTTTCTTACGGAAGTAGGAGATTATTACAAGAACGAGAAAAACTGGATTGTCATCGATTTAAACCCTGAAAGAGATATGCTAGAAAGTCTCGCTTCCAAAATATATGACGCCTCTAATTTGAAACATCTATTTCTCAAAGGAGAGTTCAGCTTCAGCTTTCAGGGATTCACCTTTTCTTTACGTGGAGAAACCCCTATTAGTGATGTAGAAACATTACTAAATAAGATGGTTGAGAAGCTGATGAAAAAAGGCATACGGATACTCGTCACAATCGACGAAGCAACAAATAGTTCCTATATGAAAACCTTCGCGCATACGTTCCAAGGGTTCTTGCGCTCAAAATTCGACGTCTTTCTTTTAATGAGTGGGCTATACCAAAACGTTCAAGACATTCAAAATCAACAAACCCTAACGTTTCTTTACCGCTCAAAAAAGATACCTCTCCCCTCATTAAGTCTTGTAGCAATCGCCACTTCTTATGAAAACATTTTGAATTTGGATCATCTTGAAGCCGTTAAAGCGGCCAAAATGACGAACGGGTACGCTTTCGCTTATCAGGCGCTTGACCATTTGCTCTATGAAAGCGTCGCTCGTAAAGTCTCGGTTAAATTGCTCCAAGAATACGATTTATGCCTTTCGCAATTCGTTTATGAAAAGATATACGGAAAGTTATCTCCAAAAGCAATCACCTTCCTTAACGCGATTACAAAGTGGAATACACCGGTAGAAATCGAGAAAAATCTTTCTATCAGCCATAGTGAATATAGTGTTTATCGCAAGACACTGATTGATAGAGGGATCCTTTACGCTTCGAAAAGAGGCAGGATTGATTTCGCTCTTCCTAGATTTGCTAATTTCCTCGAAAAAATGAAGGAATTCTATGATTAAAGATTTCAAAAAGGGAATGCTTAAAGTCTAAAGAGTTCTAAAGAGTTCTAAAGAGTTCTAAAGAGTTCTAAAAAATTAGAAAAGTACTAAAGACCTCTAAAGAGTTCTAAATATTTACATCATCGCCAAAGATTTCTTAAATTCAAAATGAGGATGGATCTATGGGTGACAACCTATCCTACAATCTAATGCGAAAAGCTTAGAAAATCACTCCCCTCGTTTGACTTTGGTTCATTATCCGACTGGCTTTGTTTTAAAGCCGCAAGTGAAAGAATTTGAGACTCTTCCTGAAGCGGAGCAACTCGTCATGAGTATGGCGGATGCTATCGGCATAATAACCGTTCCTCACGCCTTAATTAAAAGCGGAAACAAATACGCATATATTACAAAACGCATCGATAGAATTATTGATGGCGATAACGTCAAAAAATTGGCCATGGAAGATTTTTGTCAACTCGATTTTCGCGTGACGGAGGATAAATACAAAGGCTCATACGAACGCTGCGCGAAAGTGATAGACAAATATTCCTTTATGCCAGGATTAGACAAAGCAGAGTTATTCTTGCGTCTAATATTTTCTTTCGTTACTGGTAATTCCGATATGCATCTAAAGAATTTTTCGCTGATTGAGGAAAAGGCAGGGAATCGTGTCTATAAGCTTTCTCCAGCCTATGGCCTATTGCCCGTCAACGTAATCATGCTAGAAGACAAGGAAGAGCTCGCTCTTCCTTTAAACGGCAAGAAAACGCATATCCGGAAGAAAGATTTCTTCGTCTACGGGAAAGAATGTGATTTATCGCTCGCGGCGATAGAAAAAATGATTCAGAAAGTTATCTCGATGAAACAAGAATATATCAAAATGATTCATGAATCGCTTTTGCCCAATCATTTAAAGAAACGTTTTATCGATCTTATCGAACAAAGAACCAAAGCTTTAGAATAAATGCCCACTACATAAAATCCTCTATCGCCATATATTGCCATTTCGCAAAAATAAGATTTGTTTGGATTTGCGAAATGAACCATAATAATGGTATGAAGTTAATTGAAAGAAATTTATATTTAAACCGGTTGAAGGATCTAGTCGATACACCCGACATTAAAGTAATTACAGGTATCAGAAGAAGCGGCAAGTCCAAATTGCTCGATTCTTTTGCTCATTATCTATCCCTAGACCCCAAGAAAAACATCATACGGATTAACTTGAATTTAAAGTCTTGCGAGACGCTTCTAGATAAAGAGAAACTCTACGATTTTGTTGAAAAATCCTATCATGACAATAAAACCAATTATTTATTCATTGATGAGGTTCAAATGTGCGATGGCTTTGAGCGAATCATCAATAGTCTTCATGAAGAGGGAAAATTTGATATCTATCTTACGGGAAGCAACGCATTTTTACTCTCAAGCGATTTAGCCACCTTATTCGGTGGACGCGTTTTTGAACTTAAAATCTATCCGTTTTCTTTTCAAGAATATTGTGCCTATTTCGAGCCAAATGATTTGGAAAAAGCGTTTGACGAATATGTTTATCGAGGCGGAATGAGCGGGTCTTATCTATATCGTAATCAAACCGATGCCTTGAATTATGTCAAAGAAATCTACGACACAGCGATTAAAAAGGACATCGTAAATAAATATAAGATTGAAAATGAGAATTTGCTTACCATGTTAGGCGATTATTTGATGGACATGGTTGGGTGCAAAACTTCCATCCGTAACTTATCACATCAATTGACCGCCAAAACATACAAAACGAATGACAAAACCGTTGGGAGCTATTTAGGCTATTTATGCAAATCATTTTTGTTCTATCCCTTCCAAAGGTATGACATAAAAGGAAAGAGATATCTAGAATCCGAAAAGAAATACTATTTAGCGGATCTTTCGTTTCGTTTTGCGGAAATCGGAACCAAAAACGCTGACTATGGTCATCTTTATGAGAACTTGGTTGCGATTGAGCTATTGCGAAGAGGATATGAGGTTTATGTAGGATGCTTATACGATAAAGAAATAGATTTCGTGGCTATCAAAAATGGGCAAAAAACATACATTCAGGTTTCTGACGATATTACGAAAAAAGAAACATTCCAAAGGGAGACCAGTTCTTTATTATCCATTAAGGACGCCTACCCAAAGCTTTTGATAGCCAGGACGAAACATGATGAATCCCAATATGAAGGAATTCGTATCATTGATTTAGCGATGTGGTTATCTGGTTCGCAAAAACAAGATTTATTTTGATTTGCGAAATGGAATAGCCTACTAACCTTAGCAATAGACTATTTGGTTGCTCTTATTCTTACAAATTTGTTTTGAATCTCGTTAACTTGTATTGCTTTAAAAGTGGCTGGCAATAATATCTCAAGAAAGTTTCTTTTGTGTCGTTCACAATATAATAATTTGCAACTAATAAGGGCCTCACGAAAACTCCATGTTCAATTCGAGGGTTCAGCTGATTTCCCTAATTCAACAATCCAATTGATCAATACACTTATATTTGTTAAACACGAAAATGCATTATTTTTAGTTCCCTTTCGTTCCAGGTTGTAAAATAATCACCATTTTTCGATAAGGTTGGTAAACTTTGCAAAAAATCTAAAAACTCTAAAGGTGCGTTACGATATTTCTTTGCAAAATTTCTTGCAAAGTTATTTTTCTCGTCCGAATCATACACGCCTTCTTTTTGGTAAAAAACATGCTCAAGATTAGTATTAAAATAAAACGCTCTAAATGGGACAAACTTTTTATTAGGAGAAGGCGCAACAAGACTCTCATTAAAAAGAATTCCCAGCGCATTTCGTTTCCTCTCGTTTCGTTTCTGAATAAAGGATACATCGTTGGTAATGATTTTCTTGTTTTGGAAATCATAAAACGTTTTGGGAGTAGAGAAACTGTCATTATGTAAAATATCATCGTCTTTGCAATAACAAGCATCCAAGTCCGACAAAGTTGCTACCGCGATGAAATCAGACCATTTATAGCGTTCTGATGTCTGACTCTTTTTAATGAAGTCATTAATTGAAGCCACGATTCTATCCATAACTGTGAGAGGATCGGAAAACGCTTCCTTGTTTTTAAAATCATGAAAAAGAAAATCACCGCCATAAACTTCGCATCCGATTTCTGCAGTTACACCTTTTTGCTCAAGCAGCTTGTTTATACATTGCTTTAAAGCCGTTTTATCAGATTGCCCTTCACAAATGACAAGAACAAGCTTTTTAGCCATCGTCTTTCTCCAACTCATTCAACGAATCATAGGCTTCCCAAAGTGCTTGCTCAATATCTTCCACGCTAACGGAGGAGCCAAGTTTTTCCTTTTGGCCATTAAGTGCCAAAGCTCGATAATAAAGACTCCGTAAATTGCTTGTATTCGAAGTACGATGGAAACGAACATAACGATTATCCGGGTTCGATGTAGTGAAAATAATTGACTTATAGGAAAGCCGCTCAAGTGGAACGAGGTTATGCGCAGTGAAAAGAAGCTGGCCTTTTCCGCTTTCATTTATCGCTTGAAGAATCTTTCCTAAAAGGTCTTCAAATACACCAGAATCTAATTCATCGACGACTAACCAGCAATTTGGATTCCCATAGGCATAAATTAAAGCAACGGAAATATCGAATATCTTTTTGATACCGGAGCTTTCTTGCGACAAAGGAAGGTCTCCCATTTTCTCTCTTCGATAAATAGAGATAGTCTGCATCTTATTTCCGTTTTCATCGGTAAAGGATTGATTATCCACAATATGGATATCAAAACCAGGGATGAACGATCCAATAAATAGATTCACTTCTTTAATGAATTGGTCATAGAGCGGTCGATTCTTTTCTTCAATAGTGAACGGCTTGTCGCTAAGATAAAAAGCGCCATGTGTTTCAGACTTTTTCGTCTTATAAACAACGAATATTGTGTCTAACCCAAGATGACTATAAACTTCGTTTTTGTGGGTATAGACAAAAAGCTCAAAGTTGATTTGTGCTTGAAGAGCTTTTAAAACATCATATGCGGTTTCAATTTTTTTGGTTTTTCTTTTAGAAAGGTAATTTAAAAAATCACTAGAAAAAATCATGCTAGAAGAATTTTTGATACAAAATTTCTTCGTTGCACTTAACGTAGTAAAACGGAAAAAATCATCCGAATTAATCGCAAAATCGATTTTTGGTTTTTCGTGTTTTATACCATCATATAAATCTAATAGGGCCGGATCTTCATAATTAAAAGAAATTGGTGCAAATGCAGTAGTGAGACTACTCTCATCTTTATTCAGTATTTTTGCACTAAGGGTTTCTTTTTTGATAGCAGAAATTTCGTCATCTATTCTTTTCAGCTCTAATAAATAATTCACAATATAGGGCTGACCTTTAGCATAAATAAGAAATTCATATTCAATCGAACCATTTTCTTCCCCAATGGGCAGTAAAAATGGTAAAAGGGGTTTTGTTTTCTTTTCCTGTTCGTCTCCCTTCAATAGTCCTAAACCAAAAGAAAGGCTTTTGAGTAAATAAAGGCTTTCTACAACAGTCGTTTTTCCTGATCCGTTTTGGCCATAAATGCCAAGAATGCTTGGCGTTAATGGCGTAAATCTAGCGCGGGAAGTATTATAACTATCGCTTGATTCGACCCTGCCATTTCGTACTGCTTTAATGTTATGAAAAGTGATCGACAAAATACGGTTAACCTGAGTATCCATCCTGCCCTACCTCGCAAAACATATTAAATACAATACTACTTGTAATAAAAAATTACAAATGTAATGTTTTTATTGCCATTGTTAAGCTATTCGTTTCATTCAATCGTCAAAAAGCATCACTTTCGTGAGGCTATTTGTTTTTCTTATTTTTTCAAATCTATAAATAGTTCATCTAGATTGTTATATCCTTGTACGGATGGATCCTTGGCAATCCGCTTAGCCTCTAGCAAAGCAGCGACCGTTTCCTTATTAGGTTCGTTCAAAGAAATATCGGTGGGGATAGAGTCCTCGCGAAGCGAGTCGTGAATGGTAGCTTTTCTCATGAGCTTAGTCATAAAGAGCCTTCCTTTCTATTTTCGAATGTAGCATTCGTTGCGATATCAAAACACTACGGCTGTTGCGCCTCATTATCAATGAAAAATCCAATTATGTAACAAATTAAGCCGCTAAAAGCTCTGTATGACAAATCGAGGAAGGAAAGAAACAGTCATAGATTAAATAGGATAGGAACGGCAATGAGAAGCCATAGACATAAGCGAATATTAATGCGGTCATTGAAGCCTCACCCATTAATCCAAAGGCAAGCGAAAGAGAAGTAGCTAAAGTGAACGCGCTTGTTAAAATAAACACCATCATATTCCCTTTTTCTTTATGGGAATAATAGGCAAATAATCCGTATAGGATTAATCCAAGTGGCAAAAATAAAGTCAAGCCAAGTCTAGCTTTATAAACGCTTGCAAAGACAAAAGAGCCTGAGGCTAAAGCGCCAAAGAATAATGTCCCATATTGATGGAACATATCGCCTAAATAGCCCCATTTAAATGGCAAATCTTCTTGGCTATCAACGGATAAAATCGGCTCTACGATAAAGAAGGCATAGACAACCCCTTTAACACTATCGCCAAGTAGATATTCTGGTTCGACTAGAGTCCTAGCAAAGAACGTTACAAAGAATAATAAGGACATAAACATATGGATGTTATGCGTCTTTTTGAATTTCTGAATAAAGCGATAGACTAGGTAGATTAGGAAAGCGACATAAATGACGAGTCGAAATATCCCCCCGCACGCTAAACACTGGACAAAGCCATTATGAGCATGGAAGGTTGGAGCGATTCTTTCGATTGACCAATCATCGCAAGCATAAAAGAAAGAATATTGGAAGTTACCATTCCCATATCCAAATATCCAAAATAAAGGCGATAAATTGAGTTGTTTAATCACTTTTTCATATAGGACATATCTAGCTCCGATGGTCGATCCATCCCCACCAAAGAAGACACTACGACAGGCAAGAATGAATTCTGAAAGCACACCGTCTTTTGAAGAAGGGAAAATTAGCAACAATCCGTTTGTGACTAGGGCCGTAGCAAATATAACAAAGCAGGCGATACTGAGCTTTTTATTCTTGTGAAAGCAATAAAATCCATAATAAAGGATATAGCCAAAAACTAGAATCATCGCGCATAATAGCGATGATTTTGAATTAATCGGGTATAAAGAAGCAAATAAATAGGCGACCAATAATAACCGCCACCACTTTTTATCTAAATCAAATAGATAAACTTCCGCCATTAAGCCAAAGACAACAAACATCCCAAACGTATTTTTGTGGCCTAATATCGAAGCGATATAAACGGTTTTGCCGTTAAAAAAGTCGATATAGTGATTAAAATCGGTGAAGTAACTAATAATAATCGAGAATATCGACATTATGGCGATAATCGTAGCGATAAAAGCAAAACTCTTTTTGCCTTTCTTTAATAAGAACAAAAAGGCATAGAAATTATAAATGAAGATCGAAAGAGAAAGGTTGGAGATAATTAGCCCTAAGCGAAAGACAAACGGAGAAATGAAAGTAAATTCGTTTGTGATCGTAATGCGAGTAGGGAAAGCAAATAACGCGATTGTGTTACCCAAAAATAATAGAGTAGTAATCCCTAAAACGAATTTATTATTTTTGTATCCTTTTTTCTTCGTGAATAAGTACCAAAATAGAATCCCTAAGACAATGCATAAAACCGAACTGCCTAGAGATAAAAACAAATATTCCCCCGTGATAGTTTTGCCATTGTACCAGAGACTAAGTTCGCTAGATACACTCGCTAAAAGACAATAAAGGAAGAAGAAAACCACTAAGAAAAAAGTATTTTTAAATCCTTTTGTTTCTATGGTGCTTTGAGATGTCATATTTAATAAATCGACAGGAATAATTTTGAAATGATAGGAGCGAAAAAACAATAGAAGACGTAATTATTTGCTTGTTTCAATTGGCATTGGTTCGTTTTTATCTTCTTCTGAGATATAAACTGCGCAGCAAATAAGCGAAGACGCTAAAAACCCTAAGACTAATCCAGCAGCAATGCCAATGAAGGGAGAAGTCCCTCCAGTTACGCTAATGATACCGGGATAGACATAATAGTTGACACTATTACGGTATTTGTGGTTAACAAAACGATAAACCGAGGAACCAGTATCGATATCTTTGAGTAATTCCGTTTTTACTTGAAGAATTTTTGTTTGGAAAGCATCACATCCTTTTTTCCAGGTGTCGCTTTCTCTTTCGGCTAAAGATTTGGTTTTGAGTGCTTTAAGCTTTTGGATTTTGCCGTTATTCCCATCGGTTGGGTCAGTAATCGCGGAGAGGTCTTCTAATGTCGATATGCCTTTACTAGGGATACCAAATCCAAGGGTACGAAGCTGTTTGATATATTCGTCTTTTTCCTTGGTTTTGTTTTCAATCATCGTGTTGTAATAGTTTGCTAAGGTTGAACTAGAGCCTGTTGCACCGCTTGAAGAAACGATTTTAAGAAGGCTTGTGTAATTATTGATGTCCGTGATGATAGAAGGGAGAACGTTTTTGCGAATTCCTTCCCCTGCGCTAGTGAATTGATTGACCATTAAATCGATGTGTTCATCGCTAAGATCATCGTTGAGGTTCACAAAATAGTTGTTTTTATTTTCAAGTTCGCCCATAAGGGTTACGAATCGAGAAACGCCACCGCTCTTGTAACGGAGTTCGAATTCAGAACGTTTGGTTTGGATTGGTGTGCCATCATCGTCACCCGTGACAATGATATTCGTCGCATCGCTAGAATCACTCGCGTCTTGTGATTTGCTAGAGCTAATAGAATCGCTAGAAGCATCAGAAGCAGGCGAAGAAGAAAGAATCGATTCTAATTCGATATAGATAGAATCAATCTTATCGTATTGGTCAGAAAGCTTTTCGATTTGTTGGTCGAAATCTAATTCGCCAAAACTAGAAGGCAAAAGGTTAGGAATGGAATAGGAATTCACCTTCGATGCGGATTCTACTTTCGTTGATTCGATTAACGCTTTGACATATTTAGCGGCAGTATCTTGGTTACCAAGACTAGAAAGCTTGCCACTGATTGTATAAGAAACTGGCGTAGCGACCATGAATTGATTGGTTTTAGAGTCGGTATAACCATTAATCGCAATGGAGATTTCATTGTTCTTGGTGATGCGTCTAACATCAATCTTGGAAAAATCCTTGTCCGTTTCCTTGATGGTGAGAAGATTTTGGTAAGAAATGATATTGAAATAACTAAATGGGGAACCATCAACAAAAGCACTGTCGCCATCGCTATCCGTGTGAATAGGAAGATTATATGAGAATTGCGCAGTGAATTTTGTGGTAGAAGGATTATAACCAAACTGAATGCCCAAAAAGCCGACAAGCCCTAATCCAAGAGTAGCGCCAACGATCCACCACTTAAATTTCGCAATGGACTTGCCGTATTTTGCCCAAGTCCATTTGGATGGCTTAGTATCTTCATCGTTTTGAATGACAAGAACTTGACGTCCATCACTATTTTTCTCGTCCATAACATCGCTCCTTAGTTCGTTTTATTTTCGAATATGAAAAATTTCTGGGCTAAGTATAAACCATTAAGGGCAAAGAAGCCATTACGGAAGAAATCGCGATTAATGCCGCTACTAACCAATAGAGGGTTAATTATCGGTACAAATCTTGAAGGGTAAAAAATAAATAAGGATACTCACCTTTTAGCTCAAAACCGTTTTTGGAAACAAACCCATATTGCGTGACAATTAAGTTTGTCATAGCGACTTGGCTCAGCTCTTCTTTGATGACGATATCGTCAATCGGGTCTTTGGTGAATTTGCATTCGAAAAACACATAGCCTAATTCGCTTTTAGCGACAACATCAAACTGGCCATTTTTCTTCTCAACTGGGTTATCGTACCAATAGGTTCCGATATCAAGGAAGATTGGATCGAACTTTCCGCGCTTATTCTCACGAACGATATACTGCTTTGTTATTGTTTCAAATGTCTTCGGAACAACTTCGTTCTCGAACTCTTCTTTAATAAATTTATCATAGAAAACCTCATCGCTCGCCATTTTGTGTGAGGAGGAATTCTTATAAATAAATCGATAATAAAATCTTACGCAAAAATCACTGATGCGATATCCGGCCTTTTTCTTGTTGCTCTTATCATTAATCGGAGCCTGGTATTCAATCAAATCCATTTTGATGAGTTTTTGAAGGGTGACATTTAGTAGTGCAGAAGTTCCTATATGTGACTCCGAAAGGATATCAGAATAGTGATATGCCCCAAGCGCGATAGCCTCAAATACTACGTTCGCATTATTAATCTTTCGGAGCTCTTCTTTGAGATAAGTGTCGAGAAACTCTTTTAATCCAGAAAATTGCCCACTGAGGAGACGAATGATATTTTCCTTCACACTGACCTTTTTATCGATTTGCGCATTATAAAAAGGCACGCCGCCAAAAGCGGCATAAAGGCTAACTTTGTCCTCCTCGCTAAAAGAAGGATAGAATTTTGCAGAATCGTAATAATCCATTTGCTTTAAAAGAATGGACAATGAAAACCTCATATATAAAGGACTCTTATGAGCAAGAACATCCTCCATGGTGGAGATACTGCTGCCAAGGAGGAAAAATTTCATGTGACTATCCATCGCATGTTTATCAATAATGCTTTGCAATTTGGAATCGCAGCCTTTTATCACGTTACGCAAATACGGGTACTCATCCAAAACAAAATAAACGTCTTTATCCTTTGCATAATCAAAAAGAAAAGACACAGCATCCATAAAATGTTCAAAAAACAAATAAGGAATATTGAGCGTATCCCTCAATAGTTGAGTAAAAAGGGCTGCATTATCGAGTTCGCTGCTCTCCTTGCACTGGTACATAACGCAAGGTATGTCTTTGCCCATTAAGCAATGTTTTACGAGCTCCGTTTTCCCCATACGCCTACGGCCATAAATCACGCAGCCTTTATATCCATCGCTACTAAGCAATGCCTGGATTGCTCTTTGTTCTTCTTCTCTACCGATAAATTCCATATTCTATCCCTATCTATATTTTTGTTATTTACGATTTTGTTATTTACGAATTACAAAAAGTTTATTGCCCAAGGCGACTTCTGTCAACCGGTCGATTGTTGAAAAAGAAAATTCTCCCAAAACCGCCTTAAGCTTTAGGAGAAAAGCTTACGAAAGAACTGAAAATTAATGTGCACCTTTATGCTTTAAAACGGCTGGAATCGTTAAAAATAAAATCTTAATATCAAGCCAAAGGCTACGTTTCTCAAAGTACTCAAGGGTTAGTTTTTGTCTTTCTCCAGAAGCAAAATCAGCATCACTTCTACCATATACTTGCCAGTACCCAGTGATACCAGGTTTTGCTGAAAGCATGATATCCGCTTGTTCTTTGGTGAAATGCTCTTCAATTTCACGTTCCGTAATTGGACGAGGGCCAACCAAAGACAACGAACCCCCGATTACATTTAAAATCTGAGGCAATTCATCTAAGGAAGTCTTTCTCATGAATCTACCAATCTTGGTAATACGAGGATCGTTATCTAATTTTCTTTCACGAATCCACGTTTCTTTTTGTTCAGGGGTCAAATATTTATCGATATTCGTTTCCGCATCGATATACATACTGCGGAATTTATATACTTTAATCTCTTTTCCGTTTTTCCCAATGCGATGGTCTTTAAAAAGAACTGGACCCTTAGACGATATTTTAACAAGCACCGCTAGAATTAATAAAAACCATGCGATTAAAACTAACCCCAAAATAGAACAAAACAAATCAAACAAACGCTTATTCGCGTAATAGAACCAAGTAACTTTTTTCACTGGATACAACATAATTTATAAACGCTAAAGGAAGACGCCAAACATAAAGCCAAGGCAAAACAATCTTGCCCCTACTAATTTTGCCGTGACGGAATTATAGCATCTTGGCTAGCAGGGAAAAAACTTTCTTTTGAGTTTAGTTTCGTATCGAAAACAAAAAATACCTATTTGGTGTTGATTTGATCGAATTTGTGAGGACTTGGAATTAACCCCTTATGGATTTATCCATCATGTGGGGTAAGAAAGCGGTGATCAGTCGCCGCTTTTCTTTTTTAATATATAGACCCCCTCTTTTCTAAAAATTGTAACACTGCACTTTTATCGTTCAAAGAATGCATTAATAAATGTCATTATGACGTAATTTGCTTCCGGGCAGCTCCCCTGGGTATCGTTCCGTCAAGGAAGGCGTCAATGTGAAGGAATTGGGCAGCAAATACGGCGAATCCGCGGTCAAAAAGGCAATCGCCGGCATCTCCCTCGAGGGCTGCAACTAGCGGCTCGGCAATATCATTTCTAGGAAAGAGGCTCCAGCTAGTGGACGGCGTGGGGCCATAGCCCTTGTTCCGCCGAAAGAGGAGATTGACGTTTACGTAACCCTTTCCAGGAAAACCGTCGCCGTCCACGAAGGGAAAATCTGGGACACGGTCGAAGTCGAAAACGGGCAGAAGAAAAACGAGAGACCGGCCTGGAAGCCAGGACCAAATCACCCATGGAGAAAGATGACTATTTTAAGAAAACAATGAGGTGAAAATAAATTACGTCGTAGTGACAGAACGAATTAATAAAAACAAATCGTGGCACTTTCGGTTTAGTGCGATATTTGAAAATGAAGGTGCTTTGAATGACTAAATCTTTTTATCAATCCCCCGAGCTGCCTTTATTTTTGTAAGCGAAAGACTAATTTCTTTTTGATAGAAAGTAAAGGTCAAAAGTAAGAAAGACACTACATATACAATAAAACTTAGCCAGTTCCTTTGAATTAAAAAGCAAAGATAAAAGCACACCATCATCAAGAGAATATAAGCAGTATTTTTCTTCCATTCGACTTTAACCTTGCGGACAAGCGGTCCTTGGGTAAGAAAATAATATAAAAGCAATGTGACAATTGAGGCCCAAGATATTGCTTCTGTAGTTTTGAACAAATAGTAGGCGGCAAAATTAAGGCCGATGGAAACCACTAAGGTGATTGCGCTAAACACGAAGAACAAGCCCGGTTTTCCAAGCGACTTGTAATAATTTTGAATAATTACACTAACAACAGACGACAAAACAAGACCCGGAAGAATAATCCTAAAGATAACAAGAGACCCTGTATATTTAGGCAAAAACCAATAAACAACTGGGACTAGTGGGTAATATAAAGCTAGGCAGCCAAAAACGAAAATCAACAAGATCAACACCAAAACATGATAATTATCTTTCAATTTCTCAAGAGAACTATTTTTTATAATTGGGTAGATAACAATCGTTACAGCGGAAATTAGCCGCGTTGCCATCCCTAAAACGCTATAAGCAAAAGCATAAATGGCATAAGTTTCGTTGGAAAAATATAAATTGACAAATTGACTATCAAAATTAAGAATCAGACCGCTGCACAAATTGGCAACTAGCAAAGGAAACCCAAGAACAAAGCACTTTCGAATATCTGCCCAAGTGTCTTTAAAAGGAGCCCCTTTCCCAAATGTTATATCTCTATATTTGAGAATAAACCAAGCCGTCATAATAAAATAGACAACCAGCAAAATTATGACGTAAGTCTTAAAGGTAACAAGCGCGGAATCGCCATATTTATATATAACCCACATGCCAATAACGCCTAACGCCGTCAATACAGAATAGACTACATTTTTGAAAGAATATTCTTTAAAGCGTTGCGTGCATTGGAGCACATATTGGTAATAAGTCATTACATTTTGGAGGATCAAATTAACTGAAATACAAAGAAAAATAAATTTGTAATTACCTTGAAGGGAAAACAAAGAAACCAAAGCAACAATGAGTGCAACTATTGCTTCGAACACAATGAAAAAACGAGTATATGTAACAAATTTTTGTTTGTTTAACTCATCGTATTTTTTACCAGCGAAAATAAGTTGAATCCCATCGCAAAAACCAAAATGAAATAAACCAATATATCCCGCATATAAAGTGAAAGTTTTAAAGTATCCGTATTCCTGAACGCCTAAAATTCTAGGAATTACAAACCCAGTTAATAAACTGCATAGAATACCAACGATATTGCTAAGAGCGACTAAAAAAATGTCTTTAAATGCACGTTTCTTTTCTTGAAGTTCCATAACAAGGAGTTTTGTAATTTTCCTTTCTATTTATCGAGTGGAGCAGGATGACTGTCGTTTACATAAGAACCGATAGCTTTTATCAACGTTCTAAATTTGCAAGCAAGAATCACGAATAACTAGAAATTCAAATGTTAAATTATCACAATCCAATTTTCTCGTAAGATGATTATCCGCATATATCGGTTCTAGTTCAACGTAGTTTGTAGTTTGGAAAAATGCTTTCAATTATAAATCCGTAGAAATTTCGTTTTATCCGAATCAGCACCAGCCCCATTACTTGTTTAATGTTTCAATCCACTCATCATTGCTTTGAGGTAGCGCATCGTCGCGTTTTTCCAATGTGGCAATCTTTTGAATCCAGCATTATCAAGGCTTGCTTTTGAGAGCCGAGAATTCAAAGGTCTAATTGCCTGACCTGGCACTATTTTTTTGTATGATTCCGTAGTGATTGGATTCACAATCGTGTCTTTGCCACAAATCTCAAAAATATAATTGGCAAATTCCGCCCAACTGCAAAACCCCTCATTCGTAGCGTGATAAACTCCGTATTTATCTGTAATCATCATATCGCACATTAACTTGGATAAATCATATGTGTAAGTAGGTGATCCAATTTGGTCATTAACCACATTAAGTCTCTTGTGGTTTTCAGCAAGTTTTAACATGGTTTTAATAAAGTTATTGCCATTCGAACCAAATGCCCAGCTTATACGAATGATAAAAAATTCTTTTAAGATGGACATAACGAAATCTTCGCCTTGGCTCTTAGTTTTTCCATAAACAGAAAGACCGTCTTTCGGATCGTTAACTTCAAAAGGTCTCGTCCCTTTGCCATTGAAGACATAATCGGTCGATATATAAAACATAGCGGCGCCGATTTCTTTGCACGCTTCGGCAATATATTTAGGACCCAATGCATTAACAGCATAAACCGCTTCAGGCATTTGCTCCGCTTTATCCACGGCAGTCCAAGCGGCGTTATGCATTACGATTTCCGGTCGATAATCTCGAATGAATTCTTTCGTAGCCAATTCATTCGTAATATCTAGTTCTGCCCTATCAATGCCTAAAACATTAACAAATCCTCTTTCTTTTAGTTCTCTAACACAATCGTAACCTAATTGGCCATTTGAGCCAGTAACTAATATTTTAGATTCTTTTGTAACCATAATTTATCGAATTAAGACAATTGTCTTCCTTATTATAAATAACAACTCACTTCCGCAAAATCAGTATAGCTTTGGTGTCATATATATCTTTTGTGTTTAATAGACCTCAGCAATTTTGTAAGAAGGCTCTTAATAATTTTGTTTTTGAATTATCCACGAAATTTGAAAAAGGTAAGTTTCACCTTTTTAAGAAACAAATAAAAACCTAGGAAGGCATTGTTCTTAAACGTGCCCATCGTGGTCCTGATAATCTTTATTGATGGATATTTCTTTGCTAACACTTTTACATAATCAAAATAATTCTTATTTAACGAATAGCCAGGCGATACATGATAAATTGGTAAAGGAAATAGCAACACTCTTTGATTGTTTTCATGGCATTTCAAAGAATAGTCAACCGCATAAAAATGCCATGTTTTGCCAAGAACATCAAATTGTGTAAAGTTTTCTTTCTTTATAATAAAGAGGCATTCATCCAAAGTTCCACATTCCATTACTTTATCAATTTTCTGACCAGCTTGTATGTGGTTTGGACCCATCGTTACAGACGAATAAACGCATCGCTTCCCCGAGGCTTCAGTTCCAGCAACCCCTGCAATTCCAAATGTTTCACGATTAGAGAAATCTATTAATTCATCAACAAAGGAAGCATTGAGAAGTTCAACATCATGATGTAGAAAAACTAAAATGTTTCCCTTAGCTTTAGACACACCAAAATTAAGAGCCTCTGCAGCACTATCAAAATGTGTTTCGTTTGTATTTACCAAAATATTTTCGAAATTCTGATTCTTCTGTTTTTGTAAAGAAGGCAAAAGCCACTTTTGGTAAATAGTTTCATCATTTGTGGGGCAAATGAACGAAACGAAATCCTTATCTTTCATATCTTTCCATCCATTTCATATACTCGCCAGTTTCAACATGTTTCAACCATTCTTGATTCTTAAGATTCCATTCAATGGTCGGAATAATGCCAGTTTCGAAATTATAGGTTGGTTTCCATCCTAATTCGGTTTCAACTTTCGTTGGGTCCATCGCGTACCGACGGTCATGCCCAGGCCTATCTTTCACGTAAGTAATCAAAGACTCTGGTTTTCCTAAAACCTTAAGGACTGTTTTAACAACTTGAAGGTTACTTCTTTCATTATGACCACCGATGTTATAGACTTCGCCGTCTTTTCCTTGACGAACGATCAAATCAATCGCGTTGTTGTGATCGCCTACATAAAGCCAATCACGCACATTCGCTCCATTACCATAAACTGGTAGAGACTCGTTTCTACTAGCTTTTTGAATCATTAAAGGAATTAATTTCTCTGGGAATTGATATGGGCCGTAATTGTTCGAACATCTAGAAATTGTGACTGGTAAACCAAAAGTCCTGTGGTACGCCATAACGAGTAAATCAGCAGAAGCCTTTGAAGCACTATAGGGGCTAGAAGTATGAAGAGGAGTATTCTCAGTGAAGAATAAATCTGGTCGATCAAGAGGCAAATCCCCATAAACCTCGTCTGTGCTCACTTGATGATAACGTTTAATCCCGTATTTCCTGCACGCATCCATTAAAACGGACGTACCAATGATGTTTGTCTCTAGGAATATTGTTGGGTTAGAAATAGAACGATCAACATGGCTTTCTGCAGCGAAATTAATCACATAATCAAAATGTTCTTCTTCAAAAAGCTTATAAATCGTCTCTCTATCGCAAATATTAGCGTGAACGAATTTAAAATTTGGTTCTTTTAAAATTGGCTCAAGCGTCTCCATGTTGCCTGCGTATGTCAAAGCGTCAACACAAACATATTGGTCATTAGGATACCGATTAACCATCGTATGGAGGAAATTTCCCCCAATAAAGCCCGCTCCACCTGTAACTAAGAATTTCATAAACACACCTTCTTTTTTTCAAAATTATCTATAATCTTCCGAATCTTCGAAGGATCACCATAAATGCAGGGCGAATCGTATGGCCGATCTGGAAACTTACCGTAATCAAGAACAATCGGCAGATTGTTTTTGTGTATATACCACTCAACTTGGTCTTTTAATGATACAGGTTTTCCAGAGCAGACATTAACGATGCCTAACACTTGTTTTTGAATAACGGCAAAGCTAATTTGCTTTGCAAGGTCATCGACGCTCATAAAATCGTACTTGTTCGTGCCCGTTGTGAACGGAAATGTTTTTTGCCCTTCCTTTGCCGCTTTACGAATTTTACAAAAAATCGAATTCCCAAAATCATCTTCTCCATAGATATAAAATCCTCTTAGCCATAAAAAGCGGCAATCATGATTCTTCGAATACAATTCTACGGATTGGCGAAGCGCGTTCTTCGCAATTCCATACATTGAAACAGGATTGCAAGGCGTATTATCGTTAATTTCGCCTTCATAATAACCGACTTCGTGCATGGAACCCATCACAGCAACTTGAGGAATGCCTTCATCAATTAATCTCTTTAAAAATAGATAATGCGAAGACAAATCGCCCATATGTTTGTCAGAGTTATGAACAAACCCATCTCTCCAAGCCAAGTGAAGACAAACATCAGGACAATGAAAATGTTCAGTCAACGAGCCTTCATAATTCACAAGCGAAAACAAATCATCTTGAATAAACAATGCTCTAGAATCAATATGGTTATTTGAAAAGTCCGTAGCAATAACTTCTACATTTAAATCGCATAGTTGACGAACGACTTTAGATCCAATATACCCGTTCGCTCCGGTCACTAAAACTCTCATAAATTAAACTCAACCTTAGATTCTTTCAAACTTGGGTGATGTTTATCTTTTTCTGACAAGTCCAACTCACCAAAATACGGCCATTTGATATTAATATCAGGGTCGTTCCACATAATCCCGCCTTCGTGCCCTGGGTCATAAACATCATCGACTTGGTATTCGAAAATCGCAGTGTCGCTTAATACAACAAAGCCATGCGCAAATCCTTTTGGAATCATAAACATCTTGTGGTTTTCACTAGAAAGAACGACACCGACATATTTGCCATAAGTTGGGGAATCTTTCCGTAAATCAACCGCAACGTCATAGACTTCACCTTCTACAACTCGAACTAGTTTGGCTTGCGGCTTTCTTGTTTGAAAATGAAGGCCACGTAATACGCCTTTATGGGATTTGCTTTGATTTGATTGAACAAAATTGTAGCTTAAGCCAGCTTTATCAAACTCATCTTTTTGATAAGTTTCCATGAAGTAGCCTCTATCATCACCAAAGCATTTTGGTTCGATAATATAAACGCCTTCGATATCGGTTTTATTAAAAGTGAATGACATAATTAATATTTGACCTTTCCTTCCGCGACACGGATTAAATGTTGACCATATTCGTTTTTACTCATCGAATTGCCAACTCTTAATATCTCTTCCTTGGAAATCCACCCGTTTTTATAAGCGATTTCTTCAGGGCAACAAATTTTTAAGCCCTGATGTTCTTCTACTGTTTTAACAAACAAAGACGCATCAAACAAAGATTCATGGGTTCCTGTATCAAGCCAAGAATATCCTCTGCCCAATAAAGTGACATGTAACTTTTTATCGCGGAGATATAAATTATTAAGATCAGTAATCTCCAATTCTCCACGTGGTGATGGTTTTACTAGTTTTGCTTTGCTAGCTACACCCTTTGGGTAGAAATATAAGCCCGTAACCGCATAATTGCTTTTTGGATGTGGGTCCTTCTCAACAATCCGTAATGGATGATTAAGTTCATCCATTTCGACAACACCGAATCTTTCTGGGTCATTCACGAAATAACCATATATCGTCGCTAACCCTTCCTTTTCGGCACGTTCAACGGAATTACGAAGATGCTTGGTTAATCCGTCTCCATAGAAGATGTTATCACCCAGCACCATAGCGCATGCTTCGTCCCCGATAAATTTTTCTCCAAGGATGAAGGCTTGCGCTAGACCATCGGGTGAAGGCTGGACTTTATAAGATAAATGAATGCCAAAAGATGATCCATCTCCAAGAAGTTCTTCAAAACGAGGAGTATCGGTAGGCGTACTGATAATCAAAATATCTCTTATGCCCGCTAGCATTAGAACGCTAAGCGGATAAAAAATCATTGGTTTGTCGTAAACAGGAAGTAGTTGTTTTGATGTTACTCTAGTTAATGGATATAAGCGGGTGCCTGATCCGCCCGCAAGAATGATACCTTTCATCGTTGTAAGTCCCAAATTATTAGCAAAATTAAAAATCTATCTAAAATGTGCTTCTATTTTACCAAACTTCTCTCATAGGTTGCATAAGAATTCCCCAATAACCCTTCAGTTAAGTGTGAAAACGATGCCGATTATTAAAAAACGATAGCCAATAAGAAATCCGTGACCACAACGCATTTGCCTTGCTATGATATTGAAAATGATTAGATAGAGGCTTGTGAATTACTGAAATATCTAATGTGCTTAATAATCAAAGAAATATTACGGAGAAACGCATGAAAAAGAAATACAGCATTGGAATCGTTATCGTTAACTACAATGGGGCAAGTTATCAAAATGATTGTATTGAAAGCATTCTGAATTCAACTTACCAAAACTTTAAAATAATTGTCGTGGACAACGCTTCTACAGATAATTCGATGGAATTGTTAAAAACAATTAAAGATGATCGTATCGTGCCTATCTATTTGAAGGAGAACTCTGGTGTTGTAGGTGGCAACAACGTCGGTGTTAAAAAATCCATCGAACTCGGATTAGACGCTACTTTGTTATTAAACAATGACACGATTTTAAAAGAAAACACTATTGAAAATCTGGTGAAGAATTTGGACGAAGAAAATGTGGTTGCACCTTTAATTTATTATTGGACGAAGAAGGATGTTTTTTGGTATGCAGGCGGCGGTTTTGACAAATTTAGAGGTATAACAAAACATCATTATTTAAAAAAGAAGGACGAAGGACAGAAATTAAAAGAATATGTAGATTACGCTTCGACTTGCTGTCTATTAGTAAAAAACGATGTTTTTGGAAAAATAGGGTTTTTCGATTCCGTTTATTTTATGTATTTTGACGATACAGATTTTGTTATGAGACTAAAGATGAAAGGAATCAAAATCAAACTTGAGCCATCAGCGAAAATGTATCATAAGGTGTCTTTGTCCACGGGAGGAGAAGGGTCACTATTATCCACTTATTATATGACTAGGAACCGTTTTTTCTTTATTAAACGCTATAAAAGCGAATTCTATTGGACGGCCTATGCGTTTACTTATTGGACTAGAAAAATCAAATATTGGAAAGGTTTGTTCACAAAATCCAATGATCGATGTATTAAAAAGGCTTTCAAGGATTACAAAGCAGGGAAAATGGGAAAGGCAGAGTCGTTTCAATAATTGTCTTCTTGCAGGTGCAATAGCACTTTGAAGCATTACTATATACAACGCTTTTTCTCAAAAAACGGATAATTTAATCGGCTTTTGCAAGCATAACGCATTAGGCTCTAGAATCTCCCACCATCGCAAAACATAGGAAAATAAGTCGCTTAGCTAATTTAATTGCGGCCTGCGAAAATTTGACATCATTGTGCTTGCTGCAACGCATAAATCTTCTTTTCTCTTCAAATAATATTCATAAGAAATCAAAATAGCAGCTTCGTACCATAAAAAGTACAACCACATGTTGCCAACTAGAAAATAATGAATCATTTGAATCACAATACCGAATCTAAGGGCTTTAGAAGCTGTATCCGACGTTCCGGCCTGCAATAGAAAATAGAATAGTGCCAATAGGACAATAAGTCCAATAATGCCTCTATCCGTTAAGGTTGATAGATACAAATTGTACGCTTCCTCAACGCCATCAACCATAATGTTAGGACTATAAATTTTTTGAAGATAAGAATATGCGCCAGTTCCCCTACCGAACAATTTTTCAAAAAAAGATCCAGAATTAAAAATGTAAAGTGCATTTCTTAAATGCTGATTTCTATCAGATGCCGAATAATCAGCGTTAATAATGCTTTGATTTTCACCAAAAATATTAAGATACGTCATCGCTTTTGAAACAAAATAATTTACATAACGCTGGACTGACGATACAGAAAAATAAAGAGTAATAAGCAAAAGAGCAAAGGTAATAAAAAGAAACCGAAGTATTGTCTTTGTTTTGCCTTTCGATTGTGCAAAAAAAACAATGAGGAGAGCAGCAAGAGCAATAATCGCAAAAGCAGAAAGTGTTAGTGCTAAAAGTAAATAAGAAAGAATGCAAAATATCTTGTTTTTCTTAAAATTAACAGAAAAATAATAGAGCGCTGGAGCCAAAATCGGGACAAGATATCCAGGCTCTGAAGCAGTGCCGGATAGTCGTGGGAAAGTTTGACCACCAATCGTTAGAGGAAACCCCATTGGTTCTATTTTTAAATCTCTTATGTGGATTTTGAAAGTGTATTGAAAAACTGCAAATATAACTTCAATAATGACAATAAACTTCATCATGCAGTTTATTTCTTTATCTGAAAAAACATTTCGTCTAGAAATAACCATGTAAAGGAAGAAAAAAGTAAAACTATTCTTAATGACAAACTTTAGGAAAAAGGGAATATCAATTGTATTAAGATGAATGAGCGTTGGGACTATGGTGACTACAAGCGTCAAAAACAAACAAGCCAAAATTCGCTGATGGTTTTTGCACGCGATTTTATATCTTTTTTTAAATAGAAGGAAAAAAGAGGCAATTATTTCAAATAACTCCCCGAATTTAAAATTTAAGCCGGATATACTCCCACCAAGAGTCTCTCGGAACGGCCACAAAAAACTAAAAACTTTGTTTAAAAGGGTCTGTGATCTGCTCTTTTTTATTTTAATTTCACATTTTTTCATAGTCTTTATTGCCGTCTTGAATTATATCAAACAACTTTTTAGAAACTACAGAAGTTGAAAAACTTCCCCTTTTTTCCACACAAAGACTTTGCTTCGTCATTAATGCTTTTGGTGAGAGGTTAATAGCCGATTCAAATCCTTTGACCAAGGAATCCACTGAATAATTCGGAATATTAATTCCACAGTCACGGAATTCGAAATTGTTTGCAAAACGGCCAATCGTCACGCAACCATTAGACATCAAGCATTTGAATGAGGCATTAGTATTGTTAATTTCGGGAATAATTGGTAATATGCCAAAACTCGTTTTAGACAAAATGGAATTAATTCTTTCCTTAGAAGCGTTAACGATTTTGACGCACCCTTTCATGCTTAAACTATTGACGTCTGAAGCTGTTATGAAAAATAGTTTTGGATTATTTTTTTTATTTTGATCGTAAAAAATGTTCCAAGCTTCAACTAATGAATCAATGGCTTTTGCTTTATTAATTAATCCGAAAAAAGCGAAAGTAAAAGCCTCTTTGGCCTCAAAATCAATTTTTCCTTCGTTAACGATGTTAGCGGGAATCTCTCGTACATATATCTTTTTTTTGGACGATTCGAATTGCTCCGCCATTGCTTTATTGCTGACAAGTAAAACATCAGAAAATCGAATCATAGCATTAATAATGTATTGGCGAATTTTACTAGTCCTAAAATATTCATGAAGAGAAAGAAAAACAGGTATTCTTTTTTCTTGGCAAATTTTAAAAAGTCGTTTCATCTTACCAATTATTAAAGGGTTGCAGTCTAAAAATGGGTACTCAATAATTATGGAATCAACTTTTGTGTCACTTCTTTTTAAGTATTTCAGCAGCTGAGCAAAAACATGAACCATTTTGAAAGAAAGCAATCTTTTCAATTTTGACGATGGCGATGTCTCGGCAGTAAATACTTTCACCGGGATAGATTTTTCAATTGATTCGTAAACATTTTGAGCATAATCGCCTATCCCATCATAATTTTTACCGTAATTATTAACTACAACAATTATCATTATTTTGAACCTAATATTTGCTTTCTGTGGTTTGCTCGAACCAAATACATTTTAGTAAATGCTAATTCGGTTTTGCAGGAAAAATAATTCCCTTGAGGAAATAATAAACACATTACTATTCTGGTGTCAAAAACGATATTTTTAAGTCTTTGAGTTTCCCCATTTTACGTCCTAAAAATCATTTTTTTGCTTCTTTTACGAGCATTCTGTGTTGCTTCGCGCCGCGTCATTCAAAAAAGCTATTCTAATATATTAGAATAGGGTCAACTGTTTGACTTTATCCCTGTGCTCGATCTGCTGCTTTGACTTTATCCCCGTTTCCTTGTGGCCCAGCAATGTCTTTATCCCGGAAAGTAGCTGGTAGAACTTTATGTAGGCATCGTCGCCCTTCAGGTGCTTCGACATAGATATCAGGCGCTGGTACAGTTCCGAGTTCCCTTCTATCAGGCATGACATTATGGTTATCGCGGCATCAAGGCACATCGTCAGGTTGTTTATCCTGTTCAGCGACCTTACCCTGAAATCCTCGAAGTTGAATCCGCACTTCTTGAACCTGAACTGCTCCTCTATCTTCCACCTGGACACGTAGTTCATGACCACGGACACCACGTCCGACTTTGACTTGATTGGCCTATTGGTGAGAAGGGTCATCGGCTCGTTTGATTCGCCAAGGTAGCAGTAGACGGCGAAATACTCCTTGCCATCAAGCAGCCTCACCCTGAGATGCGACGCCTTCGCGACAAGCTTGCTCCCCTTGTAGGTAAAGGGTATGAGTATCTTTCCCTTCTTCCTCTTTCCCTCGCTGATCAGGCCGGCCTTCCCCACCTTTACCCTTATCTTCCTGTTTTTTCCTTGCCCTGATGACGAAATACTGCCGGTGGGATGACACGAAATCGATCCCTTCAAACGTATAAGTGTTTGCCGAGAGGTAGCCGGGTTTCGTCTCCGAGTGGAAGACGTCGTAAACGGGCATAGGGTGCTTGCTCGATGCGGCTAGTGCGGTGATGCAGCTCACCTTGTAGCCATTCCCGATCGCCCCGTCCGGCGAAGACGCGTCCCTAACCCTCCCGAGCGATTCGAAGCACTTGCCGTATGGCTTGGAAACATCGGTGTCATCGACGGAAAAGACCTTGAGCTCGCTCTTCGGCATCATGGAAATGGCAAGCGACAGCAAGCCATTCCTGAAATCCAGGTCATACTCTCTGGAAAGGAACCTCGAGATTCTCTCTATCGTTTTCTTGGGTGTGATCTTCTCGGAAAGGGCGTGCGCGATGTCGCTGAGTAATACGCTCTGCCCCTTTAGTATCCCATATACGGCATCTATGTAAAACTTTCTCGTCGGCTTGTCGAATGTGCCTATAACCTTTTCCGTGTAGTACAAGAAAAGCCTATCGAATCTGTCGATTAACTTGCTAAAATTGCTCATGGAGGCTGCCTCGCATTCTTTGTGGCCTTTGGATTTTTTCTGGACAACCAAAATCTAGCACAAATGCCAGGCAACCTGCATGAAATAGGCAAAAACGCCTCTCTAAGGCTATAAAGTATTCAAAAATGCGCCTGCCTTTTTGAGGCATTGTTAAAAATGGGGAAACTCAAATTTTAAGTCGCGT
Source organism: Caryophanales bacterium UBA6865 (assembly GCA_002449265.1). GTDB lineage: Bacteria > Bacillota_I > Bacilli_A > RFN20 > CAG-826 > UBA4951. The sequence continues at coordinate 2,273 of DKCV01000017.1, read as the reverse complement.
TTACGAATAGTCGCAAAAGTCGGATAATTATGCCACTATGAACATTCTTCACATCACAAAACGTTACCCACCTTATGTGGGCGGAATAGAAACTGTCTGTCATGATATTTGCGAAAGCATTAGAGATAATGATTACTCAGTAAACCAACTCGTTTTAGCGTATAACGACAAACCTGAAACAAAAGATGAGATTTATGAAGATATCCATGTAATTCGAGCAGGTGTGCAAAGGGTTATCGCATCTCAACCACTCTCAAAAGAATATGGAATACTAATCAACCAATGCTTTGAAAAGTTTAAACCGGATATCATCCATTTTGATTTCCCAAATCCTTATGCCGCTTACTACTTATTGAAAGCGATGAAAAAGTACCATTTTGATGGTAAATTTATTCTTTTTTGGCATTGTGACATCATTAAGCAAAAAATCATTCGAAAACTATTCGATGGGCAAACGAAAAAACTAATCGAACGGGCGGACACCATTGTTGTTACTAGCCCTAATTACCTGAAAAACACAAGCTTTTTGCCTAGATACCAAAATAAACACTACGAAATTTTGCCATTAAGAGTCGGCGACAACCGTTTAATTATTACCGATAAAGAAAAACAAAATGCCCTAGATATCAAAGCGAAATATCCAAACAAAAAGATTGGCTTTTTCTTTGGGCGTCATGTCCCTTATAAGGGTCTAGAATACCTTATTGAAGCAGATAAATTTATTGATCAAAACAAAGTTCAATTATTAATCGCTGGCACTGGTCCTTTAACCGAAGAATTAAAAGAAAAAGCAAAAGGTTTAACTAACATCACTTGGCTAGGAAGATTATCGGAAGATAACGTAAATACTTATTTGCTCGCTGCTGATTTCTTCGCATTCCCTTCTATCACAAGAAACGAAGCTTATGGCATATCACTCGCGGAAGCTCTCTATTTTGGAAAACCTGCCGTCACCTTCGTAATTCCTGGTTCCGGCGTTAATTGGGTGAATATCGATGGCGAAACCGGTTTAGAAGCCCCAAACAGGGATTCAAAGGCTTTAGCAAGCAACATCACAAAGCTCATCGAAGATAAAGCGCTATACGAAAAGCTTTCAAAAGGCGCTTACGATAGAGCGCATCTATATTTCACAAAAGAGCATTTCACCAAAAGAGTCTTAGAAATCTTTAACGAATCAAAATAAAAACGATTACTTTTTCTCTTCTAATATCTTTTTAATTTCATCGGATTTATCGACATTTGTCACATAAATGCCGTCTTTTGAGGCACTTACGATGACGTCTTTTAATCCATTGATGACAATCGGTGTATTTGTTTCATTAACGATTTTAACGTTTTTGCAGTCGTTAATGATTCCTTTTCCGAATACTGATCCTTCCATGAAATCCGTAAACGCATTCCAACTACCTAAATCTTCCCAGCGGCCACTAAATCGCATCACACGAATACTGGATTCATGCTCCACTACCGCGTAATCCACGCTGATTTTAGTTGCGGCATCATAATGTTCATAGAACGATTTGTAATCCTTAAATCCTAGTAAATCCTTCGCGCGATTAAGAATATACCCTAACTTAAATCCAAAAATACCTGCATTCCACAAAGCACCTTGCTCAATGTATTTTTTTGCGGTTTCTATGTCTGGTTTTTCTGTAAAACGAAGTACTTCACTTACTGGTTTATTATCTTTAGGAATGATATATCCATATTTAGAAGTTGGTTCAGTTGGCTCAATGCCAATTAAAGATAAATTAGATTTATTCTCGTTAACAATAGAATCTAATTTCTTAAGCGCTTCAAAATAATCATCATCGACATAAGGGTCAACGGGGCAAACAATCGTAGATTCATCCTCATTCACATGCATAACATCACGTAAATAAGCAACCGCTAAAGTGATTGCAGGGAATGTATCTCTTCTTGTTGGTTCAATTGAGATATGAACATCTTCGCCAAGCTGTTCTTTTAATAATGGGATTTGCGCTTCTCCTGCCGCGATTAAAATATTCGCGCCAGAATCGATACGTTTAATCGAATGGTACATCCTTTGCACCATCGATTCATAAGCGCCCTGCTTGTTCTTAAAGAACGGAATAAACTGTTTCGATCTAATATCATTAGAAAGAGGCCATAGCCTTTTCCCTGATCCACCTGATAATAAGATAATGTTCATATATTTTTTAACCTTCTGAATATTCTAACAAAGTCTTTAATAAAACTCGCTAGGTTATTTTCATGGTTGTTACCATGCTTGTTCTATTTCAAATGATGTG
>DKCV01000003.1 GCA_002449265.1 Caryophanales bacterium UBA6865 | reverse complement strand
ACATCATTTGAAATAGAACAAACATTTAAAATAATGTTAGCGCCTTATGTGCGAATCAGCGTTTTATTTAGAACGAATAATAGGGGGTTAGGAAATGAAAAGAAATTTAGTTTTAGGATCGTTACTAGTTTCATGCGTCTTATGTGGCTGCTCGAGTGGAGAAACAGCCGCTCAAACAAAAGGAATTGTGGATTGTTACTCAATTAGTGTTAGGAACGGATCGTCAACATTTTTTGATAAAACATATTCTGCTAGCTATACTGAGGTTCACGAATTCAAAAGTTCGAAAGGAGCTTCGATTTATACTGAGAACCTGAGCTATTCGTCGGATACTAAAATTTACTTGTACAACAATAGATACGCTAGCGACTATGTTGAATATTCTTATGTCGGTTTTATTGGATACCTAACTGTTGAATGCAATTATTATTTGGACTTGGATAATAGACTAATTGACTCTGAGATCAAGTATAGTGAATATCTATATAGCGAAAACCCAACCATAGATAAAAAACTGACAACAAAAAAGCCTATCAATGTGCAAAAAAGAACTATTTCGTCGCGTCTTCCTTTTCTGCTATTTATGATTCCAATATTGGAAAATATGTTTTGACCTTAAAAACGGATCTAGTTGAAAAATCATTGACGAGGCATTCATATACCAAGTTGGGGGAAGATAGTGTTATAGCCTATAAAGCCAAGTGGTTTTGACGCAAACGCAAATATATGAATCGAAAAGGAAGCGCTTAAAAACTAGGCCACGATTTGGAAATGTTGGTGTAAAACATGCACCCTCACTGTTGCTTAAGAAACAATGATGATTCAAGCTTAATGAAAGAAATGGGGTACTAATGGACGAAGTTTTGGAAGAAAATGTAAAAAAGATTTTAGCTGACTATTCTGGTGAAGGGCGTGTGTTTTTTAACGAAGCTCACTTTCAGTATGAGTTTACAATTTCTTTATATAATGCGCTTAAGTCTTATAAGTATAGGTTTACTTTGGAAAAGGCAATAAAAACAAATAAGGCTTCTTATAGGGTTGATTTATTAGTCACGAACTCTAGCGGAGAAAAATATGTTTTTGAATTTAAATATTTGACAACAGAAGAAGAAGTAAATTTAAAAGGTGGCTTAACAATCTTTTTAAAAAATCAACAGGCTCGCAATATTTTTAGATACAGATCTTGGAGGGATATAAGTAAAATTGAAAATCTGAAGGAGGCAAGCGAGTGTTCTGGGGGCTACTTCCTTTTGATTACGAATGATTCCAACTTAAAGAAGAAGGTTGAAGATACATGTCAAGATTATCGTTTTACAATGAACGTGGGAGTACAACCGAGCTATCCATCGCCGTTAGAATGGAGAGACAAAACTAAATCGACCGCAAAGAAATACCCTAATTCCATTAATATTAGGAACAAATATGAATTTAAGTATTATAGTTACAAAGCTACTGAGCTTGGAAATTTTGAATATTTAATTGTGAAGATTTGATAAATGATTATTGAGCCCATCAATTAGCGTCTGTTTTTAAAAAAGATTTATCTTTGAAACCAAGCAATCACAGAGTGTTCAGTAGTAGTTAAAATAATTCATGGGCGTTGAAACCATCTTTATATACGCTTTTATTTTCTCCAGACGAGGCGCGATGTCATTACTCCGATTTAAAATGTGTAATCGTTGCACATACTTGAATCGAAAAACGTGTATCAGTTGCACCTAATTTAATCGGTTTGGGTATTTCAGGTGTCGGAAAACTAATCAAATTCGGGGAAGCAATATCTTAACTTGTCTCATTGCCCCACTTTTACGTTTGGCAGAAGTTAAACTTTAAAAAAGTGATATTTGTCTTTTTTCTCAAAATTTTGATATTTTTGTCCGCATGCCCGAGTGCCACGAATTATGTGCAAATAGACTTTTTATAGGCACATGGCCATGTAAGAAGGAATGCAGAGGATTTCTCCTTTTTGGCAGAGGTTTTTGGTATGGATGATATAGGCTTGACCAATGCGAGTATGATATTTGCTAAGGAATTTATTTAAAGAATCTATGCTGTATTTTTTCCCTGATTTAACTTCGATTGGATATAGCTTTGGTTTTGCTTTGTCACCATTAGAAAGCAAGAAATCGACCTCCATATCATTCCGCTTTTTATCTTTGTCGTAATGAGCGTAGAAAAAGAGTTTGTGACCATTCGCCACAAGAATTTGAGAAATCGCGTTTTCAAAGAACATTCCCTCGTTAATGGAAAGCTTGTCATTCAGAATTTGCTTATACAAATTTCCGTCTAGAAGTTCACTTTCTTCGAAGGTGTGACTAATTAATAAGCCCGTATCGCCCATGTAGCACTTCAAAGTCGTTCTCGTCTCGTTAAGCGCTAAACCGACGTTAGGGTCTGTCGAATTCCAGCACTCATTCACAATCATAGAATCCCCTAACCAAAAAAACGTTTCTTCGTACATTGGAAAAGTGGACTTTTCTTCAATGGAAGAAAGACGAACCCTCTTTTCGTGCAGGGATAAAAAAGAGGGGATTTGATCAAAAATAGATAAGACTTTAGAACGATAGTTTCTATCGATTTTGGAAATATCGGAACGATATAAGGAGAGAATATCCCGTTTTTCTTTATCTGCGAGAAGGAAATTACGGTTGTGGTCTAAAAACTCTTGAACCACTTTCGGCATTCCTCCGACAAGGAGATACTGTTTGAAAAGCATCATTGCTTTATGATGCAAAGATTCTTCTAGTGGCTTTTTTTCGGCGAAGCATTTCCGAATATAGTCCATCATTTTCTTTTCGTTAAGGGCGTAGCAAAACTCTTCAAAGTCCATCGGATACATCTTGATATGCCTTTCTTCAGATGGAATGGTGATGTTTTTTACGTTATCGCGAATGGAAATTAAAGAACCGGTTTCGATATAGTCAAAGCGGCCATCTTTTACGAGTTTTTTAATGGCTTGCCTTGCTTTAGGGAATCGCTGAATCTCATCGAAAATGACAAGGGATTCTCGCGGGTAAAGAGTAACGTTATATTCCGTAGACAAAATCAAAAAGAAGGTATCCAGATCGTTTAGATAGTTTTCGAAGGCGTTTAACACAGCCTTGCTCACGTCGTTAAAATCGATAAGAAGATAGCTTTTATATTCTTTTTTCCCGAATTCTTCGGCAATGGTGGATTTGCCGATTCGCCTTGCTCCTTCGATGAGGATTGCTTTTTTTCCTTCAGATTCTTTCTTCCATAGTAGGAGCTTTTCATAAATCTTTCTTTCAAACATACCTCGTTTTCATTTGCCCTTTCTAAGAAAGATTATTACTTTTTTTGGATAAAACGCAAGATGTAAAATATGAAAAACATGGATAAAACGCATGATATGATATATCAAAAAAGCGGATAAAACGAGAGTTACAAGAAATGATGTGTTTTCTCCTTGGAGAGTGCCTTAAATTATGTGCATTTGCACCAATCCGTATCCGTTCCGCTTATCCGATTGAGGATGGAACTTAAGGACTGTTGACAATATTTCGTTTAGGGATGGTTGCGTAATTAAAAGGATGGCGAAGAAATGGAATAACCCTTAATATCGATTACCCCTTTCTTAAGTCTTTTTGGGCTGGAGCAATGACACCTTGGTAACGTTCGACGATGAAACTACTCACACTAGAGTCCAATGCGCAATCCGCTAGGACATCGATTTTTTCTCGATAGACGGTATCGGTGTTGTATTTCTTTAGATTCGCGGCAATGACATTTGCCCTAAGGTCTTTCACTTCATCTCCTTCTGTAGGCAATGAGGGGTCTGCGACTAATTTGCCGGTTAACGCAGTGTTGGTTGGAAGAACTGCGTAGTCATAGTCGCCCATAGAAGAAACTAGCAAGTTCTCGGATATCGGCTTGATGTTGGAGGGAAGGTTGATTGGATTCCCCTTTTCATCCTTCTTATAGTCATCGATGATTCCGTTTGCCTTAAGCAAATCCAAGGCTCGTATCTCGTTAGAAACGTCGTTGCATATTTCATAGGTAGCGTCTTTTTTATTCTTTTCAAAATCCTCGGCTCCTTTTTTCCCAGGATAGATCCGTAACGGCTCAAAATGGACGGAGGCAAGAGGGAAGAGCAACGTATACGTATAATCGGGGTCATATTCGTTCTTCTTAGAATCAAACTGCTCTAGGTAGGGGCGATGCTGAAAATAATTCGCGTCATAGTCGCCATTGAGGACTCCATCGTTTTGTAATGTCCAGTCGAGAGTCTTGACCTCCAATTTGTAGCCTTTTTCCTCTAATAAAGGCTTCACCGCCTCGTTTAGGATTTCCGCGTGAGGGATTTCACTCGCGGCGATTACGATGAGCTTATCGTCCTCTTTGCTACAGCTAGTAAGAGGCAAGAAAATTAAAGCGAACAATAATCCAAAGTATTTTTTCATTTTTGTATTTCCTCATTTCAATGTTTTTCTTTTATCGAATTTTTTGGCCAAAAGTAGGCCGAGCTCTTGAATAGTTTGCACGATGATAACGACAAGAAGAATCAAGAACCAGAACGTCCAACTCGTTAAGAAATCCGCGGTGTTTTTGGTGTAGTAGGACCAAATCTCACTGATTAATCCGCCTGCGCCGATGTTATAGGCAAACGAGGTATATCCGAGCACGTTAACAAGGGTGATAGCAACTCCTAGCACCAAGGAACTCCTTGCTTCTATTAGAAGGACGTTTGTGACGATTTGGAAATCGCTCGCGCCTAGGGATTTGGCCGCTTCGATAACGCCCGCATCGACATCTTGAAGGGATTGCTCTACATTTCTAGCGACATAGGCGAAACTAGAGAAGAAAAGAGGGATGACCATCGTATACCAAACCCCTGTCCCCCTTCCTAGTAGCAAACGGTTCAACGGCAAAAGGATGACGGTGAGGATTAAGCAAGGTACGCTACGAAGGAAATTCACGATTGTCCCTAAACACAAATTAACTCCTTTTTTTGGGTGTAGCCCGTTTTTGCTTGTCACATTCAATAGCACCCCAAGAGGTAATCCGATTAAATAAGCAAGCATAGTCGATAGAAAGGTCATTAATAACGTCTCTAATGTTATTTTCCAAATATCAATTTGCATGCGTAATCTCCTCAAAACGAACCTTTTTGTAGCTCAAATACTTTTTGAGCTTCTCCAAATCTTTTTCCTCTTTTGGGCAATGAATTATCGTTTGCCCAAACATTTTGCCATCCACGACTTTATTAGAGGCATATTCGATGGAAACCATGATCTTGCAATTAAGGACAATTTTAGAGATAAGAGGCTCATCGACGTTCCCATCAAACACGATTCGTAGGAACTTGTTCTTCTTAAAAGAGGAATGAACTTCATCGGAATAGACTAGTTTTTTCGTAATTTCCGTCTTTGGGTTCAAGAAGATATCGGATACACTCCCTTTTTCCACGATTTTTGCCTGGTCGAGAATAGCGACTTTATTACAGATTTTCTCAATCACGTTCATTTGGTGAGAAATCATGATGATGGTTAGACCGTATTCTTTGTTTAAGGAATCTAATAAAGCAAGGATCGAGGAAGTGGTTTCAGGATCTAAGGCGGAGGTTGCTTCATCTAGTAGCAAGATATCTGGCTTTAAGGCAAGGACCCTTGCGATTGCGACTCTTTGACATTGCCCACCCGATAGTTCGGATGGGTATTTGTCTTTCTCTTTTTCTAGGCCGACCCTTTTTAAGGCCTCTAACGCAATCTTTTCTCTCTCCTTTCTATCGACGTGGTTGAACTTCAATCCGAGTTTGACATTATCTAGAGCGTTTCTTTGCGTAAGGAGGTTAAAAGACTGGAAAATCATGCCGATTTTCTTACGATTTTCTCGACTTATTCTCTTCGAGTAATCGCAAAGAAGCTCTCCGTTAAAGCTAATCTCTCCTTCTTGGAAATCTTCTAAAGAATTGATACAGCGTACCAAAGTCGATTTTCCCGCCCCGGATAAGCCCAATATTCCATAGATATCGCCCTTGTTGATTTCTAAAGACACGTCGTCAAGAACGACTTTTTCACCGTATTTCTTTGTAAGGTGCTTAATTTCGAGTAATGCCATTTTCTCCTTTCTGGACGAAAAAACCGTCCTTAGAATGCTTTTCCTAAGGACGGATATATTACCCGTGGTACCACCTTATTTCATGAAATGATCGCTCATTTCACCTTTGAGAGTTCTAGCAAACTCATCTGCGATTACGGGCTTACCCGGAGAAGGCTACTATTCTTTCACCTTTCAGCTCAGAGGCCATGTTCGTTCTCCTTTGCCTGCTCATTTCCACCAGCTAGAGCTCTCTAATAGGCTCGAAAGAATTACTCTTCCTCATCCATGCTTTTCGCCTATAAGGATTATGGGGAGTGATGTAAAAATCAAGAAGTATTTTTCTTATTTACTTTTTGTTGACATTTTCGTTCTGGGACGCTTTTGAAATATCGGATGATACCAATGTGAGGTCATTTGTTTCCAGCTAACTCCCTATATATCATTCTGTTAAGTGCCATCCACGTGAAGAGATTGAGCGACAAATACGTTGAATCTGTGGCTGATAGGCAATTGATCATACTAAACCTATTCGTGAACACTCCCTTTATGACCTTAAAACCCCTCATTGGTTAGAGGGCCTCTATAGAAAGAATGTCCAATTCGAATCATAGAAATAGTGGGGATCCTACTATCATAAAAAGAATATTTCTCCGTTTAGTGGCATTACGATCCGGACAAAAAATGTCACTTCACTCAAAATGAAGTAAAGAGTGAAGTAAGAATGAAGTAGAGTTTCACTTTAACTTCATAGTTGCAAAGAAGACTAGTAATTATGCTGCTTTTGTATATGTTATCTTGTTTATTTTCTTTCTTACACTGGCAAAATGAGTGTTTACTCTAGATTTATAATCTCTTTGTTTTTAGAGACGGCACCTCGAATTATGTGTGTTTGACCCACGTCTCTTCCGCTTATCCTATTAAAGATGGAATCCTAGGAGCTGAGCTCATAGTCACCCCCTATATTACAAAATGAGTCCTGGACGATTTATAGAGGGAATTGGTTAAAGGCTATCCAATCTGACAACGCAAAAAAATCCTTTTGGCCTTAGATAAAATCATCATGACAAAGATAAACGGAATCTATCTGCAGAAATACGCTTTAACGGCATTGCAGCAAGAAATCTTAAAGAAGCTTGGCGTCGAGAAAAAAGAGATAGAATCCACCATAATCGAAGCTACGAAAAAGCTATCAAATTAGTCGTATGATAGTATTTTCTTTGAAAAGTTTAGGTTTTATACAAAAATATTTGTCCCAAAAAAATTTGTGTTAAAATTTGCAGGGTGATAAAAATGTTTATCGGAAGAAAAGAAGAAATTAGAAAGCTCAAAGAATTAATCAGCGGCGATGACTATAAAGCCATGATGTTATTCGGGCGAAGGCGAGTTGGGAAGACCGAAATCATCAAGCAAGCCCTCGCGGGTGAAAAAGGGGTTATACTTCATTGCGAATGCAAGAAGGCGCTTCCTTCCATCAACCTTTCTTTGCTAGAAAAAGAAGCGAAACTTGCTCTAGACCTGCCTGCCTATGCCAAGTTTTCAAGTTTCGACGAGCTTTTTGACGCAATATTCCTCGCTGCGATGAACCGAAAAATCACCTTTGTCCTTGATGAATTCTCCTATCTTCCGTTAGGAGGGGAGAATGGGGTCGATGCGATTCTTGCAAGGACTATCGATTTACGGAAAAGCGACAACTTGCATCTAAAATTGATTTTATCGGGATCGTATTGCGATTTGATGCAAAGCATCATAGACCGCTCTTCTCCATTACATGGGCATTTTGATCTCATTGAGGAAATCCATGAATTTGATTATTACGATGCATCGAAATTTTTCCCCACTTATTCGGATGAAGAGAAATTCAAAGCCTACGCGGTTTTTGGTGGTTTACCATATGCCTTATCTTTGGTTGATTCAAACCGAAGTGTCGCCGATAATATCAAAGATCTTTTTGGCGTAGGGACCTCAGCAATGACTCTTTTGTGCCAAGAAATGGTCGAAAGCGAAGGAGGGAAGGTCGCCTCGCTCAATAGCGTCCTTAATCTTATCGCTCTTGGAAAGCACAAATTTAGCGACTTGATTTCCGCCTTAGGGGAGAACGCTAGACCGGAATACGCTCTTTCAAAAGGGATTGGTCTCCATTTCTTGGCGAAAGTCGCGCCCATCAATGATGAGCGAAACAAAAAACAGACGTATTACGATTTTGAGGACAATCTTTTGCGTTTCTTTTTCCGCTATATTTTCTCAAATACTTCCTCCCTTTCTTTTATGGGGAAAGATGTCTTTTATCGGGAAATGGTTGAACCTGATTTTTTAAAATATTATCTTCCGAAAGCTTTTGAGAAAGTAGGAAAAGAGTTCTTGATTCGGAAGAACAAAATTGGTGACATCAACCCCCCATTCTTTAAGATTGGTACTTATAGTTTTAATGATTCAAAAGCGAAGAAAAATCTTCAATTTGATGTCGTGACCCAGGATAAAAATGGCTTTATTTCCTATGAATGCAAATTCACAAAAGATCCGATTGGTATAGCAGAAATCCGCGAAGAAGAAAATCAAGCTCCCTCTTCACCCCTCCCTTTTTATCGACTGGGTTTTATTTCTAAAAAAGGTTTCACCCCCGAAGCCAAAGCAAAGGCTAAAATCGCGTATTCCTTGGATGATTTCTACGATATAAAATTGGATTAATATCGTTCTAGAAAGCACCGCTTGAAATAGAATGTCACTTTATCGAATTCTTCCTAGTCAATCAAAGAATCTTTCGATTACGACAAGAAGGGGAAAGAGTAACGTTTACTCCAAGTATCTTGCCTATTTGTCTTTTTCTTCATCAAGATTATTTCATAGCTTTTTATTTGTGAGTGGTTTTATATACAAAAAAGGCCAACGCTTTGGTGCTTTAAAAATGTTTAGTGGTAGTGAACACATTAGCAGTTTGCGCTTTCTTTTTTATTTGCACTAACTAACGATAAGTAGACAGTTTTGCAGGAAGTCCTAGACTGGTTCTTGGGGCTTTGGAGCCACCGAGCTTCTTAAAGCACTCTTCCTTGTACTATTTCGGGGTCAGATAGCCAAGGCAAAACATCGGCCTTCCCTCGTTGAAGAACCTTATGTATTCCCTGACTTGGGCGGGGACGTCCTCGCAATCCTTGATGGGGGAATCGATGAAAAGCTCGGTCTTGACCCAGCCGTTGATCGATTCCATCGCGCCGTTCTGGGTCGGCGCGCCGGGATCGGACATCGTCCTTGTGATATCATATGGGAGAAGGAGCTCGTTGAAGGCCTTCGAAGAGTACACGGACCCGTGGTCGGTGTGGAATATCGTCTCCATGTCCGGGTACTTTTTTCAGCTCGAGGAAGCCGGGCAGGCCTTCGAAATAGCCTTCCTTGCCCCTTTTTGTATCTATAATGTTTCGAGGTGTTCCTTATCCTGACGTAGCCGCAGCATCTCCTAGCGTATTCGTCGCTCATGACTATCTCGAAACCGAGCCTTATCTTCGCGTTGAGGCATCTATAGCCATTATGATGGCAAAGGGTGATTTTCGTAATATAAAAATCCTATTGAATAAAAAGCGCATAGTCTTTTTGATGGTCGAAAACAACATATTGCTAAAAGTGTCAAAAGCGGAACTTAATTTCATAAATAGTATTAAAAGGACTGAAAAAGGTTCCTAATATGGTACTTTTTTGTTATGATTATACCATGAAACGAAAAGTCATTATTTATCATGGCTCAGAAAGAATGATTGAAGCACCAACACTAGGCAAAGGATCCGCGAAGAATGATTATGGATACGGGTTTTATTGCACGTTAGATAAGAATGCTGCTTGTATTTGGGCGAACCGAAATGGTGGGGCTGGCTACTGCAACCAATACGAAATGAATGAAGAAGGTTTAAATATCCTTGATTTAACGAGTCTAGACGCAATGTATTGGATTTCATTGCTTTTGCAGCATCGGACGCTAGATGAAATGGATCGAAGGAAATACAAAACTCTGCTCGAAGATCTTTTTAAAGCTTATCCGATTTCACTTGTAGGGGCAGACATTGTTATTGGCTACCGCGCAGATGATCGATATTTTCGATATTGCAAAGATTTCCTAAGCAGTCAATTGGATTATGAGTCACTAGTAAAAGCGTTAAAGCTTGGCAAATTAGGGGCGCAATATGTTCTCATTTCTTCAAAGGCCTTTCAAAGAATTCGCTTCTTAAATGCAGCAAGAATAGAGAGTAACTATCTCCATTCCTATATAGCTCTAATTGAGAAAGCAAGCGATGACTACCAAGACATTATCGATAGCGTCGATCAAAGAAATGGCGTATTTATTAGGGAAAAGCTCTATGGAAAACGTTAATAAGTATTCTAGCGAAATAATAGAAAGAATTGCCTCCTTCTTTGAAATGTCTTTATCGCAAGATGCTGTGCCAATCGATTTACTTATGGGAAGACTTGCTTGTTCAGAAGTCTTCGAATCTTTGGAGAGGGGAGAAATAGCCGATTTATTGGCTGATACAGCAGGCGATTTATTCAAAAGAGTATTCCATGCCGCAGAATTACCAAATCAATATGTTTCTGATTCTATCTATTATTGGATTGGAGAATCCTATGCCCGGATATTCTTAAGCGTAGGGGCTTCTCTTTTTAGGATATCTTTATTGCTACCAATTCGTGAAATGAAGGATTTGTTCCTTCCTTATCACGAAATGGATCCTGAACGAATTATTGAGCTATATTTAAAACGAGAACATGAACGAAGTGTGCTTGAATGTCTTAAGAAAAAAAGAGGTATTTCTTATATTAAGATCGTCCAGCAAACCGGAATCTCAAAAACCACTCTTTTCCGCATGAAGAATAACGAATCGTTGAATCGAATTGGCTTAGAGGAGGCAAATAAATTGAGCCATGTATTGGATTGCCCGACTCGTTCTTTCCTTAGCCGCGTTTTGATTTTAGACAAGTGACACCAGCGCAAAAGTGTTCAGTACTAGTGAACACTTTAGCAAGATATCGTAAAAGTGTTCAGTGGAAGTGAACGATATAGCATAGATGTTGGACCATCTTTATACACTTATTATTTCTTTGAATGAGGCACGATATCATTGCTGCGTTTTAAAAAAGTGTAATCGTTGCACATAATTCAATTGAAAAATGTGCATCAATTACACATAAACTAATCGTAAGGAGTATTTCAAAGCACTGGGAAACTGATCAAATTCAGGGGCAGTAGCGCCTTAATCTTGCCTCATTGGATTGCTTTTTATGATTAACCGAAAGGTTCAACTTTAAAAAGTGATTTTTGTTCTTTTTCTCAATGCTTGAATGTTTTTTCTAGAAATTTCACCAAAAACTATCGAACTTTGAGAAAATTTCTCAATTTAAGGCATTTTTGTGTTTTAAATCGTTTGTTTCTACTTTTTATATGCTTTAGCCAAAAAAAGCAATTAATAAGTTTGAATCGAATCGTAGGCGGATTGAATTTTTTCAAAAAGATTGTCCCACTCTATTTTTAGAATCGAATAGTAAACGATATCTTTTTTAAGATAATTTGAGGCGTTCAAAGAGGTATCATATTGTTTATCGGAAGCAAAGCGATTGCGGCCAGATTTTATGATGGCGCTAAAAAGTTTATAAAGAAGGCTGTCAAACTCATCTTTATTGTTGAATAGTTCCTTGCTATACAAGGTATTAACTGAATCTATATCTTTAAAAATATCGTAAAGATGCGTTGCGTAGGTCCCTTCTTTGGCGTTTTCGAATATTGTTTTCAATTTTTCATTGTCAATATTGCCTGAGCGATATCTTGCAGCAAACGAAGCAAACGCGATGCATATTGTTCTCGAATTATGGGCAAAAGGTATTAATACCTCCGCATTTGGATTAGACTGATTTTCTTCATCAAATTTCTTAAGAAACCCGTTTTTGAAATAGTAATCCATGTAAAGGAGTTCTTTAGAAATTTTGGCAATTTTGTTTTGGTTGCCATTAAAGATAGGCTCATAGAATTCCGGATTATAGAGTATCGATGGCTTGTTTCTGCTCGAACCAGGAAGCTGGAAGATTGCGGCTAAACATAATTTGCCGATATCAGCGAGATCGGAATTTAAATAATCGAGTTTATATTCTTTGGGGACGATTTCTCCTCTTTTTGTTTGATAAAAAATGCCATTCGATCGCATCTCGTTAGCAAACCTAACTTGCTCTGGCGAGTTCGCTTTCAAATCGACCGGTTTAATTGCTTTTTGGGAGTTTGTCGCTTTCGCAATTTCTAGTGCAAATTTGCTTCTCTCGTCCGCGTTTTCGCCTTGTGCGATGATAATTTTGCACGGCAAGAAAAAGTCGTTATCTTTATTTAAGTCGTTGCTTTTGAAAAGGTTATATGTTGTTTGCCCTCCATTGACTATGGAAAAGTGCTTCAATTTGACTTGATTGCCGCTAACATCAAAATCATCGCATATAATCGTTATTCCATTATTTTTAAACCAAAAATCTTCGGGATTGCTTTTAATAGAATCTCTTATTGCACGGTCGATTGTGGCTCCGGAAACGTGATAGCGGAGGTTCTTAGCCAACAAATTTAATCCATGGGTTCCATAAAGTTCTTTTATGCAATAAGCAGAAACATTCGCAATAATTGCTTCGCCATTGTACCAAAGACAGTTATCGGTCTCATCTATATAAAGCTTCCCGCTTTCCACATCAGGCCTTCGGGATTCCGCCTCTTTGATTTCATCACAAATGTCGCTACCAAAAAGTATCTTAAGTTCAAATTTGTTTGGGTCTTTTATTAAAGCGTTAAATGATTTTTCGATGCGGTCGCTTCTAATGCCGTTGCGTGGCGCGCTGGTATATACAACAAATATAATCTTTGATTCATCACCAACGTCGGCTTGAAGATTGAGAAATCGGCTGATAACTTTCTGCTGGATCTTCTCGTAGTTTCCTTCGCTCATATTGTTGTAGAAGCGAACCATTTTTGTCACGGCGTTCGTGATTTCTTCAAACGATATGTTTCGATAAAATTTTGATTGGATCAAAACGAGGTTTGATTCATCGGAATTAGGATCGGTTAGCAAGGCATCAACACCGCCATCATTTGCTCCGTCTACCATCATTGAATTTATAGTGTTTTCGTCAAAGGTAATAGCAGGATTTTTAAAAAAATTTGCTCTTACACATAATGCAGAAAAAGCGTAATCATCTGACTTTTCACGCAAAGAAGGACAACCATTTTTCAAATTATCAATCTTAGTTTTAATTAATTCGTAGCATTCATTAGCGCTTGGCATGCAATTAAGCCCCTTCACTATTAGATCATTTCAAATGTGTGAATTCAAGATCGAGGTAAAAGATGGAATGCTAATATTGCTTGCGGATTTAAATAAAATAAAAACGATAAATTCTTGGTTGAAGTGCGTGTAAGTTGTCAATTGATGCGAAACACTTAAGAAGCTTAGGGCATCTAGCATCGCCGGTATCTTGTATCAGCTTCTTAAGCTTTTTAAGTTCCACTTGGTTCGGTGGTTTCGTTTCAATATCATCCTCGGGGTTTTGTTGCATTTCATTGCCATAATTCTCAGCATGACCAAAGACCCGATTGGATTGGCGTTCATAATCATCAACTCCTTTGGGGATAGATTACGGAATATTGACCAAATTGGTGAATGCTATTTTCCCTTTTTTGGCTATTTTTATATTACCTACATCATAGAAAAAAGAAAGATTTTGTGATTGAAGCATTCCCTCTTTATTAGAACTTTAATCCCTCAAAAATATCCGCGCTATAATTGAAGCGAATCATTGCTTTAGGGAGTGCTATATGAAGAATAAAAAGAGTGGAAGAGTGGTGCTGATTACGGGCGAATCATCTGGATTCGGTCTAGAGATGGCAAAGCTATTTCTAACCAATGGTGATGTCGTCTGCGGATTCTCCAATCAGGAATTCCAAATGGATGGGGTATATCACCAAATGGGTGATGTCTCTAACGAAAGCGATTGCAATCTTGTTGTAGAAAACGTCATCAAGAAATACGGAAGAATTGACGTTTTGATGAATAATGCCGGCTTTGGCATTTTTGGGCCATTGGAAGAAACTCCGTTGGAAAAAGCCAAGAAGCAAGTTGATGTTAGCTTCTTCGGCGCGTTTTTGATGGCAAAAGCCGTGCTTCCCTATATGCGAAAGCAAATGAGCGGGAAAATCATTAACACTTCTTCTATTGGGGGAGTGATCCCTCTTCCTTTCCAAGGTTTCTATAGCGCGAGTAAATGCGCGATGGATATGCTTTTTAATTCCTTACGTGCGGAAGTCTATCCTTATCATATTCAAATCTGCTCGATTAAGCCTGGGGATGCGAAAACGAACTTCACCAAGAATCGCGAAAAAGATCGCCTTAGCGAAACTAGCCCTTACCAAAAGGCTTTCGACCATTGCCTAGCGAGCGTTGCTAAAGACGAGCAAGGTGGAATTGATCCTAAGAAAATCGCTAGACGCGCCTTCTTAATTTCCAAAAAGAAACGCCTTCCTTATTTTCGTTCGATTGGCGCGAAGGATAAGTTCCTAGCGTTTATTTATCGTATCCTTCCTTCTAGAATCAAAAACTACCTTCTTTATAAAGTCTACGCGGCTTAGTTTTCCTTTGTAACACGATTTAAAGTGGACACAAAAAGTGTGTCCGCTTTTATTAGTAAGCTTAATCTTTGGCTCCCTACGAACATTCCGCTGATGTTAAATTAGCAAGTGATGTTTTTAACGCGTTTTTGTAAATGATTCTTCTCGCAAAATAATTATATCTATTGGAAGAATAATTGATTTATTGGAAGAATAATTGATTTATTGGAAGAATAAGTTAGAATAATTGCGTAAGGAGCGATTAATATGGACACAAGAGTATTTTCATCCCTAAAAGAAGGACTTGAATTGGAACTCAAGGAATCGACGAATAAGGTTCCAACGAGTTTCTATGAAACTTATTCGGCGTTTTCAAACACGAAGGGTGGTGTTATCTATCTTGGCGTTAAAGAAGGAAATCCTAATTTCATCCAAGGAATTAAAAATGCTGACGAGCAGCGGAAAAATCTCTTTGCCTCTTTGAGAAATAGTGGAAAGATAAGCTATTCAGGAATTGAAGATTCGGATATTGAGATTATTGATGTCGATGGGAAGAAACTCCTAAAGATCACTGTCCCAGAGGCTCCTAGAGAATATAAGCCAGTGTTTATTAACGGGAATCTAAGCCTCTCTTTTAAACGAATTGGCGATGGCGATTTCAAGATGAATAACCAAGAGATTTCAAAACTACTTTTTGAAAGCCAAAAGAAAGAGTTTGACTCATTACCGAATTCCGGCAACTTCGGAGCCAAAGACATCGATGCCGATAGTTTGAATTCTTATCGCTCTTATTTGAACACAATCAAGCCGAATAATATCTATATGGATTTGAGTGACGAAGATTTTCTATTGCAAACAAAGGCGCTGACGACAAATTCGTCTGGTGATACTGTTTTGACGAATGGGGGTCTTTTATTTTTTGGCAAAATTGGAGACATTCTTTCGGTCATGCCAAATTACTTTTTGGACTATCAAGAAAAAGACGTAGACGCCTTACGATGGAATTATCGTTTGACGAGTGATAGCTTAACCATTAATGCCAATCTTTGGAATTTCTATGAAACCATTTCAAAACGGCTTGTTAAGGATCTACCGAACCCTTTTAAGATAAGAAACGACTTATCGAATGAAAACGGTGACGATATCAAGCGAAGCGTCATTGAAATGCTCGTAAACGCCATTTCAAATCATGACTTGCTGGCTAATATTGGAATTACGATCAAAAAGACCATCCGTGATATCACTTATATTAACGCTGGTCATTTTCCATTTGATATTTCTCGTGCGGTAATAGGGGGGACGAGTGAGCCTAGAAATCGAAATATCATTAAGTATTTTAGGCTCATCGAAATTGCTGAAAGGGCAGGCACTGGAATTCCGACCGCCATGAAAGTATTTAAGTTTTATGGTCTTCCAAGCCCTTCCATCAAAGAAGAAAAAGTGCCAGAAATAGTAACAGTCACATTGGATTTCACATCGCTTCCGAAGAATTCGACATATCGAGATGACAAAGCACGGATATTATCCTTATTGTCCAACGCGGAAGATGGGCTTAGCATTGACGATATTTGCTTGGCATTAAAAAAAGGCAAATCGATGGTAAATATCATTGTTAACGAAATGCTTGCAACGGGTTTAGTAATAACAAACGGAAAGAAGACAAAGGGGAGAAAGATATTTAAAGCCTAAATCGTTTTTCTATTATGAGGCTACTTAAAAGTGGACACAAAGGCCAAAAAAACCGCTGTGTCCACTTTTCTTGATGTACCTAAAACTCGCTTGAAATTTGGTGCAGACACTCATTAAACTCGCTTGAAATTTGGTGCGGATGCATTAAAACTCGCTCGGAATTTTTTAGTAAACCATTGAAAAGTCGCTCCGAATTTATTATTGGAGGTTACGCTTATGTATTTCAAAAGAAAGATTGACGAGGACCTAGATTCTTGGTCAAAAGAAAAAGGCAAGTCTCCGGCGCTGATTGTCGGCATTCGTCAGTGCGGAAAAACGGAAACAGTTCAAGAATTTGCCAAAAGAAATAAGCTGGAACTTATCGAAATCAATTTTTGGACCCACCCTGAATATTGTTCTGATTTCGATGGGTCAATTGATGTTGAAGCGATTATTTCGAATATTTCCTTGCGTTTCCCAAAAGCAGCATTGAACCCTTCAAAAACCCTTTTGTTTTTCGATGAAATTCAAGCTTGCCCTCGCGCTCGTCTTTCTTTTAAGAATTTTAAGAATGATGGCAGGTTCAATGTCGTTGGTAGTGGCTCGTATCTTGGAATCAATGGGCATATTCGTGGGGATACGACACCCGCTTCAACGGGTTACGATACGGTGTTTCACATGAAGACGATGGATTTTGAGGAATTTCTTTGGGCGATGGGGTATCGGCAAGAGCAAATTTCCTCGCTTTCTATGTACTTTGAAAATAAGATTTCCGTTCCTCAAAATGTTCATGAAATCTTTAAGAACTTGTTTTTAAAATACGTTTCAATAGGCGGCTTTCCGAAAGTAGTTAAAAAATACGTCGAAACGAATCGAATCGTCTTAGCTTATAAAGAACTAGAGAGCACAGTTTTCGACATGAAAAGCGATTTTGGAAGAAGAAAAGATAAAAATGGCAATCCTGTTTTTAATGCTTCAGAGGTGTCCCGAATTCAAAATGCTTTTGATTTAATACCTACATTCTTGGCGAAAGAAAACAAAAGATACATCGTTTCGAAAATATCAACAGGATCGCAATATGACAAAAACGACGCTATTGAGTATCTCCGACAAGCACATATCGTCTCAAAAGTATACAATCTCGAGGTGCCATCCTTGCCTTTAGCTGGTCAAAGAATTGAGTCTCAATTTAAGCTCTTTCCTGAAGATGTTGGTATCGTATCTTCAATGTATGGCCTTGAAACGATAGCGGCAGTTATTCGCGGGGATTTAGGGCAGGGGAAAGGGGCAATTTATGAAGCCTCGACCTTTGATTCGCTATATAAAGGTGGTATCGAACCCTATTATTTTGCTAAAGAAAGCGGCTTAAAGGTTGATTTCGTTATTGCTTATCAAGGGAGTTCAACGCTGATTGAAGCAAAATCGACATCGGGTAATGTGAAATCTAGCAAAACAATTATGAAAAACCCTGGCCATTACGGAAAAATAAAATTGATTAAAATAGGCGACTATAACATCGGACAAGAAGGGGATATCGTAACCATTCCGCATTATCTGACTTTTTTGCTTGGAAAAACGAAATTCGATTTTTAACGCTAGAATAATGTCGCTACGATGGATCACTTTTCGATTCTTTACGTGCGACCTATTTCTTATCGCATTCAGGATTACATTATTAAACTAGATAACGCGAAACGAATTTACTAAGAACTTCCTTTTAGAACGGTTAGAAATATAAAACCTACGCACTCTAATAAAGAGTTTACTAGCTTCTTGAGTAGTAGCGGTACGCGCTTGTTTTACAACTTCTTATATTTATTTAGTGACGGAAATAAAATAGTTGTTACAATACAAGTGCTATGCAAACACTTATTTCTATTTTTCCTAGTGAAGGACAAACTTACCGATTTGATTGGATTTCAGTTCTCTTTTTGGTTGTTTTGCTCGTTGGAATCGTTCTAGGAATCAAAAGAGGATTTTTATTGACTCTTTTAAAATTCTTTGGTTTAGTTGCCGTTGCTCTTCTAGCCTATCTACTCGCTAAACCAATTGGAACCTGGCTATATTCTTTAAATGGTTGGGGCAAAGGATTAGAAGGCCAAATCAGCGGCTTCCTTATCGATACGGGCGCGAAGAGTTTGGTCTCGACAGGAAACGAACTATATGATGCGGCGATCCTTGCTCAATATGGATCAAATAACATCATGGAATGGGTTGTGAGCCAAAATGATTTAAATCAAGTAGTCCCTGGAAGTGAATTAACGGTGCTACAAACGGCTTTGAATGCCGCAAAAATCCCTGCATTCCTCCATCAATTTGTTGGTAATTTCGTTCTTAATGCTGTTCCTAGTGAAGCAGCAACCCAAAATCTTGCTTTCTATTTATCCGCTTCTTTGGCATCGTTTGCCTTTATTGGCATTGGTTTTGCGGCGATTTTCTTAGTTGGCTATATCGTCTTAATCATTTTGCGTATCCTTGCGAAGAAATTAAATCACGCGAAAGCGATTGGACCAGTGAATCGCTTATTAGGCGGAGTATTAGGAGCCTTGCTTGCCTTCATTGATATTTCTTTAATCTCGGCCGCTTTAGTAGCTTTAGGATCGGTCCCTCAAATCTATAGTGTTCTTGACGAGCTTCTTTGTCTAAGCGATGACTCAATTTATACCATCGGTAAGATGTTCTATAACAATAATTTCCTTGAGATATTGATGGGATATTATAACGATATTGCTAGCTCAATCATGGGACAATCGCTTCTGATTATTCCTTAAATTCCTTCAATATTTTGCGTTGATTTTTTTAGCGTCCGCTTTTAAAATGCTTTTCGAAAATAGCGGAGGATTTTTCCTAAGCGTTGCTTACTTTTCGCCCCGTGGATTTTGGATCTAAATCGTTAAGCGGAGGTCCCTTCACGAGGTATTTTTATGGAAAATAGCAGCAAAACCAATCGAATGGGAAATGAAAAGATTCCTACTCTTTTATTAAAGACGGCTCTTCCGATGATGTTTTCGATGGTCGTCAGCGCTTTTTATAATATCGTCGATAGCGTTTTTATCGGAATGATGGGCTATCCCGCTAACGAAAAAGCAATCACGGCTTTAGGCTACGCTTATCCGCTTCAGATGCTACTTGTCGCTGTAGCGATAGGAACGGGGATTGGGGTTAATGCCGTTTTGTCGAAAGCCTTAGGGCAAGGGAAAAAGGAAAAGGCTTCTAAAGCTTGTGTGAATGGCTATATGCTTATGATCTTTTTCTATGTCGTTTTTCTCGTTTTAGGTTTAGCGATTTATTTTGGGGATTTCTATTTTTCTATCGTTACAAGTGACGAAGAAGTCATTACTGCCGGCTCTAAATATCTCGGCATTTGCTTCATTTTCTCGTTTGGTCAGCTGCTACAGCTAGTCAGCGAACGTTCCTTGTGCGCGACAGGAAAAACCAATCTAGCGATGATTATGCAACTTGCTGGAGCGCTTACTAATATCGCGCTTGATCCCTTATTTATTTTAGTTTGGGATATGGGAGTAGAAGGAGCGGCTATTGCAACGATTATTGGTCAAATGGTATCCATGATTGTTGGCTTTTTGCTTGTCGGATTCGTCAATAAAGAAATTGCGATTCATAAAGATGATATCCGTTTTGAATTTTTGATGATGAAGAAGATATTGAAAGTTGGTTTGCCTAGTATTGCCCTTCAAGCCCTTCAAAGTCTTCAGCCCCTTGTATTCCAGCTTGTTTTTATGAGCTTGTTCCCGAGTAGTGGGGCTACTATCGATATGCTTGTTGGCATATATGGGATTTATTATAAACTCCAGAACTTTATCTTTATGGCTTTTTACGGGATGGTTAACGCGATGCTCCCCCTTATTGCGTTTAATTATGGGAACGGGAACAAAAAACGCGCAAAAGACGCAATGTTTTATGGCTACCTATATGGGCTAATCATCGCTACTATCGGCGTTATTATTTTTGAAGCCATTCCAAAAGAACTTTTGCTTCTATTTAATTTGAATGAAGAATGGGTCGATACGGGTGTTATCTTAACGCGTATCAGCGCGCCGACATTCATTCTTGCGTCTCTATGCATTGTCTCTAACGCTACTCTTCAAAGTTATGGGAATGGCATTCATCCTTTGGTTGCAACTTCATTAAGGTTACTGATCGTTCTATTCCCTGCTTCTTTTCTTTTCGGCTATTTAGGTGGTGTCAATGCGATATGGTGGGGAAGCTATGTAGCGGAAGTGCTAGGAGCGATATACGCGCTTAGTTTTACTTACCTAGTTTCGAAAAAGAAAAATGCAATAAACAAAACAGGCGATGTTATCGTCAATAGCTGAACCACATAGTCACGAGTGCTTACCATGTTTTTATAGATAAGTTTCGTGGTTACTATTTTCACTTAAGAAATCGGTCTAAAATGCACAAAATATTGCTTGTCGATTTTTGATTATACAGAAATTACTTAGAAAGAAAGCGGCAAGCCGTTTTCTGATGACTCTAATTCCGTTGTTTCGTTTTCCTTCAGCTCATTAATGTTCATAAGTTAATACCAAAACGTTTTAACAAACTATACAACCATGAAGCAAAACTACACAACTAAACTCTAAAACTACACAACTAAACTATTAAACTATGAAACAGAACTATACAACTATTGTTAGAGTTGCTGGTACTGTTGCCTAGCGCTTTTCAAGAAACGCCAATGCAAAAGAGCACCTTATTTTTTAATAAATAGTGAGAAACAAAACGATTGTTGCCGTGACAAATGAAAAGTTAGTTAGGAATAAACATAGTGTTCCCTTGAGAATCGATTACTAGAGATGAAAAAAGCGCATAACCAATGTCACCCACTCAGCATTCGTTTGCAAATCACATTAAAATGCGATGATTTTGAAATAGCAAAGCAAGAAAACGGCTACGATTTGTAGGGATAACCATATTAGATTTGAAAACAAGATCAAATGATGGTGAATAGTGCCCTCATCTCTGATTTCTTTTGCTAAAGCTAGCACAAGTAAAACGCCTAATGAACCAAAAGGGATGCCGGCGAGTATTAATTCGTAATAGGGGTAGCGTTTCTCTTCTCCGCGAAGCCCCTTTAAATAAGAGATACTTCCGATAACGCCAGTTAGGAACCCTAGTAGGAGCATTAAGAAGGCCCAGTAAAATGATAAAGTCATATGAATCTAGAAAGGAGGAACCATTTCTAGATAGTTCCTCCTAATTATATTTATTTTTTCTTGATGTATTTGACGCAGTCAAGCGTAACGGCAGCAAGGATGATGATGCCTTTGATGGCGAGTTGATAATTCGCGTCGGTGATACCGATCATCGGCAAGACAACAACAATGGCTTGGAAGATAATCGCCCCGATGACCACTCCGCTGATTTTGCCAACGCCACCCGAGAAAGAGACACCTCCGACAACACAAGCGGCAATCGCGTCAGCTTCCATCCCTTGCCCGGTTTGTGCCCTGACGTTGCCTGTATAAATGCCGTACATACTCCCACCAATTCCGTAATAGATGCCAGCGAGAATAAAGACGAGCATTGTCACTTTGAAGACGTTGATGCCAGATACGGATGCGGCTTCTGCGTTTCCACCGACCGCGAACATGTTTTTCCCGAATTTCGTTTTATTCCAGATGAACCACATGATGAGTACGCCAAGGGCGGCCCAAATAATCATGATGGGGAAATCTCCATCGCCTAACCCTTTTCCGGAGACGATTGCAGTGACTCCTTTATCTGGCGCGCCAGTGAAGGAATTGCCTGTCACGCCAGCCATAATGCCGAATGTGAATAATTGGGTTGCTAACGTTGAGATGAAAGGATGCATTTTGAATTTGGCGGTGAAGAAACCTGCAATCCCTGATATAAGGGAGCAAGAAACAATCGATAATAAGAAAGCGAGTATTACCCTTAATCCTAATGGAATCGCACTAAAATTGGGGGAAATGCCAAAGAATGTGACAGAAGTTTCCCCGCTCGTTGTGACAAGCATTCCCGTGAAGACGGCTGACATGCCTACGAGTCTCCCAATGCTTAAATCGGTACCCGCTAGAACGATTAGCCCCGCAACGCCTAACGCCAAGAATATTTTCGGAGACACTTGGTTAAGGATAAGCAAAATATTGTCTCCATTGAAAAGGAAGCCGTTTCCTTGCGCCGCGTAATAAATGGTGGCCACGATCATAAGGAGGAGAATCGTAAGATATAACCCGTTCTTGAGGAAGAATGATTTGAGGTTGAAATTATATTTTTCTTCTTCCACTTTTTGTTCAAGCATGAAACGAAGAGGGAGCTTTTTACTATTCGCTTTTTCAATGGAGGCGTATTTATTCAAATACAAAGCGTGAATCGCTTCCTTCCCCTCATCGACTGTATCGCGATAAGCAATTGTGGCGTCATTGCATTTTTGCTTGTAGATTGCATTGATTTCATCAACACGGGCCTTTCGGTTTTTCTTCTCGATTGCTAACTCTATCCTATCGCTAGGAAGAGGGGTGGATAAAAATTCCTTTTTTAGCGCTTCTAAGGAAGAATCTCTTTCTTGCCGGTTTTGATTTAAAACGCGAAGATATTCTTCTTTCTCTTCTTTGTTTCTCTTCTTTGCCTTTTCTATTTCGTTTTTGATTAATGGGGCGTAGCTATGATGAATTTCATTGATGGTGCGCTTTTTCAAGTCACTTAGCGCCTTAGCGTTATTCTCTTTGACGATTTTGGCTTTAGCGATTTCCTCTTTGTTTTTCTCGATCAGTTTCTTTTTCGTCTCTTTGTCGAGCTGGTAATTCCTTTTGATATTGCTGATTTCGTTTTTGAGAATTTCGATTTTCTCGACGCCATCTAGACTCAGTTCATCGATTTCCTCTTGTTTCTTTTTAACACTTTCCAATAGTTCTTTTTCGGAAAGGGTTTCTAATACGTTTTCCATAACACTTACCTCTATAAATATTTTGCGGAGAGCCTAAGCAGCTCTTCTTGGTTCGTTTCTTTTGTGTTAACGATGCCAGACAAGCGATAATTGCTCATCACTGCGATTCGATTGGTGATTCCTAGAATCTCTGGCATTTCGCTAGAGACGACAATGCAGGTTTTTCCTTTCTTCGCTAGATTGATGATGAGCTGATATATTTCGTATTTCGCACCTACATCAATTCCTCGTGTTGGCTCATCTAATAAGAACACATCCGGGTCTCTTTCTAGCCATTTTCCGATGATGACTTTTTGCTGGTTCCCGCCGCTTAAGGAAGAAATTAGGTCATTAGGTCCCATGCATTTGGTATGCATTTGCTTGATTTCTCGATTCGTCGCGTCCGTTAACTTACGCTCGCTTAAGACGCCGAATGTTTTATATTTGTCAAGATTCGTGATTGTGGTATTGAAAATCAAATTGCCTTTCAAGAAAAGCCCAGACGCTTTTCTTTCTTCCGTGACAAAGGCAAAGTTGTATTTCATGGCTTCGCTAGGGGAGTGAACAAAGATTTGTTTTCTGCGATAGATGATTTTCCCCGTTTTGATTGTTCTCATTCCGAAAAGGGTTTCTAATAATTCGCTTCTGCCCGCCCCAACTAGTCCATAGATTCCGAATATTTCGCCTTTTTTCACCGAGAAAGAAATGTCACGTAAACAAGGAGAATACATCGTTGAGAGGTTTTGAATTTCCAAAATATCTTCGCCTGGTGAGTTAGTAACTGGTGGAAATCTTTGCGTCAAGCTTCTTCCAACCATTGCGGAGATGAGTTCGTCCATATCCGTGTCTTTAATGGATTTGCTTATGATCATTTCACCATCGCGGAGTACAGAAACCTCATCGCAAATTTCAAAGATCTCATCCATCTTATGGGAGATATAAATGAAAGAAACGCCTTTCTTTTTTAACTCATTGATGATTTTAAACAGCTTTTTTACTTCTGGCTCGGTCAAAGAGGAGGTCGGTTCATCTAAGACAATGATTTTTGAGTGATACGAAACTGCTTTGGCGATTTCAACCATTTGCCTTTGCGAAACGGACATCGTTCTCATTTTTTGCTTCGGATTCACCATGATCCCTAAACGAGAAAAAAGACTCTTTGTTTCGTAAAGCATGTAATTTTCGTCGACAATTCCGAATTTTGTTTTGTAACGTCCTAGCCACATATTGTCGAGGACGGTCCTATCCAAACACTGATTCAATTCCTGATGAACCATCGCAACGCCGTTTTCTAAAGCGTCTTTTGGGTCCTTAAAATCAATCGCATGGTCATCGAAATAAATCGCCCCATCGTCTTTTGCGTAAATCCCGAAAAGGCATTTCATCATCGTGGATTTACCAGCACCATTTTCTCCCATGAGTCCCATGACGCTTCCGCGTTTTACGGAGAGATTAATGTTCTTTAAGACGTGATTTTTGCCAAACGATTTGGAGAGTCCGCGTATTTGTAAAATATAATCGCTCATCGTTTTTCTCCTTGTAGTAGTGGAACAAAAGTAGGGTGACTAGCACCCTACTTTATCGTATCGACTTATTTTTCGAGTGCTTTATACCAGTCTTTAATGATTTGGCCTTGCGCAACCCCTTGACCAGCGCTCCCTGATCCGACAAAATAAGTTTTCGCTTTTTTGGATAAATCGGCTACGCCTTTATTGTCGCTTGTTTTTGGCTGACGGTTGAAGAACACCAAAGGTTTATCGCCGACTAACCTTTGATAAGATTCCCAGTTTGCATGGGTGATGATATTAAAGGCAAAGCAATCATATTGGGTAGAATTAATCTTTGTTTCGATTCTTTCTTGCAAATCAGCATCGTTGGAGCCATCTCCTTCAACGACGTCCACGGTATAGCCGAGTTTTTGTGCGTAGGCAGGTAACGCTTGTCTATAGGTTTCTTTGATGAAATTGTCGTTATTGTTATAAGTAGCGACAAGCATCTTCTTGCCTTTCACCGCACTATCTTCGGCGACATCCACATACGAACCAGGCTTTAAGCTATCTGCGTTTTGCTTGGTAACGGCTGCAAATTTGGTTTGTACGATGTGCTTATCAATATCTTCGAGATTCAGCTCAGCTTTCCCGCCATAAGTGGAATCGATGACGGCTGAAGAGCCTTTTAGCAAATTCGTTAACACTTTAGCGGTTGCTAGCGCTTGATCGTCTCCGTTTTGCGATACTGAGCCCGCTAAGGTACCTTCTTTAATCATGTCGCAAGCGGCAGAAAGAGCGTCAAAGCCGATGATTGGCGTCCCTTTGGCTAAGCCACTCGCGTTAGCGGCAGCAATGGCCATGCCGTCGTTATTTGAAATAATGAAATCAAGTTTGCCCTTATATTTTTTGGTCCATGTCTCGACGGTTTCTTTTGCAACCGTGTCATTCCAAGAGCCGCTTTCGTTGATACAAGTCTTTCTTTCGAGTTCTTTGGCAGTGAATTTGCCTTCTTTTGCGATTTCATCCATCGCTTCCTTGCAACCAGCTGTGCGGTCTTCGGCTTCAGGGTTACCATCTTCTCCCACGAGAATGACATAGCCTAATTCGCCATCTGAAATTGCGTTTTTCCATGACCAGGCGTTATTAGTGTTTCCGCCGCAAGAAGCCAAAGCGCTCCCTAAGGCGAGCAATGAAAATAGTGGAATAATTTTCTTTTTCATTTTTGTTCCTCCTTCTTATTCCTACTTGGTACTTTACCGTTCTAATGACTGGTAAGTAAGCGGTTACATCATAAAATTGCATCCATTTAATGAAAATGGAAAAAAACGCACAATTTTTGAAAAAAACGCATAATTTTAATTCGCGTGAGACAATTGATTCGAACTAGTTAACTAGTAGGAAGAGACGTTTTCCTTTGAGATGACTTCTCCGTTAATATATAAGGAATGATTATCTGAAAATGAGTAATCTAAGGAAGAGACTTTACCGTTTTTTAACAAGCTAGTACCGATTTCGTATATTGCTTTGCTTTGTTTTTCTTCATCGTTTTTGACTGTCGCTGTCAATAAGCCGTCTATGATATATTGGAGGGCATTCTTGGTTCCATCGACCGAAATAACGGGGAATTGCTGAGATTCCCTCCCTTTGAAAAAGATATTGTTCTTTAAGCAATAATCAATCGCTCCTATTGCCATATCATCATTATTAGAAACGACGACTTCGATATCCGAAAGATGCTTTTTGGCGATTTCCGCCATCGCGCTTTCGGCTTTGTCTTTTTGCCAATCGCAATAAACGGAATCGACGAATTGAAAAGGGATGTCGCTTTCTTTCAATGTCGATATAAATGATTCGCTTCTTT
The DNA here is from genome assembly GCA_002449265.1 of Caryophanales bacterium UBA6865. Lineage (GTDB taxonomy): Bacteria > Bacillota_I > Bacilli_A > RFN20 > CAG-826 > UBA4951. Next base: position 29,881 of record DKCV01000003.1, on the reverse strand, counting down.
TTTCGGTGTCTTGGTTGCCGATTTCGCCTTTCAAAAGGACAATATCGATTTTGCCATTCTTGTTTTTGTCATATTCTTTTTTTATCGCTCCGTCTTTGATGAATAAGGAAAGAAGGAATTCCGCTTGTTTTTTGCCCTCTTCTATTGGGCTTGCACCTACAAAATAAACGTCTTGTTTTGTTTCTAGTGCCTTATGCATATCTGACGACAAAGGTTCACGATTAAAGAAAATAAGCGGGGTATTGGTTTGCATTGCTTTTTCGATGCAAACCGAGGCAGACAATCGATCGACAAGATTGACTAGCAATAGATTCGTTTTCTTTTCTTCGATTGCCTGAAGGAGGTTTTTGTTTTGCTCTATTTGTGAACGATAGGAATCATATTGGTCAATTTGATACCCGCCTTTTTGGAACCGCTCATTGATTTTTAAGCACAAAGAGTGAATGAAAGTATCTTCGTTATCGTAAATAAAGATGGATACGCTTTCTTTTTTGCTCGCGCACGAAACTAACGCTAGTAGCGAAGAGAGAGTGAGAAGGAACCGCTTAATTTTCTTCATTGCTTTTGGCCCCCTCAAGCGGAATCATGATGACAATCTTCGTGCCGACGTCCATTTCCGATTCAATTTTGATATCGGCAGTAGGCCCATAGAACAATTTGATGCGGCGATAGACATTGCTTAATCCTACGCCAGTATGCAGATTTTTGTCAGCGAAGGAAGCAAGTATCTCCTCTTTTTTCTCTGGCAAGATTCCATACCCATTGTCGTAAACTTCAAAAATTAGGTACTTTTCGTTTGTTTTAGCAGATATCGTGATTGAGGCGTTTTCTTTTGGATATTCGCCGATTCCGTGCACAATCGCATTCTCGACAATCGGCTGAAGAATCAATTTCATGACGTAATAGGGGGCGATTTCGTTTTTATCGTAAATGAATTGGTAAGAGAAATTGTCCTTGAAACGCATTTTTTGGATTTTTAGATAATAATTGACGTGATCTAGTTCGGATTGGACAGGGATAATATTTTTCCCTCGCGATATCGAAATGCGGAAAAAGCGCGATAAGGCGACAATCATGTTCGCGGCGTCTACGTTATTCCCTTCGTCAATCAATAGGAGAATGGAATCGAGGGTGTTATATAGAAAGTGAGGGTTGATTTGATTTTGTAGAGCCCATAATTCCGCTTTATTTTGCTCTTTTTCTTCCTCTAATAACCGATTGGCGAGTTGTTGGATACGGGTTAGCATTTTGACATAGGATTGATTGAGGGAAACGACCTCCTTTGTCCCTTTTAGTTCTTCCTTTGTCGCCTCTTTGAAATCCAATGATTCGACTTTCGCCATTTCTCTTTCTAGCGCAACAAGGGGCTTTGTGATTTTATTTGTAATGAAATAGATGAGAATAAGGAATAGCAAAACAAAGAGAACACATTCCATCCCACAGATAATCACAATGAAATTCTTTGCTTCGATGATGGCATCGTAATTGGTGGCGATCGCTACCCTCCAACCGGTGTTTTGAATGGTGGAAACGTATAAATAATACGTGCTTTTATTGATTGGGATCGTAGTTTGCCCGATGACCATTTTTTGGATGGTGCTAATCTCAGCATCGTCGACGTTAGGGAGAGAAGAATAAACGATATTATAGTTTTTGTCGTAGATAATAACGTGGCCTCCATTCCCTAAATTGGATCCTTCGATTAAGGTGATGACTTTATCAAAAGAATATTGGACGCGCAAAACGTAGTTTTCTTTCTTGTTGGTTTGCATGAGTTTTGACAAAGTAAAATAATTCCCATCCTCTATCTTGGAAAAGGAGTTGATAAGCGGCTCGTTTTTAGCGCTATTAAACCAAGGCGAAGACAAAATGGATTCCTGGCTTTCATCTTGATGATAATAGGTGTTTTTGGCTGCCAATTCGCCATTTTCCTTATATAAAGCGACAAAGCGGATTTCGCTAGAAAAATCCATAAGCTCATCAAAGTAAGAATAGCTTTTGTCTTGGTCTATGTTCTCGGAAAGATTGATGACGTCGAGTTTCTTTTGCACGGAGTTAGAGATGTTTGTGACGTTATTCACATAGATTTCGAAATTGCTGATCGTTTCTTCGCTTGTGGAGGCGATTTGCTTGCGGTAAACGTTTTCCGTCGTAGCGGAATAGACAATCAAAAAAGAGGAAAATAGGCCAGCGACGAATAAAAGCATCAAAGAGAAAGTCGCGATGAAAAGTTCCCTTTTCAAAGTGAAATTTCTATGCGTTTTCTTTGATATTCCGGAATTCATCGGGACTTACCTTGTAATATTTTTTGAAGCAGTGGGAAAAATAATAAGGGTCACTATATCCTACTTCTTTAGCAATGGTGATGATTTTTTCGGTAGTTGAAGTCAATAAATGAGCGGCCATTTCCATCCGCGTTTTCGTAACGACTTTGGTGAATGTCGTCCCATTCTTTTTTAAAATCGTGGTGATGTAGCTAATGGAAAATGATAATTCATCGGCAAGATCATTGATGGAAAGACCGCTATTGGAATAATTCGCGTCGACGTATTTTAAGATGCGGTCAAAGGAAGTCTCTAATCCCGCCATCCGCTTTTCTTTATTGATCCTCATGACCTCATTTGCCAAAGCATAGAAAAAATCCTTTGTGCTTTGCTTGGTTTTCAAGGAATAAAGCTCTTGAGTGAGCTCTATTTGGGAATTGAGGCGCAAATAAAGCTCTTTTAAGGAAATGCAGGATTTCAAAATCGCATCCATCAAGTTCAAAAGAATGAAATAGTAGCTGTCTTTGAAAGAAGGGTCCGAGATATTGTTAATGAGTTTATCAATTGAAGCGAGGACCGTATCTTTTTTGCCATAAGAAAGCAAATAGGTGATGTTTTTGTATTCGTTTTCATCCACTTTGCCGATTTGCTCATTCTCCTCGCTTCTTTCTAAATCGTCGAAAGAAAGGACGGCGCCCCCTCCCATTACGGTGCGGAATTCCAAAGCCCGTTTTGCATGGCGATAGATTTTGCGGTAATTGATGGTGCCGCTTAGGCATTCTGATAGACCAATCGATACGGAAATCGAAGTGTTCTTTTTGATTTTCCAAATTAGCTCATTCAATTTCGCATTGAGTGATTGCTCGTCAAATTTTTCTTCTTTTAATAATAAGCCGACAAACTGCCCTTCATAGAGGAATGAATAGAACTTGTAGTCATAGCAAAATGCCTCTTCACAAATTTTCTTTGTGGTAAAGTGAAGCAAATCGAGCTGTTCGTAAGGAGTGTCTTCTTGATCGGAATCAATAATAAATAGCAATTGATATGGGAGCGATATATCAATTTTGTCCTCTTTGAGCTTTTCTTGGAAATTCAAGGGAATCTCTTTGATAGTGATGAGCTTTTGGAGATCTTCGCTTTGAAGCATTTTCAAGGAGATTTGCGCTTGCTCTTGCAAAATCGAGATATTGCGTTTGCTTTGAATTTGTTTATCTAAGGTCTCTTTTACTTTCTTAAGCGCCTCTAGGAGTTCCTCGTAGACGAGAGGTTTCGTTAAATATTCGGTCACCCCTAAGGTTATGGCCTCTTTTGCATAATCAAAAGAATCATAGCCAGAAACAATGATGAATTGAGCTAGAGGCAGTTCGATTTTAGTCTCTTTGATGAGTTCGATACCGGAAATGTAGGGCATTTTGATGTCGGTGATGATAATATCTGGCTCCAAAGAAGGGATGTTGAGCAAAGCGTCATAGCCGTTTTGAAATGTTCCGACGACTTTGAAATCATCGCTTAGCTTTTCGAGCATTTTAAGTGCCCGTTCCCTGACTCCCTCTTCGTCATCCACAAAAACAATTTTATACATTTTGGTCACTACCAATTTTAAGATTGCTCACTAACTCTAGCAAATTTTGATATTCCGAGAAAGACATATCCTGTGTAATTACAATCGTAGGGCTACTTTTCCCCAATGCGATTTCGTAGCTTGATACCAACCTTGAAAAAGGGGCGATTTTGTTGCTTGGAATGTAATTTTTGAAAAAGAAGCGACCGATAGTAGCAAATATTCCTTCTTGAGAAGATGGTTTCGTAGCGGTGTCTAAATAACCGTTTATCGCAGCTTTTAGGAAGGTGAAATCTCGCTTTGAAATCACGATGAACGAATTTTGCTCTTTGAACAAAATATCGATGCTTTCTTCCTTATTTGGGAATAGACTCTCGCTATTTATCGCCTCTATCAATGAACCACTAACTAGATGATAGCTTTGCGATGAATGATAGAAAATCTTAGAGAAAGTAGTGGCCTCTTCTATATGCTGATTTATCACATATGAGTTTTCGTTTTCGTCAATGATGACTAAAGAATTCATTCCTTCCTTATTGAGAGGAAAGCCGATTAATTTGTCATCGTTATTTTCTCCAAAACCAAATATAGCGTCATAAACAATCGACTTTTCGTTACTTGCTTGCCTTATGTTTTCAAAACCTGAAAAAGGGATGAATTCTTGTTTAGAACATTCAACTTCAAAAATAGTGTCTTGTCTTTTTAAGGCAAAAGACTTTAGGGAGGAAGTCAGTGTTTCTTTGCTTTTGAAGGTAGAAAGAGAGATGAGTATTTCTTTTTTGTGCATGCTTTATTTTATCATAATGTAGGTAGATGAGTGGCGATATCCCTAAGGAGTTAGAAACAAAGGCAATTAAGCGAACAAAGGATAACTTGTTTTGATTTTGTAAGGCTTTTGCAGAGATAACAAATGAATTCGCTATTTTTGAATGGATTTAGGCGATTGCCTCATAAGAAAGTAAAACAGCCTTTTCTTAATTGAGAATCCTTGGCGAAAGAACGAATGAATTTTGTTTTTATTCTTTATAAAATTCCCATTATTCTTATACCTAAATACATGAGATAGCTAAAAGAAAATAACGCATTCATTTTCGGAAGTCTTCATTTGCCTAAATGCAATGAAAAAAGAATCAAGCATCTTACATAATGCTATAATTTTTCCGCGACGAAAGGAGAATTCATCGATGAAAAAAATGCCGTTTCTATTTCTAGCGTTAACTAGTTGCTTTTGCTTAGTTTCGTGTGAGGAAGAAGAAAGCACAATTGTTGGTCAAGGGATCAGTCACGATTCATCCGCTTGGTTTAGCGAGAGTGAGCTAACGAAAGTCGGGCTTTCTGGATTAAGCGCTCCAACGGGGTGCCTAGGAGAATTGTCCACTAGTGTGACGTGGTTCAATGATGGTTATTCTTTCCATCAGCCTTGTGGCGATGAGAGTGTTTTAGAAACAAACGCAGCAACTTATTTTTCCTACTTTCAGACGAATTACGGAGGGAAGTTCGGTTTATCAAAGCCGTATGCTTATGGAACGGAAACGGATACGACTTATTATCGTATCGTAGCTGATTCTGAATTATCTTCTTATAAAGAAACTAATCCTTCTCCCTTGTATAAGTTTTATTACGTTAGGGACGACACTTTAGCGGAAGATAATTATTTAAAGGATGATGCCGTCTGGAGCTTAGACGTTCGCTACGAGAAGAATTCCTCTGATGAGTATTCTCTTAAAATTTTCATTGAAAACGAGCATACGAACCATAATGGCTCCTTCACCAATAAATTCATAATCGGATAATTAGAAAAACCATGCAAATCCTAGATAAAATAAAACTATTCGTGTTAATTAATGCTGTTTTGCAATGATTTTGGTACTAAAAGATTTTTTTCAATCGCTTTGAAATCAGTCTCTCAATGCCGTTATTGGAACAATATAGACGCCATTTTTTGTATAACAACCGCCATGGCTCGTTAGAATCATTTTAAATTTTGGCATTTTAGAGCCGCTTTTAGCTACTTTCTTTTCAAAACTGAATAAAGAAGAAAGACCATCCTTAATATTTTTTTCGCTTGTAATCTTGATTTCGATTGCACAGTAATCATTGTTCGGGAGCTCAATGATTGCATCAACCTCTTGGCCTGAACTATCACGATAGTGTTTCAATTTGCCGTTTATTGATTCAGCGTAAATTGAAAGGTCTCTTACCGCAAAATCTTCGAAGAAAAATCCGAAAGAATTCAAATCGTTCAATAAATCTTGAGGCTCTATTCCTAAAGAGGCGGTTGCAATTGAAGTGTCGACAAAGTGATGAGTTGAAGCGGTTCTGACGCTGACACTAGTCCTGAGATTGAGATTCCAGGCAGGCATATCGTAGATGATGAACAAATCTTTCAGCGTTTTTTCATAGTTTGAGAAAGTTTCATCGTCTAATTTTTCCCTGATTCCCGATTCCAATATATCGGATATCATTTTTGTCTTTTTTGCCTCAGTTGAAATATTTCTGGCGAAAGATTTTAAAACCAGTTTCAGTAATTCGATATTTTTGTTTTTGAGAAAGTAAGCAAAGTCGTCACTTTCTTTTTCAATCACAAATAGTCCATTAAAATAGTTTTGCGTCGACATGATGGCGTATTCTTTTTTAGCCAATAAAGAAATCGGCCATCCGCCTCGGCATAGTAAATAGGCAATGTCGAGGAGACTTGTATTACCTAGGAAATACACTTTGTCATTACTAGGTTCGTCTTGCTTAAAGAGTGTTGACAAAGAAATTGCTCCTGAAGATTCTCCTGATTCGAAAAGGGAGAAAGGCTTTAACGACATTGTGGAGATTCTCCCTGCGCCTGAATGTTGGATTTTATGGGGATCAATAGGAGTAGTACTACCAGTGATTATGTATTTACCAAAGCGGTATTCTTTATCCAAATCGTTTTTTATTTCATTCCAAATCTCTGGAGCTTTTTGCCATTCGTCGATCAAGCGGGGATATTCGCCTTTCAACATAGCGGTGGGATCAGAATTAGCTAGAGCGATGGTGTTACTAGTTTTCAAAGACACGGCCGATTTTGCAAATCTATTACAGAGCGTGCTTTTCCCGCATGCTTTCGGTCCTGCCACTAATACGCATCCTGATGAATTTAGCTTATCGGTTAGAGTTTTTTCCGCTAAACGTCTTACATATTCAATAGCCATATACGCACCCTTCTAAAAGGAATTAAAACAAGAAAACAAGGGAACGTAAATAAAAACCGACGTTTTGAAAGAAATATTTCCGACGTTTTGAATAATATAAAACCGACGTTTTGAATAATATAAAACCGACGTTTTGAAAATTTATATGCCACTTTTAATAATCTTGCTGGCCTACTTTACTTTGTCGATATTTCATCAAAAAGTGTTGGATGAAAGGTAGACTGGATTCTACTTAGCACTTTTAATAGAACGATTCCCTTACGAGTGGCTTCTATCTGAATGGCACATTGAATGAAGATGCCTCTACTTAGAATTGAATGACGCGGATGAATAAAACGTTAAAGTCTTTGCCATGGATAACCTCGAATTCCTCAATATTCCATTTTCATTAAATTGAAATTAGTTCATTTTCAAAAACCCCGCAAATTCCCAATAAACGAAAACTATTCGTGTTAATTTAATGGTACTTTGCAAGGGTTTTGCCGAACGATTTTCTAGTACTTGACTAATGATTAGAGCGATAAGATTGTAAACTCCAAAGAGAAGTTCTTTTGATTATCGAATTTGCCATCGTAATGGAATTGACTTGCGTAATCGCTGATTTTAAAGGAGTCGTCTTTTTTGAACAACGCACCAGCGTCAAAACGGTTGTTCCCATCGATTAGTTCTTTGTCTTTGCTGATGAGGCGGATTTCATCGAAATAGTCCTTGATCGAGGATACCTTGTATTTGGTTTCCGCGCGTTCTCCCGCTTGGGTGTTGGTGATGCAGCGATAGAAATATTCACTGCTATTTAAGAGGGTGTCTGGATCACTAGGAAGTGAAAATGAATCGCTTTCATCATAATAACGTAATAATCTACTATCGACATGATATAGGCGTCCGCCTGCTTCCTTTGGATAAGAAGAGACACTTCCATATTGATTGTATTCGTCCTTATAAAAATTTTCGTAAGTGTAATAATCCAAAATCAAATATTCGTCGAAAGGGTTGAGAATAATACGACCGAATTCGTCCTTTTTGTATGTTTTGTTATCGTAAGGGAGCAAGAAGAAACTATTTTCTTTTTGGCTAGACGGGATTTCAATTTCGCAGTCATCCAAAACTAGATACGGTTTTGTCCAGCCAAGCAGCATCTTTGAATAGGGATTATGGTCACCGAACCCCATATCCATGATATCGAGTCTCCCCAAAGGAGAATAATAGGTTTCGTTATTCGTCGTTGGTGAATAGGAATAGTAATCGCTTAGGCCTAACATATGCCCTGTTTCATGCTCTAAAACGTGAGGGTCAATGCCTTGGGTAGCGACATAGTTAGGGTCGGCGTAATTCCCCCATAGATGGGTGGTGCCAGCCCACGCGAAAGTGTTCAATGTCGGGTTTTCTTTTGTACCTGGGGCAAGAGTGCTACAACTCGTAAATGGCCAAAATGGCTGATTGAAGTTGATGGTTAAAGAACAGTCAGGATCTTCCATATAGATAAGCCATATTCCATCAACATATCCATCGTTATCGCTATCGTAATCATCAAGATTGACATTTTGCTTTTCTTTTAGCCAATTTAAGGCGTCTTTTGCTAGGGATTCTGGCGTATTGATATTGAAAGAACGGGGATTGCTATAGCCTTTATACCCTTCTAGAACGGGATTAAAATACGGAGTTACCTCCCCGACGAATTTAAGCTGTTTATAGGAAGAATAGTAATAATAGGACGCTAGAGAAGAAGGGGTGCTAGATTCTATCGCCTTGCCAAAAAAGCCTCGTTCCAATTTTTGATGATTTTCTTCTGTGGCTTGATCTTCATAGCCGTTTAAAACAATAGGGACCACTAGTAAAGGGACTTCCCCTAAGGAAGGGGTTTGCTTGAAGTTAGAGGCATCACGGTCGCTAAAGGCGTTTAGATTATAATCGAGATTGATTTCATCAGGCGAATAGTAGGCTTTTTCCAAAGAGGCATTTGGATTAGTGAATTTCACCTTCATTTTGCTGTCTATCTCGCTCCAAACGTATTTTTGCTCTGCGTCTTCAATCTTTTGATTCTCTTTCCTTTCCTTTGCGGATTGATAAAGCGGGAAAGTCGCAACGAGATTATTTTCTGATTCATCTAGACTTGTGACGACTGCGTATTTAATCGTGTATCCTTCGGAAGAAAAAGAATAATCGGAAGCGTTAATCCCGTCGATTGAGATTTGGTAATTCGAATAGGGTTCTTTCGCGGAGACGCTCTCCCGGTTTTGTTTCGTATAGCTGATTTGATAAGAAACCTCTAACCCATTTGAATCGAATTTCTCTCCCTTTTGGTATTTGGTTTTGGCTGGCTCTTTATCAATGACTAGTCTTTCATCGAAATTCGAGGACTTTTTTACGCTGATTTTTAAAGTAGCGTCAGCGTGGCCAGAATGATGGAACGTCAATTCGACATCCCCGAAAGAGAAAATCCTTGTCTTTTTGTCTTCAAGCGTTTCCCCGTTTAGCGAAATCGTAAAATCCTTAATTTCGGAACTTGAGGCTTCGTCTTTCACCGAAAAATCATCATAGTTAATCGTATCGTATTGGTAATAAGCTTTCTTCGTCGCTTTAACGGATAATGCCGTTCCTACTAAGGAAGAATCCGTTTTCGTATTGGATGTTGAGTTTTGCGTGCCATTCCCGCACGAAGCCAAAACGCAAGCGATTCCTATTAGCAATAATTTTCTTTTTTCCATATCTTTGTCCTTTCTATTGAAGCGAAAAGCCTTACCTATTGAATATAGGCAAGGCATTGATGCTTTTGATTCTTTAAATATCTGGGTATAAGCCACTTGCTAATTTAGCTTCTTGCTCATCGATTGTGGCGTATGGGTAGACTGACTGAGAGCTACGGATGTTTGTGTTCCCATTCCAAACGCTTTCTTCGTCATAGTACCAATACAATGTGGTGAGTGGTGTATCACTTAACCCGTATTGAACATTGCTTGCGGTCAAAGGAACGTTATTGGCTTTGCTCGAAGTTACTTCAAAGAGAATGTCAGCAAAATTTTGCCTTAAATTATAATCTACATCGCTTTCATTTTGCATCATTCTAAACGTGAATAAAGCTGGGTTCCTATACCAACTATCATCGTTTTTTATGTCGGTATAGAAATTGACGGAATCGAGTTTGACCGATGCGGTTTTCATATATTTGGCATAGAGCTTGTTATTCATGCCAAAACGATCCGAAATATAATCCTTTTGCCTAAAATGTGACCAGATTTCGCGAATTGGAGTATCAGTAGTTCCAAAAGTGGAATTCTTTATCTCAAAGTCAAAATAAGGAGTGTCATAATAGGATTTGAATATTGATCCGGCGTAAGGGCCGCCATTATCGGCTAATTTTTTCACATTATTGACGCTGAAATTATCAATGAAGACACGGCTAAATTGCGTTTCTTTTGTTTCCGCGAATGTGACAGCGGTGGTGAGCTTAGCGGTTAGTTTGTCTTCTCCTTTAGAAGAGGTTATTTTCGAATCTTTGATGGAAAAGTTGCCGGCTTTGAAATTTAGTGCAGAATTCACTTCTTTATCGATGGTGATTGTGCAATTTTCAAAGTTTGCATAGTTACAATCGAATTCGAGGAGCGAGGCATCATCGACATAATCGCTTGCGAGTATGAAATTGATGTTTTTCAAGGTCAAATAAGATGAATTAAAGGTGGATTTCCCTTTCAAATAAATGGTGGTCGCTGGTTTCCCTTCCGTATCGGTTTTGCCTTGAACGGTAATGAAATCGCTTTTTGAAGACAAAGACAAAGCGATTCCCTTTTCGGCTGTTCCATAGGAATCAGCGAGGGTGTAAGTAGCGCTTCCTTTTTCGCCTATTTTTGTAATATCCGTTACTTCGATAGGATCTTTCTCTTGAGTGTAGATTCCTTTGAAGACATATCCGTTTTCTCTCACCGTTATCCCATCGGTCAATAGGTCACTTAATCCCGTTTCGGTGGTATAAATGCTTTTTACGCCGTCATAAATGACTTCGACACTCTTTAATTCGTAGCTATTTTCGGCAAAACTCGTGAGTTTAATCGTATCGCCAGCGGTATAGCTGCCTTTATCGCAATAAAGATATCCGCCTTCGCTTGGCAAGAACGTATTTGAATAATAAGAAATTGCATCTTCGCCTTTTTCGCCTTTTTCGCCTTTGACGTTACCCGTTTTCGTCCATGTTCCATCTACCTTTTTGAAAACGTCGAAGGTTTCGGTGTTGATATAAAGATCGCCATCGACCCCCAATGTGTCTTCTGGATCTTCTTCCCCGGATAAGAAAGACAATCCGTCCTTTCCGTTTTTTCCGTTCGCTCCTGGTTTACCGTCGAATCCGTCCTCGCCCTTGATGTTCCCTTTTTTGGTCCAAGCATCGTTTTCCTTCGTATAGAAATCAAACGTCGTTAGGTCGATATAGCTATCGCCATCTGCTCCCAATGAGTTGTCGGGTGCGCCTTCTCCTGTGAGAACGCTATTCCCTTTTTCGCCTTGCGGGCCCGCGACTAGCTCGCCACTATTTAATCCAGACGTAACGACATTTTCATCGCATCCCATTAATGCGACTGCGCATAAGGCTAGGCACAATATTCCTGTTTTTTTCATTTGGATGACCTCCCTGAATTGAATGTCAAAATATTGTGACCAAGTCGATGACTTTCAATAAATAAATGCGTTCTTTACAAAATATTTACATTCTTAAATTAATTCAGAAATTTAATTGCTAAAAATTGAAAATAGATGTTGAAATATGCGGATATTCGTGAATATATTCAAGATTCTAGTAGGGAGGATAGCCAAAAAATATTTGATTATAAAAATTAAATTAGTTGGAAAAAAATTGTGCGACATATATATAGAATAAGGTTAATAGAGCACAGGGTTAGCGATCGGCCATTTTCCATCACGAGCCTGTTGCTAAAAATTATGGAACGGAGGAAAAACACCATGAAAAAAAGAACGATTCTCCCAATCGTATTATCGTCTACGGTTATCTTACTCGCTTCTTGTGGGGAAGAATCTTCCTCTTCGAATACGAACAATAGTAGCGAAGAGCCTGCAGCTACCGTTGATATCGATCCAGCAAACGATTATGTCTTCGATGGCTCCGTCAACGGGTTAAAGGACGCGATTCTGAAATTGAAGACGGATTTTAATTTTGTTTTCCACAATGATTATGATGATTCAGAGACACTTGTCACAAAGGATTATTACAAAAATAGCGAGACTGCCTATGTGAATGTCGCTAGCCATAAGGACGCAAATAAGAAAATCGCTTATGGCGTCGAGTATTTGAAAAATGGCAATCCTTATATCAGTTCAATGGGGTATACGATGGATACCTATGGCAACCGCTACGAACTTACTTTCGACGATTTCAATTTCTTGCATTCCGTCAGCGATGATTTGTCCATTACGGCTTTTTCGTCTGAGTCGAGCGTTTATTCTACCGATGATAATGGAATTGTTTCTGCGTTTAATGAATGCTATGGAACTAGCATTATCGGCAAAGTGTCTTTTTGGTTCGAGCAAGATAACAAAGTCCTTGGTTTTGAGCTCTTCGATACTTCTAATACGAGTTTGACTACTGGTTCTTTTTCTCACGTTGATAACGCTATAGATAAAAAGCTCTTAAACTTAGCGGAAACCTTTTCTTGGGAAACGGATGGGAAAGCCTTGACTCCTGAGCAAGGCTCTAACTTATTCTTAGAAAACATTTCTTGCTCAACCGATATCAAAAAGATGAACAAAGTCGGCGGTGCAGAAAGAATCGCGAGCATTGATTTCAAGTGCAATAAAGATACCATTTACATCCACCAAGTGAATGATCCAGATGGCAAAGCAACTGATTATTACACCTTTTTGACTAGTAACGGTACCGATGGGCGTGCCGTTTCTCATGGCCTCAACGCTCAAAATGAAAAAACGAAAGAAGAATCTTCAAAATTCTTCTTCGATCAATGGGGCTTGCCAAAGGATTTGGATATCAATGATTTCCGTCTTTGTGGGGATGGGAATTATCGTTATTTTGCGCTTAGTCCAAATCGTGCTTATCAAACATTCGTTCACACTAACGTTAATGATTCGAATTGTTCCTTTGAGGAAATCGTTGTGAAAATGGAGAACGATAAAGCGATTGGTCTTGCCATGAATTCGCCCGCGAACCTCCTTTATTATTATCAAGCCACGATGTTATTAAAAGACTATGATGGCATCTCTTTGCCAGAACCATACACTGAGGATGGCACACGCGAAGTGACTAATGCGATGTCTTACTTTGATGGAAAAAATCCTTTTAAAGTCGTGAAAACGAATCGGAAACCCGGCGTTGAGCCAACGCGTCGCGTGACTTATTTGTTTGATGGGACGACTTATTTAATCACCGAAGAATCTTATGATTCTCAAAAACAAGCGTGGGAAAGCGAAACGCACGGTTACACATCTAAAGACGATAAAGTTATTGCTTTTAGGCAAATCAAAAACACCAATCGCCTTGTCCAAAGCGAAGATATCGTCGAAAACGACGTGATCACCAACTATTTCCCGAAAATGATCGATCCTAAAACCATGAAGAAAGACGGCAATAGCTATACGTTCCGCGAACTAGTGACCGACGCTACTTCTTCTTGCTGGATTTCGGGCAACGCCATCCCTAGCACTGTTAATATGACGATTGAAAGAGGCTACTTGAAATCGATCAATTACGAAGTCAATTATAGCGTTGACGATATGGAATATTTGACTTTCAGTTATGAAAATATCGCTTTGCCAAGCGATATCGACATTAACAAAATCGGTCCAATGGAACTTACTTGCTATGCGGATGATTCTCCGGATGAATGGGAAGATTTAGTGAATTATATCGGGGAAGATTATGCGAAGCTCATTCCTTATTATTATGACAAAAAGCATGTAGGGGAATGGTATGCTGAACCCCGTTATTCTTCTGGAACTGGCGTTCCTGATGCGGATGAAAACGGCAACGTGGATTACGATAATTCCCCTTTAATTGGCGTGGGGTTATATTGCGCAGGAAGTGAAGTCAAAACTAGTGTTTTAGACCAAGGATTCAAGGATGCTGGCTTTGAACAACTAACTTCTAGCGAAAAAATTGATGTCGGCTATCGTGATGACGATTACAAAGCAAATGGACAAACAAGCGAAGTCTATTTGATTGATCCAAGCAAACAAACCGTGTGGGTCAAAGACATGGGTAATGGCAAAACGCTTCGTGTCATCTACGATAGCGATATCGCTTTCTTCCATTTTAATCCAACACATACCCCTAATTATGTGCTTGGGAGCGGGTTACTCATACAACCTCTTGATGAAAACGGGAACGTTATCATCAATCGTGAAGGCGAATTCCATTAGAATATAGTGGATTTATCTTTATCCCTTTTAAGCGAATGCGTTTCATGCATTCGCTTTTTTAAATTTAATGATGGCTAAGACAATGTTTGAAAAGAAAATTAAGGGCCTTAGAGAATAATAAAACTCATTTATTGAATCTTTTCATAGGCAAGAAGGCATCGCTTTCCATGTCTTTTATTTTTCTTTTTCCTAAAAATCTGAAATTTTTACTCAAAAAACTTAAAAGCGATAAAGGATAAATAAACGCTTACGATATTAAACGATATCAAATATTTAATGATTTTATGAGAAACATTATATTTCTCGTATTTGTCTCATGGCGACTAATTATTGGTGCTCAACTATTAAATTATTATTTAGTTAAAAATTAAATTAACATAATTATTATCTTTCATAAAAAATTAATATTCCTTATCAAAAAAGTGAGAAAATATCGATTGATTTTTGTTTTTAAATTCAAGATATTAATTTAACCTGACGGCAAGAAATAATCTAAGCCGCCAGTTAAAGATAAGGAGTATTTTTTATGAAAAAAAGCATTACGCTTGGTCTATTGTCTTTCCTTGGTGCTTGCTCAATCATCGGCTGCACTACTGGGAAAGAGAAAACCCCGCCTAATTATTATGAGGAATACACCATTTATGTATCCAAGGGCGGAAAGCTTCCCTATTTAGAATGGGTTAAGGAGAAAAAGAAAAGCGACAAGAAAGAAAAAGGCGATCCTGGCACTTATGTCAAATCCGTTAGTGTGAACGAAAAAGGGGAACTGATTATCGAGCTTACTGACGGAAGAATCATTAACGCTGGCAAAATATCTGATTCTTATGAATAAAAAGGTTAATAAAGCGAAGAAATGATGAACTTATTGAGGAAAACAAATATGAAGAAAAAAAGATTTGCCGCATTATTTTTTGGAGCGTGCCTTATCACGTCTATTTCGGCGGCGTTATTGATCGGTTTACGAAGCGGAGCGTTAGACATTGGAAATCATCAAAAAGATTATTACGCCAATTACGCCATATATGTTGCTAGTGGTGGGAAGCTTCCTTATTTGGAGTGGAAGGAAAAGGAAAACGCTAATTATAAGAAGGGTGAAAAAGGCGACCCAGGCGTTTATCCGGTCGCTACGAAAATCACTAGAGATGGTCATTTAATTTTAGTGCTTTCTAATGGCGAAGAAATCGACGCTGGCGTGATGCCGGTTGAGGTGGATTAACTTAGCATTAATAAGGAGAAAAATCATGAAAACAAAGAGAAACGGTACGATTTTGTTCTTAGCTTCTTTAGTGCTTATTGCTCCTATAGCGGTATTGACTGCTTGCATGAGCCAAAAAGAGAACAATGTGGATTTAAGCATTTATTCTTCTTACGTCATTTACTATAAAGAAGGCGGGAGAAAAACATATACGGAATGGCTAAAAGAAGGTTCTCCAGCCCATCCAACTGAAAAAGAAAAAGAAGATTTAAAAGGCGAAAAAGGAGCGGACGTCATTTCCTCTTATATCGATAAAGATGGGAATCTAGTCTTGGTTTTGTCAAACGGAAAAGTCATTACGACACCTTTACCGAAGAAAAAGATGCACACGGTGAAATTCTTCCTTGGGAAAACCCTTTTAGCGGAGAAAAAGCTCTTCCATGGACATAAGCTTGAACTCCCGCGCCTTGATTTTACCTATAACGATAATTGGTATCTTGATGAAGGATTCCTTTCTTATTGGGACGTTAACCGTATGAACGTCACCAAAAGTGTGAACCTTTATGCAAGGATTGATCCAGAAAAGGAATTCAAAGTAACTCTCATCGATGAAAAAATCGGGCATACTTTCTCGCCTCTGTCTATGTATTTTGGCAAAAGCTATGAACTCCCAAAACCTTTCGATATGAATTCGGAATTCCTCTTCAAGGGATGGGAACGCGAAACTAGCGAAGGTCATATGGATATCTTTGATAATGAAGGAATATGGAACATTCCTAAAGACATCGTCTTGAAGGCGAAATGGGAAGAGAAAGACGCGGTTGATTTGAATGAATTTGGGCTTTATCCCCAAACAAAAGTCACGGATACTGCCCTTTTGGATAAAATTCGCAAAACCGATCAAAAAAGTAGCCGAGGCAATCCGATTGTCGATTATTACGAATACCTACATTTTAAAGATGGCGAAAACGACGCCTATTACCGTTATGAACCTGTGAAATGGTTTTTGTTAAAAGAAGATGAGAAAGGAAAAAACTATCGCTTGATGACGGATTTAGTCATTGATTCTGGCGCGATTAATCCAGACAACAAAGCAACATCATTCCTCGACTCCCCGCTTCATAAATGGATGAAAACGAAAATGAAAGACGATTATTTTGTCTTCGGTGGTAGAGAAAAGGATTTCATCATGGATATGAATCAAGCTTCTCCTAGTGAAGGCATCCTTGATTTGATTGAATGGGAAGATTGTAAAACCATTGTCCCAAGTAATCGTCGCATGGCTTATCCCTCCGATTACACGATTCGTAACAAAATCCCTAACTATGATTCTTCGAGCAAAATTATCGCTTATTGGTCTAAAACGCAAGACGACGAATTTCCAAACCGATTCCGTAACTACTACTTTGGTTACGTTATTTCCCCGGGAAACTGGATTTTAGGGATAAGACCGGTAATCCGAGTGTCCTCAATTAAAAAATAAAAGTTTTCATTCGAATAAAGATTGATCAAAACGGCTAGTGAGTCACTTCATTGGCCGTTTTTCTAAAAAAAGAAAATGCTAAGTATGTTATATTAATGGTGCAAAAAGTCTGCCGTTTATGGAAAACCGTAAAACAATAGAAAATGCAGTGGCGAAAGAAATATCTCTTTCTATCAAGGAAGGCAAATGGCTTGATGTAGTTTATGATTCCTTTAAAGAAGGAAGAACGACTTCTTTTTGGTGCTTCGTTAATGATATTGAACCAAAGGAGAGGAAGCTTTTTGTTTCCGCGTTTAATGAGTCTAAAGGGGTAGACACGATTGATTTATTTTTGCGTTTTGACCGCATCGTTAGCGCGAAAGTCATTCATTTTTCGATTGGGGAATATAACGCTGCTTTGGTTGACAAAATCAACTCGAATCTAAAAGATTTTGAATGGCTGAAGTTCGAAAATTTCAGCAATAACATTCTCCGTTATTTGGAAAGGTGCTCTGAAGCGGATTCTGATCCATATGTGAAAGATTATTGCATGATAAAAGGCTTAGACGCGGAAGTGCTAGAAAAAAACGGCGAGTTACTTTTAAGCGATGAACAAATTCATAGCCTTGTGCGTTACGTTATTAAATACGATTTGAATGAATGGGAAAATAGACGAACTGAACTTGCTATTTCTCGCCTCTCCATTGATAAAGACGACAAGAAATATATCGTCGCGTATCAAAATGCTTTTTTCTCTCCGAAAGAAAAGAAGATGAAAATCAAAGACAAGATTCGGGTCAATCCGTCTTTTCTAGTTGATGGGTCTAAGCATTCTTTGCATTACTATACGGAATTAAACGCGTTGGAATTTAAAGAAGCTATCAACGCTGATTTCCTTGAAACGGTGAATTCCTTGCGTGAAGGACTACGCGCTTACGAAAAGATTAACACTCGTCCCGAATTCTTTTGCCTTCAAAGAGATATGCAAATTAATCTCCCTTTATTATTTTCGAAAGTCGAGGAGCGTTGGGCGAATAATACCCTCAACGCCCCCTTAAAAGCGTTTTTCGGCAATTCAAGCCTTTCCAATAATGGTAGGACTTTACCAAACATTGTTTTATTTGATGACCGCGTGAATGTCGACCAGGCATTGCTTATTTATGGGGCGCTTAAAAATAAAGTGACCTATGTTCAAGGACCTCCAGGAACTGGGAAAACCCAAACCATTTTCAATACCATTCTTTCTGCTTTGTTTGTGAAAAAGACGATTTTAGTATCAACAAACAATAATCGACCTTTAGACGGAATCGTTTCAAAATTCAATTTTTTGTACCATGGTAAAAGGATTGAGGTCCCATTTCTAAGACTTGGCAACACGCAAAAAATGGCCGAAGCCGCTTTAAAAATTAGGCATTTATTTTCGTTAGATTTTGAGGATTCGCTTACCATATCTGAACTTGATGATTTACGAAAAAGAGTGCTAAGCAAAAATAAAAGAGCCGTTATTTCTCTTACTAACTATCAGAAGCGAAATGTCGCTATGGATAACCTTCGTTTTCTAGAGAAAATGAAAAAGCTAGGCGCTAGAAATTCCATCATCGAGAAACAAAAAGCGATATTAGAGCGCCAAATTGCGGAGATTCCTAGTGAAAGCGAAAAAGAAATTATTTCCCATTTCGTTTCCCTCCAAAACGATGAAGATGCCCTTAAATTCCTTTATTATTCTTCTTTGGTTCACTATAAGAAACTTCAATCATCAAAATATCAAAGATTGAAGGAAATCGTTTTTATCGATGACCCTCTTTCTAGAGCGATGAGCCTGAATTCTTATCTATTGGATAACAAGAACTTGGAACTACTAGTTGATGTTTTCCCTCTTATTTTCACGACGAACATTTCTAGCTCTCGGCTTGGGGATGGGGATTTCTTTTTCGATCTTCTCATCATGGATGAAGCAGGGCAAGCCGATATCGCGCATGCGTTAATCCCTTTATCTAGAGCGAAAGGGTTACTACTTGTTGGAGACGAAGACCAATTAATGCCCGTGATTGAACTAGATTCTACGGTTAACGAAGAGCTAAAAAAGGAATTCAAGATATCGGAAATTTATGATTATTTAGACAATTCCATTTTATCGACGATGAAAGCGGCAGACAAAATCACCAACAGGGTATTGTTACGGAGCCATTATCGGTGCGGCAAAAGAATCATCGATTTCAATAACAAATATTTCTATCAAAATAAACTTAAAATCAGCCCCTCTTTAGGAAATGGCGAAGTCTCTTTTATCAATAGCAAGAACGAGGTGCGTTCTTCTCTCCGTAACCAAAACTATCAAGAAGCGATGAATGTGGTTAATTACTGCAAAAATAACGATATTAGCGATTGCGCGATTATTACTCCCTGTGTGAATCAAGCAAAACTCATTAATGAATTACTATTTAGGAATGGGATTAAAGAAGTTAAGGCCGCGACGATCCATAGTGTTCAAGGCGATGAGAAAAACACCATAATTATCGCGACTGGGGTGTCTTCTTTTTCTTCTAGCCATACGCTTGACTGGCTGAATTCGCATGGTGAAATCGCTAACGTGGCCGTTTCTAGGGCAAAGAAAAAATTGGTTGTTTTTGGCGATAAAGAAAAATTGAAAGAAACGCATACTGGCGATGGAGTTTGGAATGAACTCATAGAGTATTGCGAAGAGAAAGGGAATGTTGAAGTCATTCCGCCTACTTACGAAAATCTCACCATCGGAAAAAGCAATGGCTCTCTGAGCGAAGACGAATTTTATAAGACAATTGAGCAAATTGTCTCAACAAAGAAAAGGCTTAAAGTAGTGCGTAATGTCCCTTTAAAAGAGTTGTTCGAGGAATATAAGAACTCTACGATGGAATTCGATTCTGTCATTTATGAAAAGTCAATTTTCGGCGCTTTAAAGCCAATATACGCTTTCGAATTTGACGGTGGAGAGCATTATTCTGATTATCGTAGGATCGCATCCGACAAAAGAAAGATGGCATCTTGCGAAAGTCATGAAATCAAATTGATCAGACTCCCGAATTCCTTTTCGCGAGATTATGAATTTTTGAAGAAGCTGATTGAAGGATATAAGGATTATGAAGAAGCGGAACAATTGTCGCTTTTTTAGACAACCACTTAATGTTCTATTTCTTATCCAACACCCAATTAAAAGGATTGATCAATATGCCCTTTTAGCAATGACTTGATGAAAATATTGCAATTCCTTTTATACTAGAAATTATTTAACTTTTTTCGATAAGAGCTCTAGCGGTTATGTTGAATAAATAACACTGCCTTTAATTGAATGGTTTACTCTCGTATTGATGCTGGAATAACAATCAATTAATCCTTAGTTTTGTTCGCCATTTATTTAGACAATTCCATTAGATGATTATTTATTTAAAATAGCAGTTTTCCTTATTCTTAATCCGCATTAAAAACAAAAACACAAAAGCAAAAAAAGTAAGTATTTATCGATTGATTTTTGTATAAAAATTGCAATGATTGTTTTATCTAATGTGGCGTGAAATGGCCTAGTTGGATGATTAAGAAAAGGAGTATTACCTAATGAAAAAGAGAGTTTTAAAAGCTTTCGTAACTACCATTGGCGTTTTTTCTATTGTGGGTTGTTCTAATAACGCGGAAGAGCATAATCGCATGAACAAAAACGAAGAATATTCTATCTACATCAATAATGGTGGGGAGCTTAGCTATGAGAAGTGGATTAAGGAAAGAGAAGTGGCTCCTTTTAAGAATAATAAAGGGGAACCTGGAGATACGATTAAATCCATAAAAGTGAATGAAAATGGCGAACTAATGGTTGAACTCACTAACGGCAAAATCATTAACGCTGGGAAAGTGAAGGAGGAATAATGATGGAGAAAACGAGAACGCCTATTGGTTATGTTATTGCGGCAATTATTATTTTCTTATCCGTAGTTTTAATCCTCGCTCTTTCGTTAGGGAAATTTAATATTCGACCAACGAGCGATAATAGAATGAATCATTATGCGAATTACGCTGTGTATGTCTCAAAAGGAGGCAAATTACCCTTTTTGGAGTGGCGAGAAAAAGAAACGGTAGTCGCGGAAAAAGGCGAAAAAGGCGATATAGGCATTCACCCTGTCGCGACAAGGATTACTCCAGAAGGGCATCTTATTTTAATCATGTCAAATCAAACGGAAGTTGATGCTGGGGCGCTTCCTATCGAAATGGATTAATAGAAAGGAACGATGAACATTATGAAAAGAAGAACTCCTTTAACACTATTTATTGTCTCTTTATCTTCTATGGCCTTGGCTGCGTGCTCTAATGTGGCGGGAGCTAATATCGATTTAAGCCGTTATTCTTCTTATATTCTTTATTGGAATGATGGAGGGAGAAAACCCTATACCGAGTGGATTGAAGAAGGCTCACCCGTTCATCCTGATCAAAAAGAAAAAACAAACGAAAAAGGGGATAGGGGCCCAAGTGTTGTATCCACTTATATTGATAATATTGGTAATCTCGTTCTCACCCTTTCTAATGGAAACGTTATCAAAACAGCTCTCCCAAAAAGAAAACTGCACACGGTCAAATTCTTCTTGGGCGATACCTTATTAGGGGAGAAGCAAATATTTCATGGCAAAAAGATGATTCCTCCGAAATTTGACTTCGATTACCAAGATCATTGGTATTTCGATAAAGGATTCAATTCGTATTTTAGAGATGACTCATTTATCACCAAAAGCATGAATCTATATGCCAAAATCGATGCGAACAAAGATTTTAAAATCACGCTCCTTGATGAAAAACTTGGGCATTCTTTCTCTCCAGTGACGGTTCATTTCGGGAAAAGCTATGAACTCCCAATCCCATTCGACATGAATTCAGATTATTCTTTCAAGGGATGGGAACTCCTTAGTGACAAAAAAGAGGTAATTGAAGCAAAAGGAACATGGAACCTTCCTAAAGACGTTACTTTGAAGGCGAAATGGGAAGAGAAAAGTGGCGTGAACTTGGAAGAGTTTGGTCTATATCCGCAAAGTAAAGTGACGGATTCCGATATGATTGCAAAGATCAAAAATACTTCGATAAAGAGCAAAAGAGGTCGATCTGTGGTCGATAATTACGAATACATCGAATCTTTCGGATTTTATTACCGATATGAGCCTGTCAAATGGGTGCTTCTAAATAAGGACGGCAATGCAGGGCGCTTATTGCTGACGAAGTCGATTGTTGATCGTGTACCTATCGATGAAAATAATAATTCAGCAATTTATGACGGGTCTCCCCTCCATACTTGGATGAATGGGGGTATGAAAGAAAAGTATTTTGTGTTTGGTTCGAAAGAGAATAGTTTTCTGATGAAACTTTATTTAAAGTCTACGTCTGACGCCTTTGGACTATTAACGAAACAAGAAATAGAAAACTATTTGCCCGAAGAAAATCGGGATGCGGTATCGACTGAATACGGTAACCGTGATGGAAAGATAGAATGTGTCGCCGATGGGACTCATGGTTGGTGGACGAAAACGCCAAAGGATAGTGACGAGCATGCTTTTTGGGCGTATGGTGGATACACAAACCCCGAAAATCCTTGGTGGAAGGCCCTAGGAAAACTGTATTTTGGCTTGCGTCCAGTGATTCGAGTTTCTAGCATCGAAGAATAAGCGAAATCGATTAAAAATCTAGTGCCTATTCCCTTCCTTTTATTTGCACAAAAACATTGTTGATTTACAAGGATTTAAAAATATTATCCTTGTTTTGCATGTTTTTTCATAAAGTAATATCGATTTATTTTGTCACAATTTTGCGTTATTTTTGTTTTTTTGGTGCTAAGATTTCAAAGAATAAAAATCGAGGTAATTTTATGAATAAAATCATTAGGGCATTGAGTATGTTTATGTTTGCTCCGATGCTTCTTGCTTGTGCAGAAGATAGCCAAACTTGGATGAAGATTGGCGATGGGAAGAAAGAAAACGACTCTGTATGCGTTGAATTTTCTTTGCCTTCTACAATCAAAAAAGATACGAAAGTTGATTTTAAATTTTCCGCTGAAAAAGATGTAGAATTTGCTTCAAGTTATTTCTTTAGCGTATTTGACGTAGACCCATTAACTAGCGATAGCTATAACGAAACGACTCTGGTTCATTTCACTAAGGATAAGCTCGAGTATCTTAAAAAAGATGACGGAAGTTATGGCGATTATGCGGTTTCGTTTACTTTCTCTAATTTAGAAAATGCTTTTCCGAAAGTAGCCGAAGGAAAGGGGAACATCTATTTCGTATTTCACACTGATGATTGGTCAAGAGGAGAGATTTCCAAATATTCCTCGTTGAACTTTGCCTATTCTTATTCAGGGGAAAACGTTGTCATCGAACAAGAATAGCCAATGAAGATGCTTTTCGTTTGCTAAGAAAAGCGAATTTGAATGTGGTGCGTGTCATATTCCCCTTTTAAATATTGATGGGCGTTATTACGTTATTTATCATGATTTGGGCAATGATTACATCGGTAATAGCAATATTAGAATAGCGAGAAAATGTGAAATATCAGAGAGCAAGGAGAGACAAACTGCGATTATCGATAATTCCAATCGTTCTTCAAGCTACCACGATGTTTGCTTAAACCGCCACTTCCTTTAGAATAAAGAAAAGGCGGACTAACAAAATGATTGATATTGATGACGCGATTAGAACACTCCTAGAATACCCTTCGGAAGATTATTTGATTTATTCGAAGAGTTCTAACAAATTTATTACTATTGAATCTGAAGCGACCCGTTCGCTTAAGAAGAATGATATTTACATAATATGCGATGTCCAAAAGTGTTATAAGGAGGCAAAAAGCGTTTTTCGCGCGAAGCACAAAGATATTTTCCCTAAGTCGCCATCTTCCTATTCGTTTAAAAAATGGGATGAAATCATCGAAAAGGAGAGCTTGAAGGCGGAATGGTTCCACGAACTTCGTTCTTCTTTATCTGAACCCTTTACCTGGTTTTCTAAGCACTATGGGATTCAAGAAGTCGAAGCCGATGATGATTTATATCAGCAAATTAGGGATGAACTTGTCGTTTTTGAGAATAATCATTACGAAGAAAGATATAGCGACCAAGTCTTTTTCCACCTAAAAACGGATTACGAGGCTGTTCCTATGACTATTTTAGGGAATGCCAAAAGTGTATTTGGCGTCAGTTTTTATCCGAGTGAGCCACTTGGTGACACCTATTTACTGATTCAAAACAAAGAAGATTTTAATATTGATCCAGAAACTGCGAATTCATTAAGCAACATGGTTTCCTTTTATTTTGAGAATGATGAATCCTTGCCTTACGAATTTGATCATAACCCTTATGGCGACGACAATCATTTCACTTCTTGCTATCTTACTAGTGGTAGCTTAATGAATTCTTATCTTCCAAAATCGATCGCGATACGTTCTTTGAGCTATTTAAAGGAAGCGAATAGAACGATGGCTATTTTTGATAAAGACAAACATGACGAAATCAAAGACAATCGTTTTTACGACGCCTATCTAACAAGCAACAAATTTGTGGTCATGAAGAAAGATATTCGTGAATTGCCTTGCGAATTGATTCAAACTATTGAGGATACTGTCTTTAAAGACACTGATTTAAAATTCTCTCCCACCGGCGCGCTTGATGCGAGCATCAGGCTACTTCCAGGATATTTCTATACCCCTGGTCTCTCGGACCGCTGCGTCCATTTTGCCTTTACTGCGCTTTTATGCGACCATAAAAGTGGGGGTATCTACATAGTCCCATTCTCGGAGAGGCACTCAATTTCCGCACTTTTGATGAGCTTTGCGCGAATTTATCAAAAGGGCTTAAAAAGATCACAATCCCAAAAACGATATATGTGAATAATTACCTTGACGATTTATTCTTTCACGCGTTTTTCGCCCCCTATATTAGAGAAAAGAAAGTGAAAATTGTAATATCCATGAAACCGCTTAAGACTGATGATGCCTTTGAGCAACTTGCAGCTTTTTTGGAACATCAAATGGAAGAAGAGAAAAAGGGCAATCTCTCCTAATTTATAGGTGTTTCTATCAATAAATTAAATTTCGTTTCGGCTTCTTGAGCTTTTCATTTTCTTTAAGCTCCGTTTTCATTTGTCCTCTCGGAGGATTTTTTGCGTTGAATATCCTCTTGCGGTGCTCCGTTTTTCAAGGTGCGATCTTAGTAATTTAAGGAAATTAAAGAAAAGACTTGAAAAAGTCGGGGGGGGGTAAAATTTTTTTAAATTTTATGGGGATTATTTTAGACGCAATAAAACAAAAACTGGAAAATGAAGGGGTTTGTTTTTGAACGGGGAAGGCGGGTTTCGAAGAAAAGAAAGGGATTTTCGAGAGATTATTGTTTCGCTAGTGGGCTAGCGAAACAGAAAAAATTACAAATTTGCGCGTTATTAATTTAACGAATTATGAGAGGAAAATTTATGAAAAAACATAAAATGCTAAAAGATTTTGGTTTGATTCGCTACTTTGGAAAAGATTTGAAATTCTGCAAAATTTCCAAAACGCTTGATAAGCAAAAAGAAATCACGACGGCTTTCTATTTTGGAGATGCTGGAGTCTTCACTGAATTCGTATTCGACAAAAAGGTTGCTTCGTTTGTTAGCTACAATGTGAAAGACATTTACGATGAATATGGCGCGAAGGACAAATATCCTACCGTTGAAGACTTTGCGAGGGGATTTTGCGAAAAATATCCTTTCTATAAATACGACCCAAGCAAAACATATGGGACTTTCGTCACCTGTGATTTGAAACAGTTCAATAACGAAAAATCCGTCTCCCAAGGTCTTTTCAATCTCGCTATCTTCTTCGGTGAGATGAACACTTTCACTGGTAACCATTTCGAAGGGATCTCGGAAGGAGATATCCGCGAATACAATCGCATTTATTTAACCAAGACGACCAAAAAATGCAAACTCTTCTCCATTGGAAGCGTAGTGGTTAGCTTGGTCTCACTCATTCTTGCGATTGTCATTGGGACAGGGAATCCCGAAACTTCAAATTGGGCCCTGTTATTCGTTTTTCTACTTTTAATGGGTTTATTCTCAGCTGGTTTCTTCTTCCTGAAATTTAAGTATTTCGATCACCTTCGTAGACACGCTAAGAGGTAATTTCGCTATATGATGGTGGGATTGATTGTTGGCCTAGTTGCCGGATTGGGTTTAATCGCTCTTTTATTGTGGCTATCCACGAAGTACCCAATAATCCAACTCGTTTGCATGCTTGCTCTTGCTCTTACTTTGACGATTTGTTGTTTTATTGGGCCTGATAAAGACACATCTAGTCTTGACATGTGGCTTGTTGAATCTTTGTTCTTGGCGGGGTTCTTTGTCTTTGCGGGTGCCGATCTTTGCTTTGACACCGAATATTACCTAGACACAAAATTCGATAAGGCTTTGCTCTCTGATGAATATCATGCGACGACGAAACTTGCAAGCCAGTCAACGTTCTGGGGAACGTTAGGATCTTGCTTGCTTAGTGCTGGCGTCATCCTTGGTATCATTCATCTATGCTGCGGCGATGATGTTAAATTGGCGATGACTATCGCTGGGTGGATTGGAGTAGTTTGCATAGTGGTATCTGTCACACTTATCGCTAAATTCGTTTATTACTACATTCAAGCAAAAAGAAGATACGAAGAAGATTATTAAGATTTAATTAAACGAAAACGGCAACTTGACGCTGCCGTTTTTGTTTTACCTTTGCTTTAACTATCGACTTTGAAATCCTCTTCTGATTACATTGAATTGGGAAACGAAAAAGTAACTATATTACTACCTAAAGAAAGTGAGAATGCTAGCCAAGCGATTATGAAAGTAGAATAGCAAGATGGCTGAGAGAATGCTTTTAACATTAAATTAGGGGATGTTAAGAATAACTAACTAAGTTGTTATTCAAACTTTTTAGAATCTATTAAATCGCTTTTTGGCTAATTGAAAGGAAAAATATTTAGTCTTTTTCTTTTTCGCGATTGAATTGGAAAAGAACTAAATAATCGTCGTTTTAATTAAGCCATAATGGAAAAATAATCTAACGATTTCTTTTATGAAAAATGTCATGAGAACACACACTTTTATTCAAAAATATTATCCCAAATTCATTTTAATAAATAAGCGATTTAACATTAAAAAGTTGTCTCATTAAAATAACTTTACAAAAATAAAAAAACAAAATAAATAACGATTCTTTTTCATTGAAATTAAAGCAATAAAAGGTCTACTCTAATGTTGCGGATGATAGTGCAAAACAATGTAAGAAAAAGGACACATGTTTTATGAAAAAGGTTATGACAATATCACTCCTAGCTACCATGTTGACTCTATTTAGCTGCTCCTCTTCTCCGAGGGTTAATTCGACTGTTTTCCCTGAATACGTCTCCTATAAAGAGAAAGGGGGCGCATTGAATTACGAAGATTGGATTAAAAGAAGAGAAGCATTGGCAATCACTAGTGATGGCGATAGTAAAGGCGCTAGCGTCGAATACATGCTGATTAACGCTAAAGGGGAGCTCATCATTGAACTATCGGACGGGACGATTATTAATGCGGGATCTATTGGGCAATAGGCCTAGATTCACGCATCAGTAACGGCCTCTTCCTAATGTTTTGCACTTTAATTACTACGAAGATTTTCAGCATCATTCATCGCAAAATATTTGCAATGTTTATTACAAGAACTGCAATGAAATATCTCAAGGAGAATCAAAATTATGAAAAGCAAAACGATTATCGGTATCGTCGTGGGCGCGGTTATTTTGTGCTTATTAAGCGTACCTGTTGCTCTTACTTTGTCCTCTAATTCCTCGGGACAAAAAATCTTAGAAAGAGATAATTACGCTAGTTACGCCGTCTATCGCTCTAATGGAGGAACTCTTTCGTTTTTAGAGTGGATAGAAAAAGGGGGTCCGAATAGCAATAAGGCTAATCGCGGGGAAGTTGGCGTTTATCCTAAATCGATCAAAATTACCCCGGATGGCGATTTAATCCTCGTCCTATCAAACGGGACGGAAATCAATGCAGGCAAGATCCCTTTAGAAAAAGAACATCATGACTAACTATGAGGAGGTGAAAATACATGAAAAGAAAAATGATTTATAAGGTAGCGTTACTATTGATGCCAGTATTCGCGCTCCTTTCTTGCAATAAGGAACAAAAAACCGACTATAGTGAATTTAATGCCTATGTCAATTATCGTAATCGCGGTGGCAATATGCTTTATTCAAAATGGATTAAGGAAGGCTCTCCAGATACTCCTAAGTCTAGCGAAGAGATAGGCAAAAAGGGAGAAAAAGGCGCTGATGTGGTTGATGCGAAGATTGATGAGAACGGAAACCTTGTTACCACTCTCTCAAACGGGAAGAAAATCATCACTCCAATCCCAAAAAGAAAGCTCCATAAAGTGAAATTTTATGGCGCTCACAAATTGCTTGCCGTAGATAACGTCATCCATGGCAACAAACTCAAATTTCCAAAATTAGATTTTGAATACAAGGATGGTTGGTATCTTGATGAGAATTTTACCAATCGTTGGAATTTCACTTTCAATGTCACAAAGTGCCTTAATCTTTATGCGAATATTGATGTAAGCAAGACTTATAAAGTGACTTTTGTCGATGCAAAATTTGGGCATTCTTTTGAGCCATTAACGATTCGTTTTGATGAACATTATAATCTTCCGACGATGTATGATATGAATTCTGAATACGCGTTTAAAGGTTGGGAGACCGATGGTAAAGACCCAAAAATTATCAAGAGTGAAGGGGAATGGCGAATTTTGAAAGACGTCTCATTGAAAGCTAAGTGGGAAGAGAAAACGAACGTCGACCTGAATAATTTTGGTCTTTATCCTCAAACAAAGGTAAGCGACAAAACTTTGCTTGAAAAAATTAAAAATTCAAAGAACAAAAGTGTTCGCGATAATCCGATAGTCGACAACTATGAATATATAGAATCCGATACAAAAAAAGGTGAATATTATCGTTACGAGCCAATCAAATGGGCCTTCTTAGTCAAAGACGGCGATGGTTTTGATATCTTTACGGAAATGCTGATTGATTGCAAAAAGATTGACGCAAACAAAGTGGTGCCATACGAAGAATCGGAACTTTACAAATGGATGAACGATGCGGATAAGCCATGGGGTGGCTCCATCGTTTTGGGTAAAAGAGAAAAAGAACTCATTAAAAACTTTGGAAAAGGGAACGCGTTCGATTTGATGAAGAAGGCAGATTACGAGAATACTTTATTAGAAAAATATCGCGTTGGAGAGCGAACTGAATACGCGGAAAGACTTAGCACTTATTATTCCAGCGAAACCAAAAAGAAAGATAACATCGATCTTAAAAAAGATGCTTGGTGGCTAAAAGAGGGAACTTCTAACTCTAAATATCATCATTTTGCTTCTTACGAAAGCGGAAAAATTATGACGCTTAATATTGGTATTAGATTGGGAATCAGACCTGTTATTACGGTACGTTCACTTGATTGATGGGCTTTTACATTTTCTTTACATTCTTTTACAAGTTTCTGGTATAAGGCTTTTGCCCTTCTTTCTAGAATGTTTCTCGTTTGAAAGGCAAAAAGAAAATGAAGAAAACATTAAAAAGTCTCGCTCTTGTCCTCTCTAGCTTAGCGTTATTCAGCTGCGGACAAGAACAAAAAGGTTCGGATACTAAAGGGTCTGGCGAGCAACCCAACACCACATTCACTCCAGTGGAATTAAAGTCTTGTGGTTCTACATCAGTTGATAAAGTCATCTCCGCTTTAGGAACAAAGTTCGCGGATTTAACTGGCAACAAAG